>NZ_QKTB01000030.1:0-37331 GCF_003234405.1 Curtobacterium sp. MCLR17_045
GTCCCGGACCGGGGGGATCGTGGCGGCCTGCTGCGGGACCTCGGTCGAGAACGCCGACGGGACCGGTGAGGGGGTGGTGGTCGGCAGGACGGACGGCTGCCCGCCGGGGGTGGTCCCGGCCGACGAGCACCCGGTCAGGGCGGCGGCCGCCACGGCGACGACGAGCGTCACCGTGGCGGACCGCACGACGGGGCGTGGCACGTTCAGCGGCGGGTCGCTGCGTGCCGGCGGCGGAGCACCACGGCCCCGATCGCGGCAGCGGCGGCCAGTGCGGCCGCCGCTGCGCCGACCAGGGGCAGGGGGTCCTGGTCGTTCGTGGCCACGAGACCGGCGTTCCCGGCGGGGACGCCGTTCGGCGTGCCACCGAGGTCCGCGATCGTCTGCGTGGCGAGGGCGAGGTCGTCGTCGTCCAGGCTGCCCCAGGCGTAGACGATGGTCGACGAGCCCGCGGTGACCGCGACGTCTGCCGGGCCGATCACGGGGTCGGTGGTCCCGGTGGCGGCGACGGTCGCCGACACGGTGCCGGCCGGCAGTTCGAGTGCCTGCTCGTCGGGGTTCGACAGGTTCGACACGACGGCCTTCCCACCGGCGAGGACGTCGACGGCCGGTGCTGCGGCGACGTGCCGGACGACCAGGCGTCCTTGGCCGGCGGCGACGGCCGAGGTGTCGTTGGTGAACACCGTGGCGGTCGGCGACCCGTCCGTGGCGTCGTGGGCGACGGCGGTGTAGTTGCCGCCGGCGTCGAACGAGACGTCCGCCGGGCCGATGATCGGCTTCGACGCGTCGGTGGCGTCCGAGGCGGTGATCGCGAGCTGGTGTGCACCGGCCGGCACCATCATCGGGCCGGCGAGGGTGCCCGGGGTGAAGTCGTCGATGGCCCGTTCGCCGTCGAGGTACACGTCGACGGTGACGTCGGGGACGGCATGGAGGACCGAGAGCGTCGCCTCGCCGGTGGCGGCGGTCGCAGCGGTCGCGGGCAGTACGGCCGCAGCGGCGGCGAACAGGACACCGGCGCTGAGGCCGGTGGCGAGTGTCTTGCGCATGACGTGTCTCCTTCGGGCCTGTCCGGGCCGGTGCGGACGACGTCGTCCTCGACGTCGTACCCCCACTACCGCCGGAGCACCCCGATCGGATGCAGCGATTTCCTGGGGATCACCTGAGACGGCCAGAACGCGTCGCTAACGCACCCGTCGCACCCGCCGATAGTCCTCCGTGCAGGCCCACGGACGGGCCCGCATCCCGCCCCACGGACGGCGGCGGGACGATCGAGAACCAGGACGGGCCATGATCGTCGTCACACGACTGAACGGCAGCGGATTCGCTGTGAACCCCGATCTCGTGGAGCGCATCCAGGAGACGCCGGACACGACGCTCATCATGGTCGACGGCGCGAAGTACATCGTGCGGGAGTCGATGGCCGACGTCATCGACCTGATCGCCGCGTACCGCGCACGCATCGTCGGGATGGCCTACGGCACCGACCAGGCCCCCCGCTCGAGCACGAACACCGGCCCGCAGCCGACGCTCGCCCCGGTCGCCGCACTCCGCTCCACGCAGCACGGCCGCGCGCTGGACGGGGGTCGCTGACGTGGACATCGCAACGATCGTCGGCATCCTGCTCGCCTTCGGCGCCCTGTTCGGCATGGTCCAGATGGAGCACGTCGAGCTCGGTGGACTCTTCCTGCCCGCCCCGATGCTGCTCGTGTTCGGCGCCACCATCGGCTGTGGCATCGCCAGCACTACGCTGAAGGACGCGATCGCCAGCTTCAAGGCCGTGCCGAAGGCGTTCACCGGCAAGGTCACCCCGCCGGCGTCGGTCATCGACGACGTCGTCGGACTCGCCGAGACGGCCCGCGCCAACGGCCTGCTCGCCCTCGAGCAGGAGGCCGACAAGCACGACGACCCGTTCATGAAGAAGGCGCTGCAGAACATCGCGGACGGCACCGACGGCGACGAGCTGCGGATCCTGCTCGAGGACGAGATCGAGTCGAACGCGGCCCCGACCCGGAGCGCGAGTGCGTTCTTCATGGGCCTCGGCGGCTTCGCCCCGACCGTCGGCATCATCGGCACCGTGGTCTCGCTGACCCACGTGCTCGCGAACCTCGGCAAGCCCGACGAGCTCGGACCGCTGATCGCCAGCGCGTTCGTCGCCACCCTGTGGGGCCTGCTGACCGCGAACTTCATGTGGCTGCCGATCGGCGGCAAGCTCCGCAAGCTCGCCCAGCTCGAGTCGGACCGCCAGACGCTCCTGATGGAGGGGCTGCTCGCGGTGCAGGCCGGCAGCCAGCCCCGTCTGCTCGGCGAGCGGCTGAAGGCCATGGTCCCGCCCGCCGCCCGCGCCGACATGGGCGGCAAGGGCGGCAAGGCCGGCAAGAAGGCCGACGCGGCCGACGACCAGCAGCTGGCGGCCTGACCGTGAGCGCCAACCCCCGGGGCCGCGGCCGCGGTCGCGCGAAGAAGTCCCACGACGAGGCCGAGCACCCCGACGAGCGCTGGATGGCGTCGTACATGGACATGATCACGGTGCTGATGTGCATGTTCCTCGTGCTCTTCGCGATGTCCACCGTCGACCAGGAGAAGTACATCCAGCTGAAGCAGTCGCTCGCCACCGGCTTCGGCGAGGTCGACTCGCAGAAGATCGACACCGCGAGTGGCACCGTCGTGACGAAGGACCAGGTCGAGGACGGCTCCGGCTACTCGACGGACAAGTCCCAGGCCGACCACTCGACCGCCTCGTCGGGCACGAAGGACACCAACGTCGACCCCGCGTCGACGGTGGTGCCGACCACGGCGAGCAAGCAGGACCTCGCCGAGGCGAAGCGCGAGCTCGACGACCTGACGAAGCTCGAGCGTGCGATCCAGCGCAACCTGGCGAAGGCGGGTCAGACCGAGAACGTCCAGTTCACCGTGGACGCCCGCGGCCTGATCGTCCGGTTGATCGGCAGCGAGACGTACTTCGGCACGAACAGCGCGGACCTGTCCGACCAGGCGCGGTCGATCATGGACGCGATCGCGCCGGTGCTGAAGACCTCCGCCCACGACGTCAGCGTCGAGGGCCACGCCGACCAGCGGAACTCGACCGCGCCGTACGCCACCAACTGGGAGCTCAGCGCCGCGCGGGCGACCGGGGTCCTGCGCGACCTGGTCGAACGGGGCGGGATGCCCGGCGACCACGTGCAGAGCGTCGGGTTCGGGTCGAGCCGACCGCTGGCGAAGGGCGGCACGGACCGGGACCTCGCCCTGAACCGGCGGGTCGACATCGTGGTCCTGTCGAACGCCGACCAGGACGTCAGCGCCCTCATGCCAGCGCTGGCCAAGGCGCAGGACGGAGCACAGCAGGGCTGAGACACGCAGCGCAACAGGGCTGGGACACGCAGCGCAGCAGGGCTGAGACACGCAGCGCCCGGAGGGCACCAGCGCTGACGCCACCGCCCCACTACGGGGTACAGCACTGACGGGTGCCCCACAGGTGACCGATAGACGCACCCGTGACCGAGACCCTGCCAGCGCCCGAGGTGTACGACTTCGCGCGCCCGTCGACGCTGGCCCGTGAGCACGCCCGGGTGCTCGAACTCGCCTTCGAGACGTTCGCGCGCCAGTGGGGCACGCAGCTGACGGCGAAGGTCCGCGCGGTCAGCCAGGTCACCTGCGAGCAGGTGGAGATGACGACGTACGACGAGTACGCCGCGTCGCTGCCCGCGCTCACCGGCATGGTGCTGCTGCCGATCACCGGCCTGACCCCGAAGGGCGTGCTGCAGGTCCCGCTCGACGCCGCGCTGACGTGGGTGTCGCACGCGCTGGGCGCCTCGAAGCCGCTGCCGACCCCGGACCGCACCTTCACGCCCATCGAGCAGGCCCTGGTCCGCAAGATCGTCGAGGACGCCCTCGACGACCTCCGCTACTCGTTCGGCGGGCTGCTCGCGCAGGACGTCACGGTTGGCGGGTTCCAGTTCAACAGCCAGTTCGCCCAGGCCGCGCAGAAGGGCGACCTGATGATCGTCGCCTCGTTCTCGATCCGGGTCGGCGACCGCATCGCGCCCGGCACGCTGGCCCTGCCGGCCGAGGCCGTCCTGCCGCAGCTCGGCGAGGCCGCCGCGCATGTGTCGCCCGCCGACGCCCGAGCCCTGCTCGACGCGCAGCTCGAGAGCGTGCCCGTGGGCGTCAGCCTGCGCTTCGCCCCGGCCGCGGTCCTGCCGACGCAGGTCCTGCGGCTCGCCGTCGGCGACGTCCTGCCGCTGCCGCACCCGCAGCACCGGCCCCTCACCATCGCGGTCGACGGCGAACCCGTCGGCACCGCCGCGGTCGGCGCGAACGGCTCGCGCCTCGCCGGCATCGTCGTCACCACCACGAGCACGGAGCAGCACTGATGACCGAAACGACCACCCTCCACACCGCAGCGGCCGAGTCGCTCGCGGCGCAGCTCCCGACGGCCGCCCCCTTGACCGCGGTGCTCCTGCCTGGAGGCGCGACACCGGTCGTGCTCGACGCGGCGACGGACGCCGTGGTCGCCTCGTTCGTCGGCGGCCTGTCGGCCGACCTGGCGCTCGTGCTCACCGACCTCGAGTCGATCACGGCCGCCGGAGGCACCGACCACGGCATCGTGGCCGTCACGGACGTCCTGCGTCCGTCACTCGAGGCCGCGGCCGGGGTCCTCGGCGTCGGGGTGCTCGGCGAGGCGAACCGCGAGTCGGCCGCGTCGCTGCTGGCCGACCCGGACACCGTCGTGTTCGAACTGGCCGCCGGTGGCCTTCCCGCCGGGTGGTTCGGCATCCGGATCCGCGAGAACGGCACGGTGTCGGCGCCCGTCCTGGCGAACCTGCCCGCCGGCAACCTCGGCCGGATCAACAACGTCGAGATGACCCTGACGGTCGAGATCGGCCGCACCCGGATGTCGGTCCGCGACGTGCTCGGCATGGAGCCCGGCGCCGTCGTCGAGCTCGACCGCAGCGCCGGTGCCCCCGCCGACGTCCTGCTGAACGGCCGCCTCATCGCGCACGGCGAGGTCGTCGTCGTCGACCAGGACTACGCGGTCCGGATCACCCGCATCCTCGACGTCGCCGAGACGGTCTGACCCGCACGTGGACACCCTCGTCGTCACCCTCCGCGTCGCGCTCTCGCTCGGCGTCGTGCTCGCCCTCATGTGGGTGCTGCACCGCGCGAGCCGCAAGCGCTTCTCGGGCAAGCCGTCGGGCCGTCGTGCGGCGACCGTCGAGGTCGTCGGTCGGCAGGGCATCGGCGGCAAGGCGAGCGTCGTCGTGGTCGACGTCGAGGGGGAGCGGCTCGTCCTCGGTGTGTCCGAGCACGGGGTCAACCTGCTCACCAGCGGGCAGGCGCCCGCGCCGGAACTCACCATCGTGACCGGACCGGTGGCGCTGCCCGTGCGTCCCGCCCCGTCGGCCGACGCGTTCGGTCGGGAACTCGCGCAGCAGTCGGACGCCACCACGGGCCTCCCGGCAGGCACGGACGACGTGACCCGCACGACCGACGCGACCAGCGCCGTCGCGCCGCTGCCGATGCGCCCGCGCAACCGTCGCCCGCAGCGCGCCGTGCCGAGCGCGCAGCAGCTGCAGGGCTCGATCCTGTCGGTCGACACCTGGCGCCAGGCCGCCGCCGCGCTGCGGAACCGGCGGGCCGGGTGAGGGCGGCAGGGCCGCACCGGCTGGCACGGTCGGGTCGACTCGTCGCCCTCGTCCTGCTCGGCCTGGCGGTCGTGGCCGGGTTCCTGATGCTCACGACGACCGGTGCGCACGCCGCCGGTGTCGTCGAACCCACCGCCCCGGCGACCCCGACCGCCCCCGCGACCGGTGACTTCAGCGTCAGCGTGAACGGCCCGGACGGCACCCCGTCGTCGGCCGTGGTGACGCTCATCGGCATCACGCTGCTGAGCGTCGCGCCCGCGCTGATGCTCATGATGACGTCGTTCACGAAGATCTTCGTCGTGCTCGCGATGACCCGGAACGCGCTCGGGCTGCAGTCGATCCCGCCGAACCAGGTGATCGCCGGACTGGCGCTGTTCCTGTCGCTGTTCGTGATGGCACCGGTGCTCGGGCACATCAACGACGACGCCCTGCAGCCCTACCTGGCGGGGCACCTCGACTTCAACCAGGCCGTCGAGATCGGCACGAAGCCCCTGCGGACCTTCATGCTCCACCAGACCCGCGACGAGGACGTCGCCCTGATCACCCGCGCCGCCGGGCTCGACAACCCGAAGTCGATGGCGGACGTGCCGATGACGACGGTGATCCCGGCGTTCATCATCTCGGAGCTCCGGAGCGCGTTCATCATCGGGTTCGTCATCTTCATCCCGTTCCTGGTGATCGACCTCGTCGTCTCCGCGGCCCTGATGTCGATGGGCATGATGATGCTCCCGCCGGTCATGATCTCGCTGCCGTTCAAGATCCTGCTCTTCGTGCTGGTCGACGGCTGGGGCCTCATCATCACGTCGCTCATCGAGAGCTACCACGTTGTCTAGGGGGCACGCATGAACCAGCAGGCAGTCATCGACCTCGTGCTCCAGGCGCTCCTGGTGTCCGGCAAGCTCGCCGCCCCGGTGCTCATCACCTCGCTCGTCGTCGGCTTCGCGATCTCGCTGTTCCAGTCGGTGACGCAGATCCAGGAGGTCACGCTCTCGTTCGTGCCGAAGGCCGTCGCCGTCGCGATCGCCCTGGTGGTCTGCGGCAACTGGATGATCTCGGAGATGATCGCGTTCACGCACGTCGCCTTCGACATGATCCCGAAGCTGCTCGGGGCCGGTTGATGGAGCTCAGCATCGACGCCGACCGTCTGGAGGCGACCATGCTCGCCGGCGTCCGGCTCGTCGCGTTCTTCGTCATCGCGCCGCCGTTCTCGTACCGGGCGTTCCCCGGCACCGTCAAGGTGATCCTCGGGCTGGGGCTCGCCATCGGCGTCGCCCCGCGCGTCGCCGTCGGCTACGAGTCGCTCGACACGGGGCCGTTCCTGCTCGCCCTGCTCACCCAGCTCGTCGTCGGGCTGTCCCTCGGGTTCCTGGTGTTCCTGGTGTTCGCCGCCGTCCAGTCGGCGGGTGCCCTCATCGACCTGTTCGGCGGGTTCACGCTCGCGCAGGCGTTCGACCCGCAGTCCCAGGTCAACGGCGCCCAGTTCACCCGCCTGTTCCAGATGACCGCGCTCGCGCTGCTCTTCACCTCGGGCGGCTACCAGCTCATCGTCGGCGGTCTGGTGCGGTCGTTCGACGCCGTGCCGCTCACCGGCACCTTCGCGGTCGACGGGCTCGCGTCGATGCTCGTGACGGCGATGTCGCAGATGTTCCTCGCCACCCTGCAGATCGCCGGACCGCTCGTCGTCGTGCTCTTCCTGGCCGACGTCGGCCTCGGGCTGCTGACCCGCGTGGCACCGGCGCTCAACGCGTTCCAGATGGGCTTCCCGATCAAGATCGGCCTGACCGTCCTGTTCGCCGGCGCGCTCTTCATGGCCCTGCCCTCGGTGGTGTCGTCGCTGACCGGCGACGCCGTCGAGGCGATCACGGGACGGGGGTGACGACGTGTCCGACAGCGGAGAACGTTCCGAACAGGCAACCCAGCAGCGGATGCGC
Source organism: Curtobacterium sp. MCLR17_045 (assembly GCF_003234405.1). Taxonomy (NCBI): domain Bacteria; kingdom Bacillati; phylum Actinomycetota; class Actinomycetes; order Micrococcales; family Microbacteriaceae; genus Curtobacterium; species Curtobacterium sp. MCLR17_045. The sequence goes on from NZ_QKTB01000030.1 coordinate 7,571, forward strand.
GAGGTCCACGAGAAGGGCCAAATCGGTCGCTCGCAGGACCTCGGCGCGTGGATCGGGATCGCCGTCGCGGCGCTCATGATCCCGGCCGCGATCGGCAACGCCGCGGCCGCCGGGCAGGACCAGCTGCTCGCCGTGCAGCGGGTCATCGAGGACCCCGAGCTCGGTGCCGTGCAGGCCCTGCTCGCCGACGCCCTCGGTTCGATGGGTGCGACCCTCGGCCCGATGCTCGCGGTCGTCGCGGTCGCGGTGCTCGCCGCCGCCGTCACCCAGGGCGGGGTGCACTTCCGCAAGATGACGCCGCAGCCCGACCACTTCGATCCCGTCGCCGGACTGAAGCGCGTGTTCGGCACCCAGGCGCTCTGGAACGGGGCGAAGGCGCTGCTCAAGACCGCCGTGGTCGGGCTCGTCCTGTGGTTCGCGGTGCAGGGGCTCATGCCGGTCCTGATGACGAGCGGTTCCCTGCCGCTGTCGGCCGTCCTCGAGGCCGCCGCCGCCGGGTCGGGCACCCTGCTGCGCGCCGCGATCGTCGCCGGGCTCGTCCTCGCAGCCCTCGACGTGTTCGTGGTGATCCGCCGCAACCGGAAGCGCACGATGATGACCAAGCGCGAGGTCAAGGACGAGAACAAGCGGAGCGACGGCGACCCGCTGGTGAAGTCGCAGCGCCGCTCCCGCCAGCTCGCGATGAGCCGCAACCGGATGATCCAGGCCATCGGCACCGCGGACGTCGTGATGACGAACCCGACCCACTACGCCGTCGCGATCAAGTACGAGCCGGGGAAGTCCGCACCGCGGGTGGTGGCGAAGGGGGCCGGACCGGTCGCCGACGTCATCCGCGCCCGAGCCGAGGAAGAGCGGGTGCCGATCGTCCGCGACGTCCCGCTCACCCGGGCACTGCACGCCGCGTGCGAGCTCGGGCACGAGATCCCCGTCGACCTGTACACGCCGGTGGCGCGCGTCCTGTCCTTCGTGATGGCGCTCAAGGCCCGTGGCACCGCTGCCGGCACGCACGCGCCGCCACGGCCGACCACCCCGGACGAGGTCGCGAGCGTCATCGACCCCGCCACCCTGACCGGTGACCTCCGCCCCCGCAAGCTCCGCACACCGCGCACCGCAGAGAACCAGACCGAAGGACTCCCCGCATGAACCGCAAGGACCTGCCGAAGCTCGTCGTCCCGGTGTTCATCGTCGGCATCATCCTGCTGCTGATCCTGCCGGTGCCGTCGTTCCTGCTCGACTTCCTGATCATCATCAACATCCTGCTGGCGCTGGTGATCCTGCTCACGACGCTCTTCGTGAAGAAGCCTCTCGACTTCTCGGTGTTCCCGTCCCTGCTGCTCGTCGCGACGCTGTTCCGGCTCGGCCTCAACGTGGCGTCCACCCGGCTGGTGCTCGGCGAGGGCTTCGCCGGTGACGTCATCCAGGCGTTCGGCCACGTCGCCGTCTCCGGGTCGATCATCATCGGCGCGGTCATCTTCCTCATCCTCATCGTCATCCAGTTCGTCGTGGTGACGAAGGGTGCCGAGCGCGTCGCCGAGGTCGGGGCACGCTTCACCCTCGACGCGATGCCGGGCAAGCAGATGGCGATCGACGCCGACCTGAACGCCGGGCTGATCACCGACCAGGAAGCCAAGGAGCGCCGCGCCGCGGTGTCCGCCGAGGCCGACTTCTACGGCGCGATGGACGGTGCGTCGAAGTTCGTCAAGGGCGATGCGATCGCCGGCATCCTGATCATCATCATCAACCTGATCGGCGGCATCGCGATCGGCATGCTGCAGAACGGACTGTCCGTCACCGACGCCCTGTCGAAGTACGGCATCCTGACGATCGGTGACGGCCTGGTCACGCAGATCCCGGCGCTGCTCATGGCGGTGTCCACGGGCATGATCGTCACCCGGTCCGGTGCGGAGTCCGAGATGGGGTCCTCGGCCGCGACGCAGCTGTCGCAGTCGCGGAACGCCCTGATGATCGCCGGCGTCGCCGCGATCGCGATGGGGTTCATCCCCGGCATGCCGATCCTGCCCTTCCTGCTCGTCGGCGCGACCCTGCTCTTCACGGGCTGGCGCATCGGCCGGAACGCCGCCCGGGCCGAGGCCGACGCCGCCCAGCAGCAGGCACTCGCGGCGGCGGCACCGACCGGCGACACCCCGGAGGACCTGCTCGAGCAGATGCGCGTGCACGCCCTCGAGATCCTGCTCGCCCCCGACCTGGTCGACATGGTGTCCGGCGCCTCGGACGACCTGCTCGGCCGGGTGCGTGCCCTCCGCCGCAAGATCGCGATCGACATGGGGATCGTCGTCCCGCCGGTCCGCACCCGCGACTCGATCGACCTGCCGCCGTCGACGTACGCCATCCGGATCGCCGGCGTCGAGGCCGGTCGGGGCACCGCGCCCGCCCGCAGCGTCCTGGCGCTCGGCGACCACCTGGACGGCCTGCCCGGCACCTCGACCGTCGAGCCGGTGTTCGGCCTGACCGGCAAGTGGGTGCCCGCCGAACTCCGGCACGCCGCCGAGATGACCGGCGCGACCGTGATCGACCGGGTCTCCGTGCTCGTCACCCACCTGCAGGCGGTCATCGGTGACAACGCCGCGCGCCTGCTCACCCGCGAGGACGTCAAGGTCCTGACCGAGGGCGTCAAGCAGGTCAACCCCGCCGCGGTCGAGGAACTCGTCCCCGGCATGCTCTCGATGGCCGAACTGCAGCGGGTGCTGCAGGGCCTGCTCGCCGAGCGCGTGCCGATCAACGACCTCGGCCGGATCTGCGAGGCCCTCACGCTCCGCGCCAAGGTGTCGACCGACCCCGAGGGGCTCGTCGAAGCCGCCCGTGCGGCCCTCGGCCCGGCCCTCGCCGCCCGGCACACCGACGCCGGCACCCTGCGCGTCATCATGATCGACCCGATGCTCGAGCAGTCGATGCTCGAGGGGCTCCGGCCGTCCGAGCAGGGCAGCCAGATCGTGCTCGACGCGCACCGCATCGAGCAGGTCCTGGGCTCCGTCCGCGACGCCGTGCGCTCCGTGGAGGACCAGGGGCTCTCCGCCGTCCTGGTCTGCGCCCCGCAGCTCCGCCCGGCCGTGCACCGCATGGTCGCCGCCCAGTCGAACGGGCTCCCGGTGCTGTCGTACCAGGAGGCCACCGCCGCGGGCTCCACCATCGAGACCGTGGGAGTGGTCCGTGCCGCCGACCCGATTGCAGCGTAGCGGCGCCACGCTCGAGTCCGTCCGCGACGCGGTCCGGACCGAGTTCGGTGCGGGTGCGCGGATCGTCGCGGCCGAACGCGTGACCACGCCGGGCTTCGGCGGACTGTTCCGCAAGGCGCACGTCGAGGCCACCGTCGAGGTGCCGGAACCGGGGGACCAGCCCACCGCCCGGGTCGTCATCGCCGACTCGCCCGTGCAGCGCGTCGGCATCGCCGCGCTGCTCGCCGACGCCGAGGCGGCCGAGGCACGCATCGCCGGCACCGACGGCACCGCGACGACGCGGGCCGACGCCTTCGCGTCGGTGCTCGACGGGTTCCAGGCGGACGGGATCACGCCGAGCGCCCCGCGCCCGACGCGCGCGCCGGCCGAGCCGGACGCGCCCACCGGGGTCGACCCGCGCCTCCAGGCCGCCGCCGACGCGCAGACGGTGGTCGACACGCAGGCGGTGGCCGTCGCGCAGCCGGTCGTCGAGGCCCGGTCGGGAGGCCCGTCCCGCGTCCTCGACGCGCCCTCGCCTGCTCCGGTGTCCCGGTCCACCGCGCCCGCCGTGCGGTCCGCGGACGGCGACCTGGTGCTCCTGGTCGGGCGGCCGAACGACGTCGACGCGGCCGCCGGACTCTTCGCGGTGCGGCACGCGCTCCGGCCGACGGACGCCGCCGACCGCCGTGCCGCGATCCTGGCGCGGGCCGACGGCGTCCGCGACGGTCACGCGGTGCTCGCCGTCGCCGCGTGGGACGACCGGGCGACCGGCGACGCGCTGCAGGCCGACCAGGTGTGGGTCGTGGTCGACGTCGGGCGGAAGCCCGCGGACTCGGCCGCGATGGTGTCCGCGGTGGCCTCGCGGCTGCCCGTGGTCGGTGTCGTGGCGATCGGTGCGGGGGAGACCGCCACGCCCGGGTCGGTGGACCTGCTGGGGCTCCCCGTCGTGTCGCTAGGCTGAACGGGTGCTGGTACTCACGCGGAAGGTCGGCGAGCGGATCCTCGTCGGCGACGACATCGTCATCACGGTGCTCGACTCCCGGGGCGACGGCGTCCGGATCGGCATCGACGCCCCGCGCGGCGTGAAGATCCAGCGCGAAGAGGTCGTGCGTGCGGTCGCCGAGGCGAACGCCGAGGCCGCCGCAGCCGGTGACGACGCCGAGGCGCAGCTGCGCGCGGCGCTCGGGGCACGTGGCGGGGCTGCCGCGGACGGCTCGACTCCGTCGGGACCGACCGACTCCTAGCCGCCCGACGCAGCCACGCCCGTCACGGCTGCGGCTGCGCGACCGTCACGGGCGAGGCTGCACGTCCGTCACGGGCGGGGCTGCGCGTCCGTTACGGACGGGGCTTCTTCTCCTGTTCGGGCAGCCGGCCGGCGGCGGCCTCGGCGGCGAACCAGGCGCGGGCCTCGTCCTGTCGGGCCTGCTCGGCACCGAGCGCGATCGGTGCGCGGACGTGACCGGGCTCGTACCCGAAGGTCTCGATCAGCTGCGGCACGATCGGCCGGACCCGGGCGACGAGCCGGTCGATGTACGCCGACACCGCACGGGCACGCTGCGCCGAGAGCCGACCGTGCAGCAGGTACCAGTCCAGGTGCTGCTCGAGCAGGCCGAGCGCGAACAGGTCGCGCAGCCAGACGAGCACGCGGCGGGTGTCGCCCTCGGTGACCTCGTCGAGCGCCTCGGTGAAGGCGTCCCACTGCATGAGCTCGGCGTGCGCCTTCGACGCCTCGATGAGCTCGTGCTGCGAGCGGTTCAGCAGTCGGGCGGCGCGGGCGCGGTCCTTGCCGGCCGACGCCAGGCGCATGCCGATCTCGGCGACCATCGTGTCGACCCGACCGGCGAGCAGCTCGCGCTGCGTGCGGGGGTCCTGCAGGTCGGCGACGCTGGCGGCCAGGGACCCGCGGTCGGCCACGGTCTGGCCGAGGCGGCGGATGCCGGACGCGTCGGCCAGCTTCGACGCCGCGACGGCGGCCACGAACTTCACGGTGGACGCCGGGTCCTTCGGGGCCTTCGCACGGAACTCGGTGAGCAGGCGCTTGCCGACGAGCTGCAGCAGCACGGTGTTGTCGCCCTCGAACGTCACGTAGACGTCGAGGTCGGCGCGGAGCCCGGTCAGACGGTTCTCGGCGAGGAACCCGGCACCGCCGCAGGCCTCGCGGGCCTCCTGCAGGGTGTCGAGCGCCGACCAGGTCGACATCGACTTGAACGCCGCGGCCTGGGTCTCCAGGTCTTCCCGGCGCTCCGGGGTGTCTTCACGCCCGCTGAAGACGTCGTCGAAGGTGCGCAGGAGCTTCTCGTGCGCGAACGACTGCGCGAACACCGTCGCCAGGCGCGGGATGAGCCGGCGCTGGTGCCGGCCGTAGTCGAGCAGCACGCCCTCGGTGCCGTCACCGGTGGGGAACTGGCGGCGCTGCATGGCGTAGGTCAGGGCGATCTGCAGCGCGATCTTCTGCGCGACGACCGCGGCGCCGTCGAGCGACACCCGGCCCTGCACCAGGGTGCCGAGCATCGTGAAGAAGCGGCGGCCGGGCGAGGCGATCGGCGACGAGTAGGTGCCGTCCTCGGCGACGTCGCCGTAGCGGTTCAGCAGGTTGGTGCGGGGGACCCGGACGTGGTCGAACGCGAGCCGGCCGTTGTCGATGCCGTTCAGTCCGCCCTTGGGGCCGTCGTCCTCACCACTGACGCCGGGCAGGAACGCCCCGTCGGCGTCGCGGAGCGGGACGTAGAACGCGTGCACGCCGTGGTCGACACCGGCGGTCACGAGCTTCGCAAACACGACGGCGGCGTGCCCGTGCAGGGCTGCGTTGCCGATGTAGTCCTTCCACGCACCGCGGAACGGCGTGTGGATCTCGAACTCCTCGGTCGCGGGGTCGTACGTCGCCGTCGTGGCGATGCTCTGCACGTCCGAGCCGTGGCCGGTCTCGGTCATCGCGAAGCAGCCGGGGACCTCGAACGAGACGATGCCCGGCAGGAACTCGCGGTGGTTCGCCTCGGTGCCCAGGTGGTGCACGGCGGACCCGAACAGTCCCCACTGCACCCCGGCCTTGATCTGCATCGACGGGTCGGCGACGACGAGCTCCTCGAACGCCGCCAGGTTACCGCCGTGGTTGTCCTGGCCGCCGAACTCGGTGGGGTAGGGACGCTGGATCGCCCCGGCGTCGACCAGGGTCCGGAGCTGCTCGAGCACGCGTGCCCGGTGCTCGGGGATCGGCTGGCCCTCGATCTTCTGCATCGCGGGGTCGAGCGCGAGCCGCCGGGAGATCCGGCGGTCCTCGGCCCAGCGTCCGAGCAGGAGCTCCTGCACCAGCTCGACGTCGATGCGGACGTCGGTGTCCGTCCCGGCGGTCGGGGTGCCCGCTGCCGGGTCGCCGGCGGCGTCGGCGTTCGGCGCGGCGTGCTGCGCGGCGTTCTTCGCGTCGACGTCCGGCGCGGTGTCGCTGCCACTGGCGGGGGTGGTGCGCTGGGCGGGTGCGGTGTCGACCATGGGCGGAGTCCTCCTGAACTGCGGTGTCCGTGTTGCACCGTCCACGCTAGACACCGGTGCCGACAGTGGCGGGAACGCCGTGCGGGCCGCACAACCCCGTGTCGCCCGTGCCGTCACGAGGTCGTGGGAACCCTCCAAAGACATGAGCGGGGTTCGACGATTGGGCGTGCCCACCCGGCCAGGGGCAGACTAGCCGCCATGTCACGTACCACCCCCGCGGACCGCGAAGGCCGTCCCGGACGCACCTTCTTCGGGCAACCGTTCGAACTCTCGACACCGTTCGCCGTCGAGCTCTGGGAGCGGTTCTCGTTCTACGGGATGCAGGGCATCGTCCTCATCTACATGTACTACACGGTCACGCAGGGCGGCCTGGGGATCGACAAGGGCATCGCCACCGGCATCATGGGTGCCTACGGCGGCGCGGTCTACCTGTTCACGATCATCGGGGCGTGGATCGCCGACCGGCTGATCGGTGCGGACCGGACCCTGTTCGGCAGCGCGATCGTCGTGATGCTCGGGCACATCGCCCTCGCGCTCATCCCCGGGGTGGCCGGGGTCGGGGTCGGCCTCGTGCTCATCGCGCTCGGTTCCGGCGGGCTCAAGGCCACCGCCACCACGATCGTCGGCGGCCTCTACAGCCGCGAGGACCCGCGCCGCGACGCCGGCTTCTCGCTCTACTACCTCGGCGTGAACCTCGGGGCGTTCTTCGGACCGCTCCTCACCGGGCTGCTGCAGAGCTCGCTCGGCTTCCACTGGGGCTTCGGCCTCGCCGCCGTCGGCATGGCGGCGGGCCTGGTGCAGTACGCGATCAGGCGGAAGAAGCTGCCCGAGGTCGTCCGCCACGTGGCGAACCCCGTCGACCGCCGCCGTCTGCCGCTCATCGGAGCCGGCGTCGTCGTCGCGCTCGTCGTCATCGTCGTCGCCGTGCTGACCGGCCTGCTCAACGTCGGCAACCTGCCCACCGTCGTGGTGGCGGTCGTCGTGCTGGCCACCATCGGCTACTTCGTCGTGATCCTGTCGAGCGGCATCACCCGTGACGAGCGGTCGCGGGTCTTCGCGTTCATCCCGCTGTTCATCGGCAGTGCCGTGTTCTGGTCGCTCTACCAGCAGCAGTTCACCGTCGTGACGGTCTACTCCGACGAGCGTCTCGACCGCTCGCTGTTCGGCTGGGAGATGCCGGTGTCGTGGGTGCAGTCGATCAACCCGGTCTTCATCATCGTGCTGTCCGGCGTGTTCGCGGCGCTGTGGACCAAGCTCGGCGACCGCCAGCCGTCCACCCCGACAAAGTTCGCCCTCGGCACCGGGATCATGGGGCTCGCGTTCCTGCTCTTCCTGCCGTTCACCGGCTCGGGCGAGAACGGCACGCCGCTGCTGGCGCTCGTCGGCATCCTGCTGGTCTTCACGCTCGCGGAGCTGCTGCTCTCGCCGGTCGGCCAGTCCGTCGCCACGAAGCTCGCGCCGCCGAAGTTCCAGACCCAGATGGTCGCGCTGTTCTTCCTGTCGGTGTCGCTGGGCACCGCCGTCACCGGGGTGCTGTCCCGCTACTACGACCCGGCGGACGAGGCCCCGTACTTCACGATCCTCGGTCTGGTCGCCGTCGTGGTGGGCGTGGTCCTGCTGCTCCTGGCCAAGCCGGTGCTGCGGCTCATGCGCGGCATCCGGTAACCTGAGCGGAGCCACACGCCGACGCAACCAAGGAGTCACCACCCATGCTCGAACTCATCGCAGGGATCATCATCGGCGTCGGCGTCCTCGGTGGCGTCGGGTGCTGCATGGCCGTCGCGGCCATGATGAAGAGCGGCTCCGAGGAGTACTGAGTCCGGACCCGGACTACTCGCCGCTGTCGGTCGTGACCGGCACCAGCTGACGACTCAGGACGGTCGCGCGCTCGAAGGGGCCGCGGCCGTCCTTCGTGTACGCGGGCTCATCGAAGGCGACGGTCCACGTGCGCTGTGTCCCGCCGATCTGACTCCCGCCGGGTGCCACGATCACCCCGATCGGCTCGTCGGCCCACTGCTCGCCACCCCGATCGGTGTCGATGACCTGCACGAGGGCCCCGATGCCGAGACCGGGAGCATCGTCGGGGCGGGGACTGGGGGAGCGGCGGCGTCCGAACACGCCATCACCGTAGCGGCGAGTCGTCACGGAACGTCTGTGCTGCACCTGTCGACACGCTGACGGCCCGGCCGCCGGGTGGTCAGGCCACCCCGCCTGCCGCGCGTCGAGTGGTCACGAACTGTCGGCTGCGGCGCCGCCAGGCGACGCGTGGTGACCAGCGCGCGGAGGTGAGCGGGGTGTTGCGACCGGCGGGACGACGGCCGGGAGGCCCGTGGCGGGCCCGCACCGCGCCTCCAGGCCGCTGTCGGTCGCGTCCAGAGCGCGGGCCGGGTGGTCAGGACACCCCGCCTGCCGCGCGTCGAGTGGTCACGAACTGTCGGCGGCGCCGCCGCGAGGCGACAGTTCGTGACCCCTCGGCGAACCTGAGCGGGGTGTCTTGACCAGCCGACCGCCCCGCGACCGCCACCAGACCCGGCCCGCGTCAGACCGCGGCCGGCTCCACCCGGGCGATCTCGGTGATGGACGAGTGGCCCGTCTCGGGGTGCTTGCGCATCGACAGGAGCCGCTCCATCGACGGTTCGAGCGCCGTGACCTTGTCGAGCGGCGCACTCACGACGAGCTGGAACCCGAGCCGGAGCCACGCGGTGACCGCACGGCCGGCGAACTCCGAGTCCGCCTTGATGAACGCCTCGTCGAGGAACACCGGCGCGAACCGGGGCCGTGGGCGGGTCTCGTCACCGAGCTGGTAGCGCAGCGCGGCGCCGACGATGAACGCCACGAGCTCCTGCGTCTCACCACCGGACTTGTCGCCGAGCGACGAGTACACGCCGAGGTCGTTGCCGTCGGTGTCGTACCGGACGGCCGTGATCTCCATGTGCCGTCGGACGTCGAGCACCGCGTCGCGCTGGGTGGTGCGGCCGCGGGCGGCGTCGGGGTCGGGCCGGATGACCGCCATGAAGCGCCGCAGCCGTCGGAACCGGGTCTCGAGCACGTCGTCGGTCAGCTCGGTGTCGACCGAGGCCGACAGCGCGCGGAGTTCCCGACGGAAGGCGGTGACGTCCTCGCGGGTGACCCGGCGGATCTGGATCTTCAGGCGGTCCCGGTTCGCGCCGAACGGCAGCTCCCGCAGGATCTCGTTGACCGGCTCGAGGCGCTCCTCGATCTCGACGACGGCGCGGTCGAAGGCGCCGGCGAGCGGGACGAGGTCCTCGCCGCTCCACTGCGACAGGCGTCGACGCCACTCGCTCCGACGCGCGTGCAGGCCGGTCGCCACGATCTGGTCGAGGATCGCGTGGTAGTCCGGGTACGACGCGACGCCCGTGCCGAGGTTCGGGTCGGGCCAGGCGTCCTGGTACCGCTGGAACGTCAGCGTCAACGAGGTCGAGGCCGCCGCGGCACCGTCGAGCGCCTGCGTGAGCCGCTCCTCGAGCCGGCGCTTCAGGCGTCGGGTCGCGTCGTCGAACCCGTCGACGCCGTCCGGGGCGCCGATCTCCTCGAAGGTCTCCTCGAGCAGGCGGGACTGCTGGTCGTCCGGCAGCGAACCGGGCGAGGAGTCGAAGCGCTCCAGGATCTCGGCGGCGGCGTCCTGGCCGTCGACGAGCACCGCGTGGCGCTCCTCGAGCCGCTGGACGGACAGCCGTGCGGCGGAGCGACGGTCGGCCGCTTCGTCGAGGGACTTCCGGAGCCGGGCGACCGAGGCCCGGAGCGTCCGCAGGCCGTCGTCGGCGGCGAGCAGCGCCTGCCGTTCCTCGTCGAGCCGGGCGAGGGAGGTCCCGAGCCCGTCGACGTCGATCGCGGCCCACGTGACGTCGACCACGTGCTGGTGCGCGGCGCGGAGCACGTCGAGCGCGGTGAGGTCCTGCGCGACGTCGGTGCGGCGGGCCTCGAGCGTGGCGAGGTCCTGCGCGATCGAGGCGAGCTCCTGCTCGACCGCGGCGACGCGGGCCTCGTTCGTGAAGCCGATGACGTTCGACTGCCGGCGGTCACCGTGCGCGCCACGACGGCCGTCGCGCAGCTGCCCGGACTCGGTGACCCGGCGGCCACCTCCGCCGAGGTCCGACGCCGAGGCGACACAGCGGGCGTCGGTGCGGTCGGACTCGATCCGCTCGCGCACCCAGGTGCTGAACGGCGACGGCTTGATGGAGAGCTTGCCGGAGACCATCGCCGGGTCGCCGTCGAGGTCCAGGTGCGGGCCGGTCGGCACACCCTCGAACTGCACGCGGACGGGCAGGCGCAGTGCGTCGATCGCCTCGCTGAAGTCGCCGAGGCGGTCCTGGTCGACGAGCAGCGTGCGGGCGACGGGCGCCAGGACGGACTCGATGGCCGTGCGCCAGCGCTCCTCGCCGGGCAGCACGTCGAGCAGCTCCGCCACGAAGGGCAGTTCGGCCGGGTCGATGCCGGTGGCACGGGCCATCGCGAGCCGGGCCTCGTGCATCGGCAGCGGCATCGCGCCCTGCCGGTGCTCGAGCGACTGGCGCTCCTGCCGCAGGGACCGTTCGCGGTCGAGGAGCGGGTACTCCTCGCGGGTCAGGGCGTCGCGGCGCTCGTCGAGGGCGGTGCGCGCGTCGGCGTACGACCCGAGGAACTCGTGCGCGGCACGCTGGATCCCGGTGAAGTCCTGCTCCGAGGAGACCGGGACCCCGAGCACCGCCGTGCGCTCGTCGAAGGTGGCGCGGGTGCGGACCACGGCGTCGCGCTCACGGGTGAGCCGTTCGATGCGGTCCTCGAGCTGGGCGAGCGCGTTGCCGCCCTGGTCGCGGAGCCGGGCCTCGGCGTCGCGCAGCTCGATCTCGACGGCGGCGTGCCGGGCCTCGGCCGCGGCGACCTCGGCGCGCGATGCCGTGCGTTCGCGGGCGTTGCGCGACACCTCGGCGTCGAGCAGATCGCGCTTCCGCGAGGCCGTCCAGTGCGCGAACGGCGACACCTCGGCGCCGGTCGCGATGCCGTCCAGGGCCGCTGCGGCCTCGGTCGCACGCGAGATCTCGTCGTGCAGGTCCGTGATGGGGGAGAGGATGCGGACCTTGCGCTCCTCGGTGTCCATCGCCTCGTACGCCTCGTCGAGGGCGGAGAAGTGCGCGAGGGCCCGGTCGGCCGCCTCGTACGTGCCGGGGGTCTCGAGCACGAGCGACTTGTACAACGCGTCGACGGTCGGCAGGTGCTGGCCGGCCTGGATCCGGGCGAGCAGGCGCATCGCCCGGTTGCCGCCGCCGGAGTCACCGATGCCCAGCCGGGTCTGCAGCGTGTACGCGAGCTCCTGGTAGGTGTCGCGGATGACGAGCCCCGGCACGCGGCCGGTCAGCTCGAGGTGGTGGAACCGCGACGGCACGAACTCCTCGAGCCGGCGCAGGTCGAAGGTGTCGTCGACCGTCGCCATGGTCATCTGGATGTCGCCGACCCCGCGGGCGCGCTTCGGCACGATGTACGCACGCAGCACCGTGAAGCGCCGCTCGTCGTCGTTCCGGAACGTGACCGCCGCCGCACCCCAGGTGGTCTGGTCGTCGCCGCGCAGGTTCACGTCACGCAGGCTGCCGGTCTCCGGGTCGCGCCGGGTGTCGACCTTGCCGCGCAGGTACGTGAGCAGGTTGCGCTGGTCGGCGCTGCGGGCGCGGCCGGTGGTGGCGTCGTTCGAGGCGCCGTTGAACGGCACGTCGGACGGCATCATCACGGCCAGGTAGGCGTCCATCAGCGTGGACTTGCCGGTGCCCGAGGCACCGGAGATGAGCGTCGCCATGCCGGAGAGCTCGACCTGCCGGTGGCCGTGGAACCCACCCCAGTTGACGACCTGCATCGACTCGGCGCGCCACTGCGCGACCGTGTCGAAGAGCGCCGGGATCTCGAACGTGTCGGTCACGCTTCCGTCTCGCCTTCGTCGTCGGTGTCGGTCTCGGCTTCGCCGTCAGTCGGGAGGCCCGGGTCGTCCCCGTCCGTCGGCTCGCCGCCCGGGGTGGTCGCCTCACCCTGCGCGGTGGTGGTCCGCAACCAGGTTTCCAGTTCGAGCAGGCGCTCCAGGGGGAGCAGCACCTCGACGACGCTCGCCACCCGGAAGCGGTCCGGGTCGGAGGTGCGGATCAGGATGCGTGCGGTCACGAGGCGCTCGATCGCCTTCGCGACCCGGCCCTCGTCGCGGGTGCGGTCGGTCGCGGTCGCCGGACGGAAGCCCGCCACGTGCCCGAGGATCTCGGACCGGTCGACGACGACCTGGTCCGGGCCCGGTCGGGCGTCGGCGCGCAGGCGCATCCGCAGGTAGACGAGGACGATCGTCTCCTCGCGGGTGTACGGCAGGTCGCGGAGCAGGGTCGGGAACGTGCGGCGCTGGCTCTCCGACCGGGCCTGGCGCTTCCACGCGACCTCGCGGTCACGGTCGACGTGCAGCTCGAGGAACAGGTCGTTCAGGCGGGACCGCAGCTGGTACTCGGCGTCGAGCACCGCGCGCCACTCGTCGGGGTGCGTGCGGGAGCTGACGTACGAGTGCCGCAGCAGTGCCACCAGGGCGCGTCGCTGGTGCTCGTCGAGCCGACCCTCGTCGCCCTCGAAGAGGGCGAAGCTGGACTCGTCACGCTCGTCGTCCTGCATCACGGATGCGGGGTCGTCGTAGGGGACCGTGTCGTCGACCGGTGCCGGCGTCGTGTCGCTCACCGTGCCTCCTGTGCGTTCTCGTCGTGTGCGTCGCCGACCGGAGTGCGCTCGTCGTCGAGCGCAGCGGTGGGCATGTGGAAGGTGATCGCGGTGCCGTCGGGGCGGACCGTCCGGTGCTCGGCGACGTGCGCGGCGGACTCGAAGTCGTCGCGCCCCGTCAGCAGGTGCGCGAGGCCGAAGAGCTCGACCGGTCGGCGCTGCTCGGGCGGCAGCCCGTGGAACGCGTCGACGCTGGAGTCGGCCTCGGCGAAGCGGAGTGCCGCGCGCAGCTCGGTCAGGAGCGGCCCACCGTGCTTGCGGAGCATCTCGACGTCGAGGTCCTCGAAGACGTCGTCGTCGGGCTCCTCGATGGGCGGCGGCACGGACTCGGCGTCCGGGTCGTAGAAGCGCTCGCGCAGCGTGCCGACCTCGGCGGCCGCCGGTAGGAGCGGCAGCGGGATCCGGTCGCGTGCGCCGCCCTGGTCCATCAGGGTGGCGAGGCCGCGGTTGATCGAGCGGAGCACGGCGTCGAGCTCGCGGTCGCGCACCACGTCGTGGGCGACGATCTGGTCGCGGAGCGTGGCGGTGAGCTGACGGCGCTGGGCGAGGACGTCCTCGATGCCCTGGCGCAGGATCGTCACGGTGTTGCGGAAGGCCCGACGCTCGCCGGCTCCGAGGCCCTGCGCGAACGGGTGCGCCAGGATCGTCGCGATGTCGTCGCGGAGCCGCAGGAGCAGGGCGTCGTCGCGCAGCAGTTCGAAGGCGCCCTCGAAGGCACGGCCCTCGGGCGTCGCTTCCATCAGGTTGTCGGTGCGCGCCAGGTAGTCGTCGAGGATCTCGCCGATGGGGCGGACCTCTTGCCGGAAGTCCTCGACGATCGAGCGGTGCATCGTCGCGACCGCTTCTTCCACGCGCTTGAAGTCGCTCGGCAGCTGCCGGATCAGGTCGGAGATGTTCGTGTACCCGTCGCGCATCCGGTCGTCGTCGACGGCCACGACGTCGTCGCCGTGCTCCAGGCGCTCCCGCTCGGCCTGCAGCTCGGCGATCTGGGCGTCGATCCGTCGGATCTGCACGTCGGGGTCGGGTTCGGCGCGAGCGGCCCACCGGTGCACGGCGTCGACGATCATCGCCAGGCGGCTCTCGCTGATCAGGGCGCGGTCGGCCGACAGCGCGTCGACGAGGCTCAGCGCCTCGAGCGCGTGGCTCGTCAGGGAGTACTGCTCGTCGCCGTCAGGGGAGTTGGATCGGACGAGCCACTGGGCGCCGACCCACTCGCGGCACAGCGCGCGGCCGTTCGGGCGGGCCTCCTGCTCGCCCTCGGTCCGCTCGCTGTCGGTCTGCGCGCTGGCTGCCTGCACCGCCTGGTCGCTGGCGGGCACGCGGGCACCCGCCGCCTGCAGGCGCGCGACGTGTTCCTCGACCTGCAGGTGCATGCGGTCGGCGGGGACGTACTGCACGTCGCGATCGAAGACCGTGCGGAACACGGCCAGGACCGTGGCGCTGGTCGGCCGGGACATGAGCCGCAGGGTCGGACGGTCGAGGACCGCTCGGACCCGGGCGAACTCGAGGTCGACGTCGGTCATGCGCCCCTTCGTCCGATCGTGCTGGTGGTCTGGCCCGCGTGCTGCGGCCTGATGAGATGACAAGAGCCCGACGCTGCTGCGTCGGGCTCTTGTCGGTGGTGTGTGTTGCTGTGTGGGCGATACCAGACTCGAACTGATGACCTCTTCGGTGTGAACGAAGCGCGCTACCAACTGCGCCAATCGCCCCCTGCACTGTTCGTGCGGATCGATACTAGCGGAAGTCCGGCGGTGCATCGAACACGTCGCGCGGCCCGGGTGTGGCGCGCTGCCCGCAGGGGGTGTCGAACCGCCCCGATCCGCATGAACTCGGGGGACACGCCCGGTGAACGGGGAGGATTTTGGTGGAAGTGCCCCGGTGCGTATAGAGTTTACGTCGTCGCCGCGACAGCGGAACGACAAGTGCGGATGTGGCGCAGTGGTAGCGCATCACCTTGCCAAGGTGAGGGTCGCGAGTTCGAATCTCGTCATCCGCTCGAGTGTGGGTCTTCTCGAAGGCCCGCGACTCACCAGAGGGTATCCCACCGTTCGGGTACTCACGGAGACGTGAACCTCGATGGTGGGGTGGCCGAGAGGCTAGGCAGCGGCCTGCAAAGCCGTCCACGCGGGTTCGAATCCCGTCCCCACCTCCAGATCCACCCTCCAAGACCTTGATGGACTCCGGTCCACGCAGGGACTTGGGCGATTGGCGCAGCGGTAGCGCGCTTCCCTGACACGGAAGAGGTCACTGGTTCGATCCCAGTATCGCCCACCACCACGAAGCCCCCGGCAGGACCACCAGGTCCGGCCGGGGGCTTTCTTCGTTCCGGTCTGCTCGCCGTTCCCAGTCCGCCAGGACCGCGATGTTCCGTGGACCCCGCCCGGTACGGTGGTGGTCATGCAGATCGGCCGGAGGCGGAAGCGTGCCCGACGCGGCACCACGCCGGTGCTGTTCCACAAGGTCTGCGAGTGGCAGCGGAACGATCGGGACCCCGGTGACGTCGTCGTCGAACGAGGAGTCTGGCTGGCGTTCACCGCGCGCCGAGTCGCGGTCTACGAGTTCGACGGCCGTGACACCCACGCTGCCGTGCTCGAACTGGACGAAGTGCTCGGCCCGACGTGGCAGGAGATGATCGACGAGGCGCCGGCAGAATGGCTCCTGACACACCTGGAACGATTCGCGAGCGGTGTGGACGTCCGCCGGGCGGTGTTGGACGACTACGCCCTCCGACACGGCGGCGGAGCACCGCCGACCATCGAGTGGGCGATCCGGCTGTAGCGACGGAGTTCCCTCGACGGCGACTGGAATGGCCCAGATCGAGTCAGCCGGCCTCGTCGCAGGGCGCGCGGCGTTCGCTGGCCCGCGTGTCGACCACGAGGGGCTGGTGGACCAGAGCGCGGTCGGCCAAGGTGAGCACGTGACCGCCTCGTTGACGACCACTGCCCCTCGGCTCGCTCCGCTGTACGCCGCGGGGTTCGTGACCGCCTTCGGGGCGAACGGCATCGCCGCGGCGGTCGGCGGCGAGCACCTCGAACTGGGCCTGACGCTCGCGTGGCTGGGGCTCTTCCTGGCGCTCTACGACGTCGCCGAACTCGTCCTCAAGCCGGTCTTCGGCGCACTGTCCGACCGCATCGGCCCGCGACCGGTGATCGTCGGCGGACTCGTTGTCTTCGCGGCAGCTTCACTCATCGGCGTCTTCGGGACCGGTCCGTTCTGGCTCGGGCTCGCCCGTCTGCTGCAGGGTGCCGGCGCCTCCGCGTTCTCGCCCGCATCGTCCGCCGCAGTTGCCCGCCTCGTGCCGGCGCACCGCCGCGGGACGTACTTCGGTCGGTACGGCTCGTGGAAGGGTCTCGGCTACGCCGGGGGACCGGTCATCGGTGCACTCGTGGTGCAGTTCGGCAGCACGCAGTGGCTCTTCGGGATCCTCGTCGCGATGGCTCTCGTGACGGCGGTGGCGGTGCTCGTCGCCGTCGAGCCGATCGTGCCCCTGCCCCGGCAGCGCGCCACGCTCGCCGTGATGGTCCGAGCTGCCACGGACCGCCAGTTCCTCATCCCGGTCGTCGTCCTGGCCGTCGGCAGCGCTGCGATCGGCGCGCTGACCGGGATGCTCCCGGCGCTCGGCACCGAGGTCGGCATCCCGCTCCTGGTGTCGACGCTCGCGGTCGCCGTCCTCGCCGTGACGTCGTCGCTCGTGCAGCCCGTCGCCGGGCGGCTGCACGACGCCGGGCGTCTCGGCACCGGGGTCGCGGGGGTGGCCGGGACGGCCGCGGTGGCCGCTGCGTTCCTGGTGGTCGCCGTCGCACCCTCGGCGGTGGCCGTCTTCATCGCGGCCCTGCTCGCCGGGGCCGGTGTCGCCACGCTGACACCCGTCGCGTTCGCGCACCTCGCCGGGACGACTCCGCCGGATCGGCTCGGTCGCACCATGGGTTCAGCGGAGCTCGGGCGTGAGACCGGGGACGCCGTCGGACCACTCGTCGTCGGTGGTGTCGGCAGCGCGATCGGGCTGCCGTTCGGGTTCGCGGCCTTCGCGGTGGTGGCGCTCGTCGGGACGCTCGTGGCATCGCGGTTACCGTCGAAGACCAACTCGGCACAGGACGCGTAGGGGATCGACGAACCCCGTCGGGAGCTACGCGTACGGGTCAGCGGACACCGTCCCGTAGGCATTCGTCCGACGTCGACGATCGCGGCGCGCAGCGACCCAGCGAGCCACCGCGAGCGCGAACAGCGCGGCGGACACCCCGGCGAGCAGCCACAACCACCCGTCGTCGTCCTCGATGAGCAGGCGCAGGGCCAGCAGCCCGAGCGGTGCTGCCACAAGGATCCGTCGGAGCTCGCGCCACGACGGCTTCCACAGCGTGGTCAGGCCCTTCTTCCACCGACCGACCACGACGTACGCGATCACACATCCTGGGATGCAGAGGGCGAGCCAGTTCGCGACCGCCCGCACCCCGTCGTCGTAGAACGGATGCGCCACTTCGCGGAGGACGCCGCCAGCAGCAGCCGCAACGAGCAGCCCCCACATCCGCGCCTCCCAGCGGCGAGGGTGCCACCAGGGTGTGCGCCACAACGGCACTCGCTCACGGACCACCGGCATCGCGACTCCTCCCCGGTCGGGCGTCCAGCCTATGCGCGACGTCGATCGACGACGGGACCGAGAGTCTGCCGTCCCTGGCGGGAATCCGGCTGTTGCGCGTACGGTGTGACGGGACGAGGCCGACACCGAGGGTCGGTCCGACGAGGGGGCACCATGAAGATCTTGAGCATCGTGGCACGGGGACTCGGAGCGTTGCTCACGACGGTCGCCAAGACGATGGGCGGGATGCTGGGCGCGAAGCCGTACACCGATTCCCACGCGGCGGAGCTCTTGCCGCGTCGCGAGGACTACCGCCCCTAGATCGTGCGCGCCGGGCCACTGGTTGGATGGCTGCATGACGATCGCTCCCGGGACGGCTCCGCACCGGGGCGCAGTGGTCCTGCTCACCGTGCTGGTGATCGCCTCATGGACAGCGTCCGTCGTGGTGCCGGTGCTGATGCTGCGCCTGCTCCTCGGTGTCGACGCGCCGCACGACCGGCTGGTGACGATCGTGTTCGCATCGTTCCTGACCTTCGCCTTACTGGCAGCCGGGCTGACCGTCGGACTGGTCGTCCTCCGCCGATCGCGCAGGGCCGGAGCGCGTCATCCGTGACCGTAGGATCGTCGAGCCGCATCCAGCGGAACGACGGGGGAGCACCTGATGGAACAGCACACCGAACAGCGCACGCGACCGCGGGTCGTCACGATCGCCGTGGCGCTCTGGTGGGCTTCCGTCATCATCAGCCTCGTGGCCGCCGCGCCCGGCATGGTCGTGTCCATGCGCGAAGCCGGCGGCGCGATCATCGGGGCGTCGCTCGGGCTCGTCCTCGTCCTCGCCTGGTCGGCCCTGTTCGTGTGGCTGGCGACGCGGATGGGACGAGGCTCCGGCAACGCGCGTCTCTGGCTCGCCATCATCGCCGGGCTGACTGCCTGCAGCGAAGTGCTCACCATCGCCACCGACGGCGTGGACTGGAGCCTCGTCGACGCCTTCTGCGTCGTCGTCGCCGCGGTGCTCAGCTACCTGCCCAGTGCCCGTCCGTTCTTCCCGCGGGACGCACGACGCCCGCGAGCAGCGGAACCCCGCACCATCGGGTGGGACCCGACGACGGGCGAGCGCATCTTCGAGACGCCGCCGTCGGGCGACCGCGCGCACTGACGCTCGCCCCGGAATGCGGCCGGAGAACGTGCGTTCCCCGTTGTGGGGGTACCGCCGGACTCGGGCAGATGGTTCCATTCAGAGGTCGGCATCCTCCGGGTGCCGAACAGCCACGGACCGTCTTGCGTCGCAGTGAAGGTGGTCGCCGCTGGTTACGGTGACCACGAGGTGCCGTCGAGTCGATTCGGGTTCGACACGGCGGCGCCTCCCACACACCGGGGGACCGTCCGACCAGGAAGCAGCACCATGCGATCGCTCGTCTACACCAGCACCCAGACCCGTCCGATCACGGATTCCGAACTCGCCCAGATCCTGGCGGTCGGTCGCGAGAAGAACACCCGGCTCGGCATCACCGGCATGCTCGCGCACCGCGATGACAACTGCATCGGGATCATCGAGGGCGAGGATGACGTCGTCCGGCAGCGCTTCGACCAGGTCCGGGCTGACCCGCGGCACACGAACGTCCGGGTGCTGCTCGACGAGCCGATCGCCCAGCGCTCGTTCCCGGACTGGTCGATGGCGTTCCAGTCCCTCGACCCGCTGATGCACGACGTTCCGGGGTTCAGCGACCTGTTCAGCCCGGGTCGCCCGACTGATCCGGCGTTCGGGGCCTCCCGCGCTCGCGCCCTCCTGGACTGGTTCCGGAAGCACCCGCTGGCACCACTGACGAACCAGAACGCCGCCGACGAGGAAGTCCCGCGCACGCGGGCGATCAACGGTGCGATCGCGGTCATCCACGACGGGGGACTGTCACGCTTCTCGCTCGAGGGCGTCGCGTCCCGGTCGGGGATGCGGCAGGCCGAGATCCTCGAGCTCTTCCCCTCCGAGCACGCACTGCTGGCCGCCGCGGTGATGCGGTGGACCCGCGCGGTGTCGGCACCGCTGCTGCCGCTCGCCGGTGAGAAGGGCACGGTGGCGTTCCTGCACGCGCTGCTCTCCGCCCACGCCGAGGACCCGTCCCTCATGCGCCTGATCGCCGCGACGCTGGCCATCTCGACCGACCCGTCGACGGACGGCGCCGACTACTACCGGTCCGCGTACCTGCAGTTCCGCGAGACCGTCCGCACCGCGCTGCAGGAAGACGTCCGCACCGGCCGCGAACCGGCGACGATGGACCCGATCCGCGGGGCACAGCAGCTGCTCGCCCTCTACGACGGCATCCGCCTGCAGGCGCTGCTGACGCCGGACACCGACGTCGTCGACGCGTTCGACCGTGCCGCCGCCCGGATGCGCCGCGGCTGGTCCGAGCAGTACGAGGAGACCACCGTGTGGGACATCTCCGCGCCGGCGGGGGACTGACGTTCAGCGCACCAGACGCACGGTCCGGGGGATGGGTCCGAACGCCGACTCGGCACCGTCGGGCGTGAAGCCGTTCCGCCGGTAGAAGGCGTGCGCCCGCGGGTTGTCCGCGGCCACCCACAGCGACGCCGGACGATCGGCGAGCACGGTGTCGAGGAGTGCCTGGCCGGCTCCGGTTCCGTGCGCACGTGCCAGGACGTAGAGCGTCGTCAGCTCCTCGGGGCGGACGGCATCCGGCTCGGGGGTCGTCTGCGCCGCGGCGAAGCCCACGACGCCGGTGCTGTCGAGGGCGACCTGGACGGCTTCTCGGACGTCGGGACTCTCGAGCGTCGACCGCCACATGTCGACCCGACGACCCGCCTCGAACCACGGGCTCGTGTCCGGGTCGTCGACGAACCGGCCGTAGGTCTCTCGCCACGACACCGTGTGCACGTGGGCGATCGCATCCGCATCAGCGAGCGTGGCCGGGCGGATCAGCGTCGAGACGTCGTCATTGTTCCCCACTCGATCAGGGTAACGACCGGCGTCCGGTGCTCAGAGCTGGAGGTCCAGGTCGAAGAACCCGGCACCGCCGAGGAACAGCGGCACGATGACCCCGAACAACGTCAGCGTCGCCCCGATCAGGATCGCTGCGAACGCGATGCCGTCGCCCCGCTCACCGGTCAGCCGCACGTCGCGCCGCGCGATGAACCCGACGACGAGACCGCCGATCGGTGCCACGAACGCGAGGGCGATCGCCACCACCGCGAGCAGGCTGAGGGGCGGTACCGGCACGGCTGCCGATGCGGGGGACCCGGCGGCGCTCGGCGCGGTCTGGTCAGGAGCGAGGTCGGTCACGCCGGTCATCCTAGGGGCGACGAGGATTCCTCCGCTCACCCCTGACCGAGGTTCGTCACCAGGTTGATGGCGACCGCGATCAGCACCGTCCCGAAGAAGTACGACAGCAGCGCGTGCGGCAACGCCTTCCGCCGGGTCTCGCTGTCGTCCGGCTCGACCTCTGGTGCCGCGTACGACATGCCGATCGTGAAGGCGAAGTAGGCGAAGTCGCTGTAGGTCGGCCGCCCGTCCTGCTTGACGTCGAACCCACCGCCCCGGTGGTCGAGGAAGAACATCCGGGCGTACTTCAAGGCGTAGACCGTGTTGACCAACGCCCACGCCACCATCGTGCCGAGCACACCCAGGATGACCGCCGCGACCGAGGCCGGATCTCGCGCCTGGCTGGCTTCGCTGAGCGCCAGCACGACGGCGGCGAGACTCGCGAAACAGGCCACGATGAGCGCGTTGTCACTGACCCGTGTCTCGGACTCCTCGCGTGCGAGACGCTCGGTGCCGTCGGCGTCCTGGCGCCAGCACTTGTGCCAGACCTGGACCAGCGCGATCAGGCCGGCCGTGCACCAGGCGGCGAGCGGCCCGAGGGACGGAGCCCCGGTGAAGGTCAGCGCGACCCCGACCAGGACCCCGATCCCCACGATGACGAGGGCCCGGCGCGTGGAGAGTATCCGATCGTTCATCGTCGTACCCTCACGATCCTTCCTTCCCCCCTGGGTGCTGCGTGGTCGGTCGTCACACGTCGGGGGTGAAGACGGCGCGGACGCAGCCGTCGTCCTTGTTCTTGAACATCTCGTACCCGCGCGGCCCTTGCGACAGTGGCATCACGTGCGTGGCGAGGTGCTCGGTGCTGATCTCTCCCGCGGCGATGCGGTCGAGGATCATCGGGATGTAGCGGTGCCCGTGCTGCTGGGCGCCGCGGACCGTCATGCCCTTGTTCATGATCGCGCCGAACGGGAACTTGTCGACGAGCCCACCGAAGACCCCGAGCGAGAACAGGCTGCCGCCCTTCCGGCTGGCGTAGATGGCCTCGCGCAGGGCGGTCGGCCGGTCGGTCTGCAAGCGCAGCTGCTGCTTGGCCTGGTCGTACAGGTACAGCGGTCCGGTGCCGTGCGCTTCCATGCCGACGGCCTCGATGCACACGTCGGGACCCCGACCGCCGGTGCGTTCCTTGAGTTCCGGGAGCACGGCGTCGCTCGTGTAGTCGAGCGTCTCGGCACCGATGTGCTCGCGCACCTGTCGCAGCCGTTCGGGCAGACGGTCGATCACGATCACCTGCTCGGCGCCGAGGAGCATCGCTGCACGAGCGGCCATCTGGCCCACACCACCGGCGCCCCACACTGCGACGGTGTCACCCGGTGTGATCCCGGCCAGGTCGGCTCCGGTCCACCCGGTGGGTGCGGCATCGGAGGCGAACAGGGCGGCCGTGTCGGACACGCCGTCGGGGACCGTGAACGCCCCCTGATCGGCGTAGGGCACGCGGACGTACTCGGCGTGGCTGCCTGCGAACCCGCCGAGCGCGTGGCTGTAGGCGAAGCAGCCGCCGATCGACGACCCCCACATCGCCTCGGTCAAGCCCGGGTTCGGGTTGCCGTTGTCGCAGAGTGAGAACTGTCCGTGGGTGCAGTACCAGCACTGCCCGCAGGCGATGAACGAGCAGACGACGACCCGGTCGCCCACCTTGTGCTTCGTGACGGCCGATCCCGTCTCGACGACCTCGCCCATGAACTCGTGTCCCAGGACGTCACCGGATCGCATGGTCGGGATGTACCCGCCGAGCAGGTGCAGGTCCGACCCGCAGGTGGTGCTCAGACGCACCTTCAGGATCACGTCGTGCTCGTTGAGGATCTTCGGGTCCTCCACCGTCTCCACCGCGGTCTCGTTGACCCCGGTCCAACAGAGCGCCTTCACAGCACACCCTCCTCGTTGCTCCGTTTCGTCGCCACGTCCACCAACGCGCCGGTGGGTGTGGCCTTCCGTCGGCCGTGGGGGACCGGATCCACCCGGAGCACCTCGCCGACCTCGATGAGTTGCTTCGCCTCACGCAGAGCGGCCCGCAGCCGACCCCGTGAATCCGGGCCGCCGCCACCGAACCGGGCACGGAGCTCGGTGCCACGATCGCCGGGCGCGGGACGGGCCTCCACCTCGACGTCCTGCCCGAACGCCGTGAGCGGCGCGGGGATCCGCCCGCCTGGCAGCACCGCGTCCTGCCCGCGGTTCACCGTGACCGCGTGCCAGCCGGAACGCGGTTCGGCCAGCACCTTCCGTACGGGCCCGGGGGCGCCGCGTCGGCGGCGCGAGACGACGATGCCGACGGCAGCCGTGACCATCGCAGCGGCGGCGAGGTTCCGGGCCCTCATCGTGGTGTCCTGGCGAGGAGTCGGTGGGCAGCGGACGCGTTCGCGCCACACCGCCGGGGATTCGTGTGTTCCATCGCGGCCTCCTTGAGTCGCATCGGTGCGGATCAACGGGACGGGAGCGACGACCGCGCGATCGTGCCGGTCGGGGTCGCGGAGTCGCTCCTGTCGATCCACGGTGAGCGTGGCCTCCCTGGCGCCGTCCCGGGTTGTCCGTGATGCGCTGACCGGTCAACGGCGGGCATGTCGGTCGGCGCCGGTAGCGTCCGCCGCATGCGCTCGATCCGCCTGCAGGTGTCCGACGACGACCTCGATGACCTGCGTGTCCGTCTGCAGCGGGCGACTCTTCCGCAGCCGATCGGTGACGCACAGGCGAGCAGCGCCCTGCCCCTGGAGCGACTGCAGGGGCTGCTCGAGCACTGGCGGACCACGTTCGACTGGCGCCGAGTCGAGGACGAACTCGCCGCGGTGCCGCAGTTCCAGGCCGAGGTCGACGGCCAACGACTGCACTTCGCCCGGCTGACCGCGACGGGGAGTCCGACGGTGCGCATCCCAGTCATCGCGTTCCACGGGTGGCCGTACTCGTTCGTCGAGATGCTCCCGTTCGCCCGGGAGCTCGCCGGACGCACGGTCCACCTCGCCGACGGCCGGACCGCGGGGTTCGACGTCGTCGTTCCGTCACTTCCCGGCTTCGGCGCCTCGGCACCGCTGGCGGACCGTCCGTTCACTGGGCCCGTGGTCGCCGGGTTGATGCACGGGCTCATGACCGAGGTCCTCGGCTACGACCGTTGCCTGACCTACGGCGAGGACGTCGGCTCGACGACGAGCGACTGGCTCGCGGCGCTGCACCCGGAGTCGACCCTCGGGCTGTTCGCCACGCATGCCGCGTTCCCGCCGCCTTCGCGCGCGCAGGACCTCACGGAGGAGGAGTCCGCTTGGCTCCGTCAGCACGACGCTGAGTGGGTCCACGGGCTCGGCTACGCGAAGGTGCAGGCGACCCGGCCGGAGATCCTGGCGACCGCGCTCATGGACTCGCCGCTCGGGCTGGCCGCGTGGATCACCGAGAAGCTGCTCGCCTGGACGGGCGAGGGGTCGTGGTGGACCGACGACGAACTCCTGCGCACGGTCTCGCTGTACTGGTTCACCCGGAGCACCGGTTCGTCGTTCCGTCCGTATCTCGACCACCCCCGGCAGCCGGAGCTCCCGGTCGTCGACGTGCCGGTCGCGGTGGCCGTGCACACCGGTGAGCGTGGGCTGCCCCGGTCCTACGGCGCACGCTCGTACCGGGACATCCGGAGCTGGCACGACCTCGACCGCGGCGGGCACTTCACCGCGTGGCAGGCGCCGGGCACGGTCGCCGACGAGGTCGCGGCGTTCGCCGCGACGCTCGTGCAGTAGCGTGCCGAGCGCTCCGGGCCGACGGCCGACCGATCGGGGTGCTGCGGCAGGTGACGGCAGCGAGACGGACGGGAGGCCCGGTGCCAGCTGGCACCGGGCCTCCCGTCCGTCCCGGGGTCGCGTCTCAGACGCGCACGGCGCGTTCGTCTGGAACGCAGTGCGTCATCATCAGGCCCTCGACGTCGCGGGAGCCGTTGTGACCGAGGTTCGACAGGCGGGCGAGCTCGTCGTCGCTGAGCGTCTGGGACTGCAGCGGGGGCAGGTCCTTGACCTCGTCGAGGGCGATGCCGAGCCCCTCGCCGACACGACGACCCAGGTCGTCCTCGACCATGTAGAAGTGCCAGAGCATGCGCTCCTGCACCGGACGGGCCGCCTGCGAGATGAGGTCGACGAAGTTCGCGACCAGGTCGTCGCGCTCCCAGTCCTGCAGGAGCAGGTACCGCTGGCCGGCCTGGGTGTAGTCGTTCGTCCGGGGGATCCGCTTGCGGGTGAGACGCCCGACGATCTCCGGTCCCTGGTCGTCGTGGGTCGGGTACTCCGCCTCGCGCAGGCCGCCGGTGATCGACGGCTCGTAGTTGACGTGCGGGTTCTCGCCGCCGTGGTCCTGGTGGTACGCCATCTGTCCGTCGCGCTGGTTGGTCGCGACGGCGCCGTTCTTCGGGGCGTTCACCGGCAGCTGCAGGTAGTTCGGGCCGACGCGGTAACGCTGCGTGTCCGAGTACGAGAACGTGCGGCCGACGAGCATCTTGTCGTCGGAGAAGTCCAGGCCGTCGACGAGCACGCCCGTGCCGAAGGACAGCTGCTCGTTCTCGGCGAAGTGGTTCGTGACGTTGCGGTCCAGGACCATCTTGCCGACGGGCTTCGGCGGGAACTCGTTCTCCGGCCACACCTTCGTGTCGTCGAGCGGGTCGAAGTCGAGCTCCGGGTGCTCGTGGTCGTCCATGAGCTGCACACGGAGCTCCCACTCGGGGTACTCACCACGCTCGATCGCCTCGTACAGGTCCTTCGACGCATGCCCGAGGTCGCCGGCCTGCACGGCGGCGGCGTCGGCCTCGGTCATCGAGGACACGCCCACCGACGGGATCCAGTGGTACTTGACGAGCTTGGTGTCACCGTCCGCGTTCACCCACTTGTAGGTGTTCACGCCGAAGCCCTGCTGGGTGCGGTAGTTCGCGGGGATGCCGCGCGGGCTGAACAGGTTGACGAGCATGTGCATCGACTCGGGGGTCTGCGACATGAAGTCGAAGATGCGCGCCGGCTCCTGCCGGAAGGTCACGGGGTCGGGCTTGAGGGAGTGGATGACGTCGGGGAACTTGATGGCGTCGCGGATGAAGAAGACGCCGAGGTTGTTGCCGACGAGGTCCCAGTTGCCGTCCTCGGTGTAGAACTTCACGGCGAAGCCGCGCGGGTCGCGGGCAGCCTCGGAGGAGTCTCTGCCGCCGATCACGGTGGAGAACCGGATCGCCAGGTCGGTGCGCTTGCCGGGCTCCTGGAACAGCTTCGCGCGGGTGTACTGGGCGATGGGTTCGTCACCCCACGTGCCGGTGGCCTCGAAGTACCCGAACGCGACGGCACCGCGGGCGTGCACGACCCGCTCCGGGATCCGTTCGCGGTCGAAGTGGCTGATCTTCTCGAGGAACTGGTAGTTCTCGAGCGTCGCCGGGCCACGGGCCCCGACGGTGCGCTGGTTCTGGTTGTCGGAGACGGGGTGGCCCTGGCGGTTCGTCAGGATGCGGCGGTCGTCGCCCTCGGCGGGCGGTTGGCTGGAGACGTCGGTCATGTCTCGTCCTCTCTGCGGTCGCGGTCGGCTCGGGTTCCCGACCGAGTGTGGACCGGGGCGCGGGCACGCCCTCTCAGCGGCGTCGAGGACGCGGACGAGGACCGGTCGCCGGTGCGGCCGCCGCTGACGACCCGTCAGTACTTCGCCGCTGACGGCCCGTCAGTACGAGGTGCGACCGGTGGCTGCTGCGCCGAGCACCGCGGCCGCACCGTGCGCGAGCAGGGTCCCGTCGGTGACGACGGCGACGCGGTCGAACCCGAGCGCGCGGAGCCGTTCGGCGCGGGCCAGGTCGCCGGCGAAGGCACCGGTGTGCTTGCCGGCGCGGCGGGCTGCGGCGACGATCGCGGGGAGGGGGTCCGTGGCGCTGTCGGCGTCGAGCAGCTCGCGCAGATCCACGCCGAGCCCGATCGACAGGTCGAAGGGGCCGACGAACACCGCCGAGACGCCCGGGACCGCCAGGATCTGCTCGGCGGCACGGAGGCCCTCGGGTGTCTCGAGCATCACCCACACCTCGGGGTCGGCAGCTGCGGCGGATGGTGCCGCACCGCCCCAGAGTCCTGCCATCGGCCCCCAGCTCCGTCGGCCCCGCGGTGGGTAGTGCGCGGCGCGCACGGCGTGCTCGGCCTGCTCGACGGTCTCGATCATCGGGACGATCACGATGTCGGCGCCGAGGTCGAGCGCACGGCCGATCGCGGCGTCCGAGCCCTCGGCGACGCGAATCGCGACGGGGACCTGCGGAGCGACCGCGGCGAGCGCCGGCATCGTCGCCAGGAGTGTGGCGTCGTCGAAGGCGCCGTGCTGGGCGTCGAGGCCGAGCCAGGCGAACCCGTTCTGGGCGATCTGCGCGGTGGTCCGGGGTTCGCCGAGCGTGCACCACACACCGTCGGCGCGGCCGTCTCCGAGTGCTGGCACCGTGGTCCTCCGTCTGGTCTGCCGTCGCGATCGCCGGTGGTTCGTCGTCCGGCGCGTCAGGCTACCGCCCGCGGAGCGCTCGTCGCGCACGCGGCGTCGCCGGGGACATAGCCGGGCCGGGGGATGGCCTCATGCGCACGCATGGGACATGGACAAGTGCTCACCTTCGGGTGTAGTCCTGTGCGCAGGACGCACCGCACGGGCGATCACAGGTCGCCAGCACCCACCAGCACCACAGCACCAGTCAGGACCTGCAGGGAGGTCGGACGGACATGCGTGACGAACGTGACGTCGGCCAGCGGACTGGCTCGCTTCCGCCGGGCGGCGACCGGATCCGGGTGGCGTTCGGGATCGTCGGCGCGGTCGGCGTGCTCGCCGGACTGGCTGCGATCGTCCTGCCCCATGCGACGCTGTTCGCGGTGTCGTGGGTCTTCGGGATCTACCTGGTCGTGTCGGGGGCGGCGCTGGTCGTCCGGGGACTCCAGGTGCACCCTCGGGTCTGGTGGCGTCAGGTCGGGCTGGTGGTCCTCGGGGCGCTGGTGGTCGCCGGCGGTGTCGTCGCGATCGTCTTCCCGCCGATCGGGGCGCGGTGGGTGGCGCTGCTGCTCGGGTTCGCCTGGATCCTCGAGGGCATCGCACTCATCTACGCACCGTGGGTGGGCCGCCGTGCGCTGACCGTGGTGCTCGCCGTGCTCAGTGTGCTGAGCGGCATCCTGGTGATGAACCTGCCGGGTCTCGGCGCGCTCGTGACGGTGGCCGCCGTGGGGAGCGTGCTCATCGTGTTCGGTGTCGTCCAGCTCGTCGTCGCGTTCAGCTGGCCGCGTGCGGAGGGGGAGCGGGCCGGCCTGCCGGTCCCCGGCCCCTGATGCTCGCCGTCCGCTGGGAGCAGCAGGGACCGAAGTCGTGGGTGGCGCGCGACCACGGGACCAGCCTGGGGCTCGTGCTGCACGTCCGTGAGCGGTTCCTGGCGTTCGACCAGGACGACCGCCCGCTCGGGAGCGCGGCGTCCCTGGCGGCGGCCCAGCAGCTCGTCGCCGGTGCCGTCCGCGCGAGTGCCCCGGCCCGGCGGGACACCGTCGCGGTGGTGCTGTCGGTGCTCGCGGCGCTGACCGTCGGGGGAGCGGCCGTCGTGCTCGCCGCCCGCGCCCTGATCTGAACGGCGCCGTGCGGGTCACTCCGAGCCCACCGGACGGTGTACCCACTGCCGGAGTGCGGCCGTGACCGCGACGGGGTCCTCCCACGGCGCGAGGTGCCCGACGTCGTCGAGCACGATGACCTCGGGGTGCCCCGGCAGCGCCGTCTGCAGGTCGTACGCCTGGTGCAGGGGGATCCAGGGGTCCTGCCGCCCCCACCCGATCCGGGTCCGGCACCGCACGGAGCCCAACAGCTCGGCCACAACCCGGGTGTCGTCGGGGGTCAGCGCGGCGATCTGGAGTGAGAACGCGACCTGCCCCTCGGGGCCGGCCCACGGCCGCGCGAGGGCCTCGAGGTCCACCGGCGAGAAGCCCCGCGACGAGGCACCGTCGATGTACTGCCGCACCAGGGCGGCGTGCAGGTCGCCGGGGAGTCGGTCGAAGACATCACGGTGCTCCGCCACCAGCCGGAAGAACGGAGATCCCCAGGGGTCGAGCACGACGGCGTCCCAGAGGAACAGGCTCGCGTACTCGGCACCGTGCAGCAGGTGCGCCCGGAGCGCCACGGCGCCGCCCACGTCGTGTGCGACGAGGTGGGGTCGATCGAGGCCCCACCGGTCGAGGAGCGCGCCGAGACGGATCGCCTGCGCTCGGAGCGTGGCGTCCACGGTCGGCCCGCGGTCCGAGTCGCCGTACCCGGGCATGTCCCAGAGGAAGACCCGGTGGTCCTGCGCGAGCGCCCGGCCGACCTCGGCCCAGACCGCCGACGACCAGGGGGTGCCGTGGCACAGGACGACGTCGCCGCGTGCCGGTCCTGCCGGCTCGAGGACCCTCGTGGCGATGGTGGTGCCTTCCACGACGACCGGGACCGGGGCGGAGGGCACCGACCGGAGCCGCGTGCCCGAGGAGGCGTAGGCGGAACACGACGGGCACC
>NZ_QKTB01000031.1:0-34051 GCF_003234405.1 Curtobacterium sp. MCLR17_045
GTGCGGGGTCGTGGTGGGGCACGGGGCGGGCAAGTTCGCACGGGTCGGGCGATCCCGCACGGCATGACGAACCCCCGCACCGTGCGATTCCGTGGCCGCTGGCCGCCTCAGTCGGTCGCGCCCCGCGGGGGATCGACGAGCAACCCGACGCGGTCGTCCAGGTAGTCGGCGAGGGGGACTGCGGCGCCAGCGGTCGGGGACCACCGGACCGACGGCACGTCGTCGATGACGACGAGCACGCCCTCGGCGCCGACCAGGGAGTCGTCGACGGGGATCGGGACGGCGCCGTGGTTCACCGTGTCACCGGCGCCGAAGTGCCCCTTCGCGGCGGCGGCGCGGTAGGCGCGACGGACCTCGGCGGAGACCGACTGGTACTGCGACCGACCGGGTTCGGTGACACGGGTGATCGACCCGGTGGCCCAGACACGGCCGGCGGTCTCGTGGGACGACCCGATCAGGAGTGCTCCGACCCGCCACACCCGGCCGAGGGGTCGCATCGTCGGGTCACGACGGATCCCGAGGACCGCCTTCGGCTGCACGTACTCGCCGAGTGCTTCGTCCGGGACGTCCGCGTCGCGGAGCCGTCGTGCCGCTGCGTCGAGGAGCTCCCGCGCCCGCTGCACTCCGTCCGTCACGTCCACCGAGCCTAGACCGGGTGGTGGCCGTCGTCTCGGTCCTGTTCTCGCTGGTGGTCCGCTCGACGTGGTGCGCTGCGCTGCGGCGTCCGTGGCTGGTGCCGGCGCGGCTCGTGCCAGCGCGTCGACGACGTGCGGCGCTCACGAAGCCCGCCGTCATCATCACTGCCCCGTACGTCAGGAGCACGCCGGCGACTGCGGGGATGAGCCAGCTCCGCGACCCGTTGACGACCTGGTTGACGATGCCGATCTCCGGCACGGAGTACCAGACCACGCCACGGATCTGCACGGCGGTGACCGGTGCCGGGTCGGCCTCGGCGTTGTTGTCGCCCTTGAGGACGAAGGTCCGCTCGCCGTCCGACGACGACGACACCGAGACCACGCGGTGGCTGACGACCGCGGGCTGGCCGGACACGATCTGGTAGGTCACGACGTCGCCGACGCGGATGTCGTCGATCGGGGTCGGACGGACCACGAGCAGCGTCCCCGGCGGCAGCGTCGGCTCCATCGACTGCGTCAGGACGGTGAGCGGCATCGAGCCGGTGGCCTTCGGCACGACGATCAGCACGACCGCCAGGGCGGCGACGAGCAGCAGGAGTCCGGTGCTGAGGCCGAGCACGACGGCGTGGACGACGGCGCGCCAGCCGGTGCGCGGGGTGGGGGTGCTCATGCGCCGCATCGGATCGCCGCCCCGTTGTCCTGCGTGAAGAGCGTGACCTTGCCGGTGCCCGCGACGGTGCTCGTGGGGTTGCCGGCGCTGTCGAGCACCTTGACGGTGACGGTCAGCGTGCCAGCGGTGCCGGCGCTCGCGGGGACGTCCGGCGGCGCGATCGTGATGAACGCGGAGTAGTCCTGCGCCTTCTGCCCGACCGGCGTCGAGCCGACGAACGCGCCGTACCAGGTGTCCATCGGCCGGTTCGCGGCGTCCCACCGGATCTCGACGTACCAACCGCCGTGGTCGGTGCAGACCAGCGAGGGAGTGGTGTCGACGGTCGCCGCCGGGGTGGTCAGGGTGAAGCCGCCGGCGACGACGCCCGAGGTCCAGGTGCCGCTCGTGACGGTGAGGTTGACGTTCACCTTGGCGGTCGAGCCGGCCGGGGCCGATGACTGCAGGGTGCTGCGGGTGCACCAGACGGCGGAGGCGCCGGCGGCCAGCTTCGCGCTCATGCTCGGCAGGGACGCCCAGGTGCCGGTGACGGACCCGGTGCCGACGGCCGTGCTCGTGGTGCAGCCCGCGGTCGAGGCGACCGGCCAGGCGACGACGGTGACGGCCTTGGCGAGTGCGGTCGAGCTGCCGGACACGACGGAGACCGTGGTGGTGACGGCGCCGGCGAGGGTGCCCGAGTCGGTCAGGGTGATCGGCTTCGTCGTCGAGGTGACGCTCGACGAGAACGCCGTGGTGAGGGCACTCGTGCCACCGATGGACGCCGCGACCGTGCCGACCGTCGTGCTCGCCGCGGTGGTGCCCGACGCGCTCCACAGTGCCCACGCGGCGCTCGAGGTGCCACCGACGAACACGGCGGTGAGGAGCACGGCGACGAGGAGCCGGAGGCGGCGGTTCATGCGGAGACCTGCGTTCCCGTGACGGTGAGGGTGAAGTCGGTGGTGGCGCCGGCGACGCTCTGCGGGGCGTCGGCGTCGAGGGCCATCTCGAGGCAGGCGATGCCGCTGCCCCCGGCCGGCAGGGTGAAGGACCCGGTGCCGGTGTCGAAGGTGGCGAGCCGCGCGCTCGTGCCGGTGAGCCCGGGCACGCACTTCGCGGCCGAGGACACCATCGCGAGGTGGAGCGTCAGCTCACCGGTCGCCGCCGCGACGGACGACTTGGAGGCCGTCGTCGTGACGCGCATGGACAGGGGGATCGACCCGGTGTTCCGCACCGTGAAGGTGCCGGTGGTGCTCGTGCCCGGCCCGAGGACCGCGGTGTTCATCGCCGTCGTGCTGCCGACGGTGATGGTCGCCGTGGCGGAGCGCACCGTGGTGGCTCCCGTGCTGGCGGTCCCGTTCCAGAGGGCGTACGTGCCGCCGGCGCCGAGGAGCGCCGTTCCGACCGCGACGACCAGGGCGATCGCGAACGGCCACACCCAGCGGTACCGTCGGGCTGCGCGGTGGCGTCCCGTCGTCCGCTGTGTGGCGGTCATGTGCGTGCTCCTGGTCGTCGTGGTCGGTGGGGTGCGATCGGGGGATCAGGAACCGATCGCGGTCTGGGTCAACGTGAAGGCCAGCGCGCTGAGGTTGATCGAGCCGCCCTGACCGGTGGTCGCCGACGAGGGGAGCGTCACCGTGAAGACGACCTTGACGGTCGACGTGGACGAGGACGGCGAGACCACGAAGGTGTTCGTGTTCGACGAGGACTGCACGACCGAGGCGCTCGTCGACGTGACGGCCAGCGTCTTCGTCGTGGCGGCGAGCAGCGCGGCGTCGCCGGTGATGCTCTGGTTGGCGTAGGTCAGGTTCGCCTTGAGGTCCTGGCCGGTCGCACCGATGTTCAGCGTCTGGGTGAACTGGAACGTGTTGCCCGGGACCATCAGGGCCTTCGTCGGGTCGATCGCGGTGGAACGACCGTTCGTGATGTCGGTCCAGGCGCCGTCGTTGTTGGCGCTCAGCGTCAGGGTGCCGGCGCTCACGGCGGACGCGGCGCTCGAGGCGCTGGCGTTCCAGAGGGCGAACGTGCCCGCACCGCCGAGGAGGAGTGCGACGCCTGCTGCGCCGGCGATGGCACCGGTGACGATCTTGTGCATGGGGTGGTTCCGTTCCTGCGTGCTCGGGGCACGCTGAAGCCCACCGGGGACATTCGGGCGTCGTGTCCGGTGGGGAGGTTGTCATCGACCCAGTGGTTGGAGGGGGTCGCGGCTGACCGGTGCCGAGAACGGTCGCCGGGCCTCGGAGCGCATGTGCTGCTGCTCGGGCGGGCTGGACTCGCTCTGGTGACGACGTTAGCTGTCCCCCAAAGTGCCGACAAGCGAGAACGAGCGTTCACCCGGACCCCAGAACAGGGGTCATTTTTGTCCCCGCTTGGGAGGACATGGTTTGTACCCCGGTTTCTGGGAGTGCGCTCCGCGTGCGCAGGGCGATCACGGAAGGAATGTCGGTACGCACGGCGTCGTTGCACCGTCCGGAAACGAGGAGGGCCCATGGACATCGTGCGCTGGTTGTTCGACGCGCAGATCGTCATCGGCGACCAGACGGTGCTCTGGCGCGAGGTGATCGGCAACGTCTTCGGGCTGCTCAGTGCCCTCGGTGGCATGCGCCGGAAGGTCTGGGCCTGGCCGGTCGGACTGGTCGGCAACGCCCTGCTCTTCACCGTCTTCATGGGTGCGCTCTTCGACACCCCGAACCCCGTCAACCTGCTCGGGCAGGCTGGCCGCCAGGTCATGTTCATCATCGTGAGCATCTACGGCTGGTACCGGTGGACGCACCGCCCCGAGGACGCGACGACCGTGATCGAGCCGCGCTGGGCCTCCTGGCAGACCCGTCTGCTGCTCGTCGTCGGCATGGTCGGCGGCACCGCCCTGCTGACCCCCGTCTTCCGCGCGCTCGGGTCGTACGAGCCGGTGTGGAGCGACGCGTGGATCTTCGTCGGATCGCTGCTCGCCACGTACGGCATGGCGAAGGGGTGGGTCGAGTTCTGGCTCATCTGGGTGGCGGTCGACCTGGTCGGCGTGCCGCTGCTGTTCTCCGCCGGGTACTACGCCTCCGGGTTGATGTACGTCTTCTACGGCGTCTTCACCCTGACCGGGTTCTTCGTGTGGATGCGCCAGCGGGTCCGCCCGCCGGCGGCGCCCGTCACCGTCGGCTGACCGCTGTGATCACGACGCGCTGACGCGGCCCGGAGCACGGCCCCCGCTCTGGGACGAGACAAACGGCCCGGAATGCGCTGCAATGGTCGGATGGAACCCCTGCACGGCGAACGCGTCGAGGACGACGAGTCCCTCGCAGAGCGCACGGTGCGCGCGGCCATCCGTGCCTACCGGCTGCACCCGTTCGACACCGTCGACGCGGCGGTCGTCGCCGAGGTGGCCGGTATCCCGCTCGAGACCGTCGAGCGGCTGTTCCCGACCTGGCACGCCCTGCTCCTGGTCACCTACGACCGGTGGGCGCAGCTACGGGGGACCCGGCGGAAGAACCCGCCCACGTGCACGATCGAGCACGTCCGTCTGACCCTGGCCGAGGACGTCGCCGACCCCGGGCTCGTCCGGGTGCTCGCCGGGCTGATCACCGTGGCCAGCTCGGAGTCCGGGTTCGCCGAACTGTTCCGCAAGCGGTTCGAGGAGTACGCCGAGCAGCTGACCGTCGGGCTGCAGCGCGACTTCGACAAGGGCTCGGAAGAGGCCGGGATCCCCGCGTACCAGGCTGCGACCCAGCTGCTCTCGGTCTACGAGGGGCTGCAGATCCAGATGCTGGTCCGCCCGCACATCGACGTCCTGGTCGAGTTCGACCGCGCAGCGAACACCCTGCGCCAGGGCTGGAAGCGGCACGCCGTCCCGTCGTGGGACCTCGACGAGGCACCCGTCCGCGTCTGAGGGCAGCGGTGACTTCCCCGTTTTGGAAAGCACTTGCCAAACTGGCAAGTACTTGCAACACTGGTGTCAACGAGAGGGGACACCATGGACAACACCGCCGCACGACCCGGACCCGCCGAGGCGGCCCGACTGCTCGACCAGGCGGACCGGATCGGCCGACGTGCGCACGACGCCGTCCGCTGGCCGTACGTCACGTTCATCACCGCGCTCGGCGTCGCGACCTCGCTCGGCACGCTCGGCATGGGGCTCACGACCGGGGACGCGTTCGCCGCCGTCTACGTCGGCACCCTCGTGGCCCTGTTCGCCCTGGTGGTGTTCTTCATGGTGAGCATCCGCGGCCGCTCGGCCTTCGCCCGGAGCCGCCGCTGGACCGTCTACATCGCCAGCTGGGCTGTCACCTACCTGGCGGCGATCGCCGTGGTCGGGTGGGTGCACGGCTCGGTGCTCTGGTCGGGCATCACCTCGGGGCTGGTGCTGCTGGTCGCCCTGGTGTGTGCGGCGCGCGAGGCCCGCTCGTGAGCACCACCGACCGGGTGCACCCGCGGCACGAGCTCGACGACCTGCTGCAGCACCCCGTGCGCTTCTCGGTGATCGCCGCCCTGACCCGCGCGGGCACCCTCGGGTTCCGCGAGGTGCGGGACGCGGTCGAGGTCAGCGACTCGGTGCTGAGCAAGCAGGTCTCCGCGCTCGAGGCGGCCGGCTACGTGTCGGTGGGGAAGGGCTTCGTGGGCAAGACACCCCGCACGTCGATCACCCTGACGGCGTCGGGTCGGGCCGTCTGGGCCGCCCACCTGGACGCGCTCCGCCGCATCGCCGCCGGCTGATCGGCGGGGATCAGCCCCGCCGCCCCCGCCGCCACGACAGCACCTGCCGCACGGTCACCTTCGACCCGTACTGCGCGACCGAGTGCCGGAACAGGCACTCCGCGAACCACAGCAGCAGCCCGGCGACGACGAACACCTCGACGATGCAGACCACCGACTCCGTCACGGTCAGGGCCCCGACGGCGTTCCGCACCATCGCGGTGATCGGCGTGAAGGTCGGGAAGTACGTGAAGAACTGCGCGACGGGCGACGTCGGCGTCGTCATCACGAAGAACGCCGCGTACAGGGGGATGATCAGCGCGAAGATCGCTGCCGACTGCAGGGCCGAGGCGTCCTTGATTGACGGGACGGCGGCTCCGACGGCGACGAACAGCCCGGATGCCAGGAGCACCCCGCCGACGAGCAGCAGCGCCCCGGTGACCATCCGCCACGGGTCGACGGTCAGCCCACCGAGCTGCGACGACACCAGCGGCAACGCGACGAGCAGCCCGACCAGGCCGGGCACGACGAACACGCTGACCTGCACGAAGCCGACGAGCAGCATCGCGATGACCTTGCCGCGGATCAGGTCACCCGCGGTCACCGTGGTCAGGATCATCTCGGAGATCCGGTTCTCCTTCTCCTCGACCACGACGGTGACCATCCGGGCGGCGAGCAGGATGACGAGCCCGAAGAACGCGGCGACGAACAGGAACGGCGGCACGACGGACAGCCAGCCCGGCGCGACCCGGCCGTCGGCGTAGGTGGTGACGTCGGTGGCGGGCGGACTGCGGAGCAGCTGCACGGTCTCGGGGTCGTCGACCGAGGCGGCGACGCTCTGCTCGAGCACCCGCTCGGCCAGCGACGAGTAGACCCCGTTCGCGAAGAGTCCGCGGTCGGCGGCGTCGACCCGGATGGCCGTCGTGGACGGCGACGACGGGAACACGATGAAGGCGTCGAGGTCACCGGATCGAACGGCTGCGCGGTCGGCGGCGGCGTCGGTGGAGGGGGTCCCGCCCCACTTCGCGGCCACGGACTCCGACACCAGGCCGGACTCGTCGACGTAGTGGAACGGGGTCTTGGTGGCCGACGACCCGGACACCACGGAGTTGGTGCCGGCTGCCTGCCCGATGCCCACGAGCAGCGAGACGACCACGATGACGACCGGCAGCGCGAGGGTGCCGATCCAGAACGCGGGCTTCTTGACCGCGCGGACGAACTCGAACCGGACGACCGTGCCGAGGTTGCTCATGCCGCTGCCCCGTCGGTCGACGCCGCAGCCAGGGCGTCGTGCCCGTAGACCTGCACGAAGATCTCGTCGAGCGGGATCCGGCGCATCTCGAACGCGGTGACGTGCACCCCGGCCGCGACCAGTTCTGCCAGGACGTCCGCACCGTCCGGAGCGGCGGCCTGGGTCGGGACCAGGTACGCGACGTGCCCCTCGTGGCGGGCGAGCCGGTACAGCGGTGACTTCGGTACGGGGCCGTCGAGCCCGACGCGGGCGACGGCGCCGCCGAAGGCGTCCTGCACGTCGGGCACGGATCCGTACGCGGCGGCCCGGCCGTCCTTGAGCAGCAGGATGCGGTCGCAGAGCCGCTCGACCTCGTCCATGTGGTGCGTCACGAGGACCACGGTCGCCCCGTCGGCCTTCCGTTCGTCGACCAGGTCGAGCAGGAGTCGCCGGTTCACCGGGTCGAGGCCCTTGGTCGGTTCGTCGAGGATGAGCAGCCGGGGCTGGTCCATGATCGTGATGCCGAGCTGCACTTTCTGCTGCTGCCCGCCGGACAGTTTGTCGACGCGCAGCTTCGCGCGGTCGGCGAGCCCCACCCGGGCCAGGTAGTCCATGCTCCACGCGGTCGCCTCGGCGCCGCGGAGTCCGCGCAGGCGCCCGAAGTAGGTCATCACGTCGATGACGGACTCCTTGCGGTACAGCCCGCGCTCCTCGGGCAGGTAGCCGATGCCGCCGGTGGCCGGTCGGTAGGGGCGGCCGTCGATCGTCAGCGTGCCCGCCGTCGGGGTGGTGATGCCGAGCAGGGCCCGGATCGTCGTGGTCTTGCCGGAGCCGTTGCTGCCGAGCAGCCCGAACGTCTCGCCGGGGGCGACGTCGAACGACAGCCCGTCGACCACGTTGCGGTCCCCGAACCGCATCACGAAGTCCTGCACGCTGATGCTCGCCCCGCTCATGCGGTGACCCTACCGGGACTTCCTTCCCAGAACGGCCGCGATGGGATGCGAGAACGGGCGTACCTGGTCGGAACTTTCGACCCGGTACGCCCGTTTCCGGCAGGTACGCCCGCTTCCGCCGGGTACGCCCGTCTCGCCCAGGGACGCCCCGACAGGCGGACGGGAGGCGCGGTGCCAGCTGGCACCGCGCCTCCCGTCCGTCGTCCGGTCGCGCCCAGGGCGCGAGCGTCGCGTCAGGAACGCAACCAGGCCGTCCCCACGCCCGACAGGGCGCCGTCCGCCACGGGGGCCGAGGCGAGCAGCAGCTCGCCGGCCGGCAGCGGGAAGGGCTCCTCGCCGAAGACCGTCACGCTCGTCCAGCCGTTCGGCCGGCGGAACGCGAGCACGTCGTCGCGGCCGGTCTCGATCCACTCGAGCTGTTCCTCGGACTGCAGCTGGCCACGCAGGCCGAGCGCCTTCCGGTACAGGTTCAGGGTGGAGTCGGGGTCGGCGTCCTCGGCCTCGACGCTGGAGTCGGCGAACCACGCCGGCTGCGGCAGGTGCGAGCCGTCCGGGCCGAAGCCGAACGACGAGCCGGTGCGCGTCCACGGGATCGGCACGCGGCAGCCGTCACGACCGACGTCGACGCCCGGGTTGCGGAAGAACGCCGGGTCCTGGCGGTCGGCGTCCGGGATGTCGCCGACCTCGTGCAGCCCGAGCTCCTCGCCCTGGTACAGGTAGGCGGAGCCGGGCAGGGCGAGCTCGAGCAGCGTTGCGGCCTGCGCGCGACGGAGGCCGAGCGACCGGTCGAGCGCGTCCTGCGAGCCACCGGCGAGCAGCCACGCGCTGCCCTGCTTGTCGGTGCCGCCGGCGCGGGGCGGCAGGGCGTAGCGGGTGGCGTGCCGGACGACGTCGTGGTTCGAGAACACCCACGTGGTCGACGAGCCGGACTGCTCGGCGAGGCCGAGGTTGAACTCGATGATCGTGCGGAACTGTCCGGCGTCGAAGTCGGCCTCGAGCAGGTCGAAGTTGAACGCCTGACCGAGTCCCTCGGCGCTGGCGTAGCGGGCACGCCGGTGGGCGGGGACCCAGGCCTCGGCGACCGCGGTGCGCGCCGGCGTGTACTCGTTGAAGACCGTCCGCCACTCGGCGTAGATCTCGTGCACGTCGTCGCGGTCCCAGAGCGGGTGCGTGCCGTCCTTCGGCATCTCGGCGAGCTCGGCCCAGGTGGGCAGGGTCTCGCCCAGGTCCTTCGCCAGGCCGTGGGCCACGTCGATGCGGAACCCGTCGACCCCGCGGTCGGACCAGAAGCGCAGGGTGCGCAGGAAGTCGTCGCGGACCTCGCGGTTCGCC
Organism: Curtobacterium sp. MCLR17_045; assembly: GCF_003234405.1. Classification (NCBI taxonomy): domain Bacteria; kingdom Bacillati; phylum Actinomycetota; class Actinomycetes; order Micrococcales; family Microbacteriaceae; genus Curtobacterium; species Curtobacterium sp. MCLR17_045. Next base: position 9,475 of record NZ_QKTB01000031.1, read on the forward strand.
CAGTTCAGGTCGGGCTGCTCCTTCGCGAAGCTGTGCAGGTACCACTGACCGTCGCCGACGGCGGTCCAGGCCGGGCCACCGAAGATCGAGATCCAGTCGGCGGGGGCGTTCTCGCCGGACGGCCCCGTGCCGTCGCGGAACACGTAGCGGTCGCGGGCTGGGGAGCCCTTGGGCGCTGCGAGTGCCTCACGGAACCACTCGTGCCGGTCGCTCGTGTGGTTCGGGACGACGTCGACGATCACCCGGATGCCGGCGGCGTGCAGTGCCTCGACCATCCGGTCGAAGTCGTCGAGGGTGCCGAGGCGCGGGTCGACGCCCCGGTAGTCGTCGACGTCGTAGCCGCCGTCGGCCAGGGCGGACGGGTAGAAGGGGCTGAGCCAGACGGCCTCGATGCCGAGTGAGGCCAGGTACGGCACCCGGTCGGTGATGCCGGGCAGGTCGCCGATGCCGTCGCCGTTCGCGTCGGCGAACGAGCGGGGGTAGATCTGGTAGACGCTGGCCTGGCGCCACCAGGTCTCGTCGTGCGAGGTGGCGGCGGGCTGGGTGAGGGTGTCGGTCACGTCGGGCCTTTCGTTCGAGGGGTGTGTGTCGGTCACTTGATGGCACCCTGCGTCACGCCGGCCATCACCCACCGCTGGGTGACGAGGTAGACGATGATCGCCGGGGCCATCGCCATCAGGTACGAGGCGAACGACACGTTGTAGTTGTTGCTGAACTGCGTCTGGAACATCTGCTGCAGCACCGGCAGGGTCTGCAGCGCCGGGTCGGAGGTGATCAGCGACGGCATCACGAAGTCGTTCCAGGACGCGAGGAACGCGAAGATGCCGACGGTGGCGCTCATCGGTGCCAGCAGCGGGAACACGAGTCGCCAGAACACCTGCCCCGTGCTCGCACCGTCGATGCGTGCACTCTCCTCCAGTTCCGCCGGGATCGACCGCAGGAAGGCGGTGAAGAGCAGCACGCTGAAGGACAGCTGGAACATGACGTGCAGGATCGCGACGCCGAGCGGGTTGTCCAGGTGCGCGAGTCCGGTGAGCTTCACCTGCGACAGTGCGAGCACCGGGAACGGCAGGAACATCGCCGCGAGCAGGTAGAAGAACGACCAGCGGAACAGCCGGCGGTCCCAGTTCCGGGCGATCGCGTAGGCCGTGAACGAGGCGAGCAGGATCGTGCCGACGACGGTGATCGCGGCGACGAACACCGAGACCCCGAACGCCCGTGGGAAGTCGGTCAGCTGCCACGCCTGCACGAAGCCGTCGACACTGAACGGTGCCGGTAGCGAGAACGCGTTGCCGTCGACGGCCTGGCCGGTGGTCTTGAACGCCATCGTCAGGGTGACGTACAGCGGCACGAGCACCGACAGCGCGCACAGCACGAGGACGACGGTGACGGGCCAATTGGAACGACCGCGGCCGGCCTTGCCCGAGCCGGAGGACCGGTCGGCGTCGACGGAACGGATGCTGCCGGTCGCGGTGGTCCCCGGTCGCAGGGGTGCTTGCAGGGACATCAGAGCGCTGCCTTCCCGCGGGTCGCCCGCAGCTGGATCACGGCGATGACGACGGCGATGACGAAGAAGATCGTGGCGTTCGCCATCTGGTAGGCGTAGTCGCCGCCGTTGAAGCCCTTGAAGATCGACATCGCGACACTGGTGGTCGAGGTGCCGGGGCCGCCGTCGGTCAGGCCGACGATGATGTCGTACGAGTTCAGGAAGTTCTTGAACCCGATGACCAGGTTGATCAGGATGTAGCCCGCCGTCAGCGGCGCGGTGATCGAGACGAGCTGCCGCCAGGCGCTGGCACCGTCGAGGGCTGCCGCCTCGTACACCTCGCCGGGGATCGAGAGGACGCCGGCGATGTAGATGAGGAGCGTCGACGGGATCGCCTGCCATGCGGTGACGACCACGATCGCCAGCCAGGCCAGGTCGGGGTTCGCCAGGATGCTCTGCTCGAGCGGCCCGAACCCGATCGCGGTGGCGAAGGCCGGCAGGCTGTTCGCGAACAGGAACGAGAACACGTAGGCGATGACGATGCCCGAGATCACCATCGGCAGCACGAACACCGCACGCAGCGCGATCTTGCCGCGGATCTTCGACGTCAGCGCGATGGCGAGCAGGAACGCGATCGCGTTCACGACGATCACGGTGACGAGCGAGAACCCGAGCGTGAACAGGTACGCCTGCAGGATCGCGGGGTCGGAGAACACCGCGATGTAGTTGGTGAGCCCGGTGAACCGGAACTCGCCGAAGCCGACGGAGTTCGTGAAGCTCAGCACGATGCCCATCACGGCCGGCAGCGTGATGGCGAGCGTGAAGAGCACCAGGGTGGGCAGCAGGAACGCCAGGAAGAGCGGGTCGACGCGGGGCTTGCGTCGTCCGTCCCGTCGTCCGGCCTGGAGGCCCGGTGCGGCCCCGCCACGGCGGCGGCGGTCCGCCGTCGTGATGGATTCGGTGGTCGTGGTTGCCATTCGGACGTCTCCTTACGCGGCCGTGCGGAGCGCGAGACGCGCCCAGTCGGCGTCGAGGGTGCGGAGCTGGCGCTGCGGGTCGCCGCCGAAGGCGATCGACTGCGCGTAGTTCGCGACCGGGATCTCGGCGGGGATGAGCTGCGAGGCGCCGAGGTAGAAGGCTGCGTCGTCGTAGTACGACTGCATGCCACGGAGGGCGGGGTTCGACGCCGGGGGAGCGTCCTTGCGCACCCCGAAGCCGTTGTTGTCCGCGTTGTACTTGTCGTTGACCTGCTTGGTCATCAGGAACGACAGGAACTCGCGGGCGGCCTCCTGCTTGCGCGACGCCTCCGGGATCCAGAGCGCCAGGTCGACGTTCACGCGGACCTTGCGGTCGGCCGGGTCGTCGGTGACGGGGAGCGGGAAGGTGCCGAGGTCCATGTCCTTCGTGGTCTTGGCGATCTCGCCGAGGGCCCACGGCCCCTGCAGGTACATGCCCGCCTTGCCCTGGGCGAAGGCGAGGTTGCCGTCGCCGTACCCGCGGCTCGCGGCGCCGTCCTGGTGCCAGGCGCGGAGCTGCACCATGCGCTCCATCGGCTTCCGCAGGTCGCGCTCGAACGAGACCGCTGACCCCTTGCCGACGTTCGTACCCTCGCGCCGGAGTGCCTCGAAGGTCGCCGGGGTGTCGATCATGCCGCCGATCGAGTAGTCGAACATGCCCTGGGCGATCGTCCAGTTGTCCTTGAACGTGCCGTAGATCGGCGCGATCCCGGCCTTGGTGAGGCGCTCGCACACGTCGGCGAACTCGCTCCACGTCGTCGGGACCTCGAGCCCCTGCTGTGCGAAGAGCGCCTTGTTGTAGATCACCGACGCCGCCGTCACCGAGTACGGCAGGGCGCTCTTCCGGCCGGGGTAGTCGGCGGTCTGCTCCATGAGCGGCCACAGGTCGGGGTTGATGGTGTCGGCCTGCGGCAGGTCGGACAGGTCGGTCAGCGCGCCGTGCTCGACGAACGGGACGACCGAGAAGTTGTAGTTCCAGCAGCCGAGGTCCGGCGGCCGGTTCCGCACGAAGTTCGCGGACATGCTCGAGGTCGAGTCGCGCACGACGCGGACCTTCGACTGGCTCTGGTGGAACTGCGCGATGACGTCGTCGAAGTAGCCGATGACCTCGGGCTTCGACACGTAGAACGTGATGGTCTCCGGCTTGGCGCTCGAGGACCCGATCGGGGCGCATCCGGCGAGCGCGAGGCCCGCCCCGATGCCGCCCGCTCCCAGCAGGAACCCGCGTCGGCTGACCGATGCTGCGCTCCTGGCGGTGGCGTGTGCTTGCACGTCGTCTCCGTCCGTCCGGACCCGGCGTCCCTGCCGTTCCGTCCCGCGAGCGGCTCCGATGCTGCCCGCGGAACTAAATGTAGCGAGAAAATCTAATTCCGCAAGGAACTCGTCGCGCGATAGGGTCACGACATGCCGCCACCCCGTGGAACGAGCGCAGAGACGCTGCTCGCGTACGCCTTCGACTCGTCCGCGTTCACCGCGACCGAGGCGATCGACGCCACCGGCCTGACCCGGTCGACCGTGCTCGGGGCGGCCGAGGAACTCGTGCGGCTCGGCTGGCTCCGCGAGCTCGACGACGCCCGGGCCGCGGGGGAGTACCGGATGGGACGCCCCGCCCGCCGCTACGAGCTCGACACGGTCGCCGGGGTCGTCGTCGGGGTGGACGCCGGCCAGCACCGGGTCACCGCCTTCGTCGCCGATCTGCGCGGCACGGTGCTCGGTCGTGCCGAGGGGGCGCTCGGTGAATCGGGCCTCGACGTGCCCGTGCGACTCGGGGTCCTCGCCGACACCGTGGCCGCCGCCCTCGCCTCGGCCGACGTCGACCGCACCCGGGTCCTGGTCACCGTCGTGGGCATCCCGGCGCCGGTCGACGCTGCCGGGGCCTCGCCCGACGACGGCGGCTTCTGGGTCCGGATGAACCCGGGGTTCGCCGACGCCGTGCCGGACGGGCGGGTGCTCGTCGAGAACGACGCGAACCTCGCCGCGCTCGCCGAGCGGCCGTCCTCGGGTGACGCCTCGTTCGCGGCGCTGCTGTCCGGCGAACGCTTCGGCGCGGGCCTCGTCGTCGACGGGGTCCTGCTGCGCGGTGCCCACGGTGGTGCCGGGGAGATGCGGGTGCTCGAACTCGTCGAGGGTGTCGGCTCCTCCGACGGCATCGGCGCGGTCGCCCGCACCTTCGTGGCCAACGCCGTCACCGCCGGGCACATCCCCGCGGACGCCGCGCTCGCCGCTGACGCCGCCCTGGTGTTCGCGGCCGCACGGAGCGGTGATCCGGTCGCGCGCACGATCGTCGACCGTCTGGGGGACCGCCTGGCCCGGGTCTGCATCCTGCTCGCGAGCCTGCTCGACATCGACCGCGTGGTGGTCGCCGGCGCGATCGCCCAGCCCGCGGTCGCCGTGATCGACCGCGCGCGCGAGCTGCTCGCGAAAGGGCACTTCGACCCGGTGCCGGAACTCGTCGCGTCGTCGCTCGGGGCCGACGTCGTCGTCATCGGGGCCGTGGCCCACGCGGTCGACGCGGTGCGGGCCGACCCGCTGTCGTTCCCGGTGCTCAGTCGGGCAGCGGCACCTCGAGGCTCCGGTCCCACGGTTCCGTCCAGCCGAGTCGGTCGAACAGTGCATCCAGCAGCATCGCGGTGAAGCCCCACACCAGGTGCTCGTCCCCGTCGGCCTCGATGGTGAACGCCGGTCCGCGCCACTCCTGACCACTGCGGCGGATCACGGTCACGCCGCGGTTCGCCGGGTCGAGCAGGTCGGCCACGGGGACCCGGAACACCGCCGCCGACTCGTGCTCGTCGACGACGCGGATCGGTGAGGGGTCGCGCCACCAGCCGATGACGGGCCGGACCAGGTGGTTCGAGAACGCCAGCGGCACGGCTGGCAGGGTGCCGAGCACCTCGACGCCGGCGGGGTCGAGCCCCGTCTCCTCCTGTGCCTCGCGGAGTGCGGCGGCGACGGCGTCCGCGTCACCGGGGTCGATGCGTCCGCCGGGGAACGCGACCTCGCCGGCGTGCGCGCGCAGGGTCGTGGCCCGGGCGAGGAGCAGGACGTCGAGGTCCCGCGGGACGCCGGGCGCTGCCGCCGGTCGGTCGCTCGGGGTGTGGTCGAGCGCGCCGAAGAGCATCAGGACCGCGGCCCGACGTGGTGCAGCCGTGCCGCCGGGTTCGACGAGCGGCCCACCGTCGCCCCAGCCGTCCGCTGCGACCGCCGCGAGTGCAGCCCGTACCGATCCGTCGTGCGTCACCCGTTCACCCTAGGTGCGCGCCACCGAGCGGTCCCGCGGCAGCGTCGCATCGGACGCTTCGCTGGGTGTCGGTCGAGTGCCGCCTGGGAGCCGCACAGGTGGGAACTGTGGGAACCGGAAGCGCCTCGGTGCCCCGTTCGCAGCGGGCCGCCGCCACGATTGCACCGTCCGCCGGGAGGCCCCATGTTCCACGATCTGCTCCGACCCCTGTTCCACGTCGCCGTCGTCGCACCGTCCGTGCTCGTCCCGGTGGACGTCGCCGCGGGGCTCCTCACCGTCGCCGCGCTCCTGCCGGCGTTCGGCCATCGCTCCCGCCATCCGGTCCGGGGCCTGCTCTGGCGGCTCGGCGCCGTGGCCGTCGGCGCCGTGATCGGCCTGGTCGCGGTGTGGTGGTTCGGGGACGTGCAGGACCTGTACGGGGTGTCGTTCACCCCGATCACCCGGATGTGGGTGGCCCTTGCCTTCGGTGGAGTCGGGCTCCTCGTCGTGACGGTCGTCCAGGGCGGCTGGCTCCGCCGCGTGCTCGGCGTGCTCGCGGCGGTGGCGGTGGCCCTGGCCGCCGTCCTCGGCGTCAACGTCGACTTCGGGGCGTACCGCACGATCGAGCAGGCCGTGACGACCGATCCGTACCCGTCGGGTCCGCTGGGACACGAGACGGGGGTGGGTCGCGCCTCCAGTCCGGTGGTCGACCCGGCCACCTGGCGGGCGCCCGCCGACATGCCGCGACGCGGGAAGGTGCTCTCGGTCACCATCCCGTCGACCGTCTCCCACTTCCACGCACGGCCGGCGGTGGTGTACCTGCCGCCGGCTGCCCTGACCGAGCGACCACCGACCCTGCCGGTCCTCATCAGCCTGGCCGGGCAACCCGGGCAGCCGAGCGACATGTTCCAGGCCGGTCGGCTCGGCGCGGTGATGGACGCGTTCGCCGAGGCCCACCACGGACTCGCCCCGATCGTCGTCGCGCCGGATCAACTCGGGGCACCGGACCGGAACCCGATGTGCGTCGACTCGTCCCTCGGCCGTTCCGCGACGTACATCATGACCGACACCACGAACTGGATCCGGCAGCACCTGCGCGTCGGGGCAGCGCCCTCGGCCTGGGGCATCGTCGGGTTCTCGCAGGGAGCCACGTGTGCCATGCAGTTCTCCACCGCACACCCCGGCGTGTTCGGCACGACCTTCGCCATCTCGAGCGAGCTCGCACCCCTGAACGGCTCCGTCCAGCACAGCATCCGGTACGGGTTCGGCGGCTCGGCCTCGCGGTACGCCGCAGCGGCACCGCGGGCGATCATGCGTGCGCACGGGCCCTACCCCGGGCACCTGACCGTCTTCGCCTACGGCAGTGAGGACAAGCCCTACGTCGCCTCGACCACGGCACTCCGCGCCGCCGCGAACGCCGCCGGCATGCGGACCCGGCTGTTCGTGTCCGAGGGCTCCGCCCATGACTGGAACACCGTCCGCTACGCCCTGCGCGTCGGGATGCCCGGCGTCATCGCGCACCTGGGCCTGCGGTGAGCGCGGTGGTCGCGGCTCTCGCGTGGGCGCATCCGAGACGGCTCGTGCCGGCAGCTCGTCGGTACCCGCTGACGAGCGTCGTCTCGGCCCTGACGATCGTCGCCGGCATCGCCGCCGTGGTGCTCAGGTGCCTCGGCACGAAGGACGGCCGGACGCCCGACACCCTGGGCGGGACGATGGGTCCGCTCGGCGTGGTCGCGGTGACGAGCAGCGTCGTCGGGTTCCTCGTCACCTTCGTCGCCGTCGTGGTCTGCACCGCGGCGTCCGAACGGCTGCTCGGCTGGCGGCGCACCCTGCTCGCGATGGTCGTCACGACCGTGGTGGGGACGGGGCTCGGCGCCCTGCTGCAGCTGTTCGACGGCGCCCCGGCGAACCGCGGTTTCCTCGTGCACCTGGGGCACGTCGGACCCTGGACGTGGATCGTCGGCACCATCGTCACCGCGAGCGCGTTCGCCGGCGCCCTGTGGCGACGCCGGATCCGGGTGGTGTCGATCGCCGTCGTCGCGGCACTGCTGCTCTACGCCGGACACGCGTCCGACCTGCACGCTGCGCTCGCCCTGGTCGTCGGCCTGGTGCTCGGCCGCGTGCTGCGACGGTCGCCGGTGCGGAGCGGCTGGACCCGGAGTTCATCACGCGAGACCCGGGTGCTGCTCGTTGCCGCGGTGACCGTGTCGGCCGTCGGACCCGTCCTCGCGCTCGTCACCGGTGCCCAGTTCGGGCTGCTCGCCCCGCTCGCCGTGGTGCTCGACACCGGGCCGACCGGACGGATGCCGCACTGCTCGGTGACCGGGGTGACCGCCAGCTGCGTCCGGGCGCTCGCCGAGGTGCACCCGCACGGCCTGTTCCACTCGCTGCTGGCCGTGATGCCGCTCGTGGTCCTGGCGGTCGGCGCCGTGGGTCTGCGGCGTGGGAGCCGGTTCGCACTGTGGCTCGTCGCGACCGTCGACCTGGTCTCCGGCGTCGCGACCGCCGTCTCGTACGGGGTGCTGCCCGAACGCCACCACGCCGTCGTGCAGCGCCTGGCGTCGGACCACCTCGCGGTCTCGCTCTCGATCGCCGCGTCGGTGCTGGTGCCGATCGCGACCGCCGTGGTGCTCGTCCTGCGCCGCGCGGACTTCCCGGTCCGGACCGACCAGCGACGACTGCGGACCTTCGTCCTGACGGTCGCCGGTTCGGCCGTGGTGCTCGCGGTCGTCGTCGTCGGTGTCGCCGTGGCTTCGGGCGACAGCGTGCGCGAGCCCCTCCACCTGGCGCTCGCCGTGCTCGGCCCGATCGCCCCCGTGACCCTGCCGACACACCTGGCGCAGGCCGACCCGGCGCTGCGGTTCGTCGTGGGTGTCTCCGGCCCGCTCCTGTGGCTCGCGGTGGCGATCGCCGCGGTCCGGCCGACCGGGGCCGGACGCTCGGACAGCGACCTCGACGGGCAGGACGCCGCTCGAGTGGCCGGTCGGGCGCTCCTGGTCGCCGGCGGTGGAGACACCTTCGGGTGGATGACCACCTGGCCCGGCAACGAGTACTGGTTCACCGAGGACGGCCGCGCCGGTGTCGCCTACCACCGCACCGGCAGCGTCGCCGTGACGACCGGTGGCCCCTTCGGACACGAGGACGCGCGGCTGGCGGCACTCGAGGGCTTCGCACGGGCCGCGGACGACCACGGCTGGACGCCCGTCTTCTACGGCATCGACTCCACCCTCGGCGCTGCACTCGCCCGGCTCGGTTGGACGACCCTTCCCGTGGCCGAGGACGCCGACCTCGACCCGCGCACCTGGACGACGACGGGCAAGCGCAAGCAGGACGTCCGCACGGCCGTGAACAAGGCCGCACGGTCCGGCACCACCGCGCTCTGGTCGGACTGGGCCTCGCTGCCCGGCTCGGTCACCCGCCAGATCGAGGCGATCTCGGAGGAGTGGGTCGCCGAGCGCGAGCTGCCCGAGATGGGGTTCACCCTGGGCGGGATCGACGAGATGCGCGACCCCGCCGTCCGGACGCTCGTCGCCCTGAGCGAGGACGGCACCGTCCTCGCCGTCACCAGCTGGCTGCCGGCGTACCGCGCCGGGCAGGTGGTCGGATGGACGCTCGACGTGATGCGCCGCGCGCCGGACGCCCCGAACGGTGTGATGGAGTTCCTGGTCGCGAGTGCGGTCGACCGGATGCGCGCCGACGGTGCCGAGCGGCTCAGCCTGTCCGCGGCCCCGCTCGCCTCGTCGGCCGAGCCGCAGGGGGCCGGGCGGAGCGGCGTCGAATCGGTCCTCGACGTCGTCGGCGGTGCGCTCGAGCCGGTGTACGGGTTCCGTTCCCTGCTGCGCTTCAAGGCGAAGTTCGGGCCAGACCTGCACCCGCTGGTGATGGCGTACCCGGACCCGGTGGCGCTGCCCACGATCGGCGTCGCGATCGTCCGTACCTACCTGCCGGGGTTGTCGCTGCGCCAGGCGGTGGCGATCGTGCGGGAGCGGCGTCCGGCACACGGGGTCCGGGCCGAGCAGCAGGCGGAACGAGTGGGCTGACCCGGACGGGCCCGTCGCACCGTCGGTACGTTCGGAGCATGGGAACCGAACGGGCCGACGGACCGGCCGTGGACGAGCACGATCCGTACGAACGCCGCCCCGGTTACGTCACGAGTGCCGACGGCCGGACCGACCGGATGACCTCGGACATGTTCGTGGGCATCGCGGTCGGGTTCGTCCTGGTGATGGTCTTCGGGTTCTTCCAGCTCGTCGAGTGGATCGCGATCGGAGCGGCCGTGGTCATCGGCGCGGCGGTGTGGTTGGTCCTGCGCAGTCGGCGACGGCGTGCAGATCGCCGCGCTGGTCGGTCGCCGGACGCCGTCCCGCGTGCTCGGGACCGGGCGATCGCCGAAGCGAACGGCGGTCGCCGGTTCTTCGTCGCCCAGAACCCGGTCGTCGTCATCGTGATGGGGGCGATCTTCATCGGTGTCGCGGTCGCCCCGCTGCTGTTCGGAGGATTCTCCATTGGCCGGATCGTGACCGGGGTCATCGTCGTCGCGAGCGGCGTCGTCTGCATCGTGCAGGGGATCGGCACGCTGCGGGTGCGTCGTCGGGAGCGCAGCGGGGGCTGAACCTGTTCGTGGTGGAGGCCGCTGTCGGTGTCAGGATCCGTCGTTCCACGACATCTCTCAGTGAGCGACCTCTGCTCCGACAGAAGGAGAGACCACCGATGAACACCCGAACCCGCGTCAGCGTCACAGCTTTGGCCGCCTGCGTCATGGTCGCCGCCCTCAGCGGTTGTGCTGCGAGCACCGCGACTCCGCCGCCGTCCGCCACTACGGCGATGACCGGGGACAAGACCCCGGTGCCGTCCCAGTCTCCGACCGCGACCGACGCCGCGACCCCGGTGAACCAACCTCCGTCGACTCCGTCGTCGTCCCCGTCGCAAGACCCCGGGACGTCGGCGCTCGCGCAGCACATCTACGACGAGTGCAGCAAGGGGGCCGCGGATGCCGGGGTCACCCTGACGTTCACGAACGACCCGTCGGGGTACCCGGGCAGCGACGGGACCTACCAGCTCATCTACCCCTTCACCTTCGACGACGGGCACACCGACCCGTACGCCGTCTACAACTGCACGCTCACCGACGACACGGTCAACTCCTCGTACGTCAGCAGCGGGATGACCGACAGTCACTGACCCCGGTCGGTGACGGCGCAGGCGTCAGGTGACAGCCCCACCCGCCGGTCACGGTGGGAGTTCGCGCGACCAGTAGTCCGCTCGGACCACGAGAAGTTCGCCCTGGACCTCCGACGTCAGATTGACGACGCGGGGATCCCACAGCGTCCCGGGCAGCTTTGCGAACGGCTCGGTGCCCAACGTCGTCGACAGTTCGGACGGGCTCACTCCCGTCGGCGGCTGCACGGACACGACCGACCAGCATCCACCGGATGCGCACTCCTCGTCCTCGTGGACCACCCTGCTTCCCGCAGGCAGGGGGATCGACGACGACGTCGGCACGTCGCCTTCCGTCGCCCCCGCGAACAGCAGTGCGGCGCGCAGACCGATGAACAGGACGGCCGCGGCAGCCAAGACCAGAACGGTCACGACGATCGCTCGTCGGGTGTCCGTCCGGTGCCTGGTCACCTCCGCAGCCTAGGCGGCGGTTCGGGCGGACCACCGGACGTCAAGCCGCCGACACCGTGACCGAGCGGCGTTCCATCAGCCGCCATGATCCGCCGAGCAGCGGCGTGAGCGTCACGACCGTGTACACGACCGCGACGACGGCGAAGGTGGCCTCGACCCCCACACCGTCGGCAGCGAGCCCGGCGAGCAGGCCGCCGACGGGGATGCCCGCCCACGCGCCGGCACCGAGCAGGCCGAACACCCGCGCGCGCATGTGCTCCGGGATCCGCTCGAGCTCGACGGCTCCGAGGATCGGGTTGATCGACCCGGCCGCCAGCCCGGACAGCGCAGCCGAGGCGAGCATCCACGGCAGGCCGAGCCCGAGCGCCGGGACCACCAGGGACGGCCCGCCGGCGAGCACGAAGCACAGGGCGAAGACCAACCGCCGTGGCACGCGGTGCGCCACGTACCCGAAGGCGACGGAGCCGAGGAACGCCGCACCCCCGAAGACACCGGTGACGAGCCCGAGCGCCTGCGCGCCGCCGAGCTGCTGGTCGGCGTAGAGCGGCAGGAGCGTGGTCGAGCGTGCGGCGTCGAGCAGGTTCGTCACGAGCACCAGCGCGACCACGAGCCGGAACAGGGGATCGCGGACGCAGAACCGGAACCCGTCGGCGATGTCGCGCCAGTACCCCTGCGACTCCACGGGCTCGCCGGACGCGACCGGCGCCACCGCACCGCGGACCGTCAGCGCCATGAGCATCGCGGCTGCCCCGAAGGCGATCGCCACGCAGGCGAGACCCGGCATCGGACCGAGGACGGCGACCAGGGTCCCGCCGAGGGGCGCACCGATCAGCACCGACAGCCGTGACGACGCCTCGAAGTGGCCGACGGCACGTTCGAGCGGCACGCCTGCCGCGGTCGCGAGCCCCGGCAGGAGCACCCGTCGGGCGGACTCACCCGGGGTGTCGAACAGCCCGCTGACGAACACGAGCGCGAGGAGCGCCCAGAACGGCAGACCGACGGTCCAGGCGAGCACCGGCATCGCGAGCAGGGTGAGCCCGCTGACGACGTCGGACGCGACACTCGAGCGGACGAAGCCGACCCGCTCCACGATGGCACCGCCGAACGGGCCGCCGAGCACGATCGGCACCGTCGCCATGAACGCGGCGATGCCGACGTCGGTGGCGGAGCCGCCACGCGCGAGGACGGCGAACGGCACGGTGATGGTGGTGATGACGTTCCCGATGCGCGACACCACCTGCACCGCGAGCAGTGCGCGCAGTTGCGCCCGGGGGCTCAGCCGCGAGGCCATCGGTATGCCTGGTTCAGCACGAAGACCTGCTCGGAGCCGTCGCCGGCGTGGTGCTCGGCAGCGACACCAGCCCAGCGGTCCACGACGCCGCGGAGTTCCCCGCCCATGTCCTGGAGCTCGGCTGCCGTCAGGCGGAGCACGCGGTCCGAGCTCGAGGACGCCGACACCCACTCGCGTCCGAACGTCGGCGCGAGGTCGACGAACGCCTCGTAGTTCGCGGCGTACACGCGGGCGACCGCGTGGTCGAGGGTGTTGGTGGCGAGCAACCGCTCCGGGTCGTCGAGCGCATCGGCGAGCTCCCACACGGAGGCGTCGTGCGCGGCTCGCCACCAGCGCTCACGTCGGTCCGTGCCCGCGTCGGGAGCGGGTTCGATGAAGCCCGCGGCGGCGAGTCGGGTGCAGTGGTAGCTGATCGTGCCGGGCGCTTCGTCGATCACCTCGCCGATCGTCGCGGCGGTTTGCGGGCCGTTCGCACGCAACAGGCCGAGGATGCGCAGGCGTGTCGGGTGAGCGAGGGCGCGCATCTGGGCGGGGTCGTCGATCCGTCCTTGGGTCATGGTGCGACCCTATACGCACAAGAAGTCTTGTGGAATTGTTTCGAACAGGCGCAACCGCGGGGCGTCCGTACTCAGCGGTCGAGCAGCATCCTGTTGCGCGCATCGATCTGGTCTGCGGTCGCGGGGAAGTAGCTGCTGACACCGATGTGCTCGGCGTCGTGCTGTACCGCGTCGACGACCGGCCGGAGCGCGCGCTCGTAGTCCGCGAATGCCTGCTCGACGTCGCCGTCCGCGTCCCGAAGAGCGTCGTGGAGTGCAGTGGCGCCGATGATGGCGAGCGAGCCGCCCATCCCGGCGGCCGGGGAAGGGCAGTAACCGGCGTCGCCGACGAGTGCGACGCGGCCGGACGTCCACGTCGGCATCTTGATCTGGCTGAGCTTGTCGAAGTAGAAGGTCTCGGCGCCGATGGCCTCGTCGACGTGGTCCGAGAACGGCGAACCGGCCCGGAGCATGTGCTCGCGGAGGGTGCGCTTCTGTGCCGCTTCGTCGTGGTGGTCGAAGGGGATCTCCTGCTCGGAGCGGAAGCCGAGGACGAGGTCGGTGGTGGTGTCGTACGAGTTGACCAGCATCGTGACGCCCGGTGCGTTGGTGATCTGGGTCGTCTGCGGTTCGATGACGAGGTCGTCGAGGGTGGCGACGGAGAAGTACGTCCGCAGGAAGTGGCTGTACAGCGCTTCCTGCCCGAAGTGCAGTCGACGAACTGTGGAGTGGTTGCCGTCGCAGCCGAACACCATGGAGAAGTCCCGTTCGGTTCCGTCGCGGAAGGTGACGTGCACGCGCTCTTCGTCGGTCTCGTGCAGGGACGTGACCGAGTTGTTCCACAGCATCTCCACTTCGCCCTCGGTCGCGGCGGCGAGGATGTCGAGCAGGTCGTCGCGGTGGATCTCGTAGCCGTCGCCCGTCGATCCGGCCGAGGGAGGCACGGGATCCATCCGCGCGATGCGGTCTCCCTCCGGCGTCGTGAACTGCGTCACCCGCGGCGCGAGCGCCTTCGCCGAGATCTGCTCGAGCAGGCCCATCCGATCCACGATCGCGATGGTGTCGTCGCGGACGTCGACCGGGGTGCCGCCTCGCTTCAACCCGGAAGCGACCTCGACGATCGAGACGTCGTACCCGAGCCGACGCATCCACAGCGCGGTCGTGAGCCCAGCGAAACTCGCTCCTGCGATGAGTACCTGTTCCTGCTTCTGCGTTGTCATCGATCGTCCTCGTTCCTCGGTATCCACCGAACTTGTAGTGACTCTAAGTTCGGCCAACGTACCAGAACTTTGGGTCACTCAACGTTTCGTGTCAGACTCGGGGGATGGTGGAGTCGAGCGAGGGTGTTCCGTCGGGGCTGCGAGAGCGCAAGAAACGGGAGACCCGCGAGCGCCTGGGTGACGTTGCTGCACGGCTGTTCGCTGAGCACGGGTACGACGAGGTGTCGATGTCAGACGTGGCCCGAGCTGCAGGCGTCTCGGATCAGACCGTCTACAACTACTTCCCGACCAAACCCGATCTGGTGTTCGACCGAGCCGACGAGGTGCTCGAGAAGATCCGAGCTGCGGTTGCGGACCGAGGTGCGCAGCAGTCGCCCGCGGAAGCGATGCGCACCATCGTCCTCGAGGATGTCGATCGGTACGTCGCAGAGGATCCGGCCTTGGCGCGAGGGGAGTTCCCAGCGCAGTGCCGGCTCAGCGCGGTGCTCCGGCGCCGGGCGCTGGAGTTCTACGACGAAGTCACGTCCGCGGTGGCAGCAGAACTGGCGGACACGGGTTTCGACTCGATGACCCGGCGTGCTCAGGCTGCCGCGCTCGTGGCCGTCGTGCAGCAGACCACCGAGGCCATCGGCGACGCGGTGCTCGCGGACGCCGACCGGGAATCGACCCGCAAGCGCTTGGTGACCACGGCCGGAGCGGCGCTGGACCACCTGTCCACCTGGTGCACGTCGGCCTGATCCACGTCGAGGGACAGGACAGGACGCGACAGGACAGGACGGGTGCGCGGAGCGCATCCCATGCACCTTGTGGCCCTCTCATGGCGCGGGACGTTCCACCGACTTACCGTCTACTTGTCAGACGATCGTCTGTCGAATAGGCCCTCTGGAAGGAACCTGCTCCATGCGTCACGCTCCTCGCCTCCGCCGCACCAACGCGCTGCTGATCACCGGCGGCGTCCTCACGGCGGCAGCGCTCGCTGTCGGGGCAGCCGGGCCCGTCTCCGCGGCCAATGCCGACGGCGCGGCACCCACCCAGTCCGTGGCCGCCGCCAGCGGTGACAACTACGTGGCCCTCGGCGACTCGTACGCGGGCGGCTTCGGCGTCGCTCCCTACGGCTCGGGTCCGGCGGCCGGCTGCTTCCAGTCCACCACCGACTACCCGCACCAGGTCGCAGCATCCCTGGGACTCCAGCTCGACGACCGTGCCTGCGCCGGTGCCACCACCGGCAACATCTCCCGGGTCGCGCAGAAGACCGGAGCCGGAAGTGCCACCGCGCCCGTCCAGGCCGACGCGCTCTCCAAGGACACGGACGTCGTCACGGTGTCGATCGGCGGGAACGACCTGGGGTTCTCCGGCGTCATCGCGAACTGCGTCGCGCTGGACAAGGCCGGCCCGGTGTTCTCGGAGATCCACGGGAAGACCTACGACCACTGCAAGGACTACTACGCACCGGTCGTGCACGGCGTCACGCGGGATCGTCTCGCATCGCGCATCCGCACCGTCGTGGCACCGCGGCTCGCGTCGACGTTCCGCGTGATCGCGCAACGTGCTCCGCAGGCGAAGGTGTTCGTCGTCGGCTACCCGATGATCGCGCCGGGTGCGGCGCAGGCCCCGAAGGGATGTTTCTCGAGCCTCCTCGGTGACTCCGGTCTCGAGCCGCCGTTCCCGCAGAACGCGTTCCCCTTCACCGCGACCGACACCGCCTACTTCCACCGCACCCAGAACGCGCTCGACGCAGCGGTCAAGGCTGCGGCGAAGGCTCGTGGGTTCACCTACGTCTCGACGCTCCAGGGCTCTGCCGCGCACACCCCCTGTGCCGCGTCGGGTTCCGCGTGGATGGCGGGACTCACCCTGACCGACCGCGGCACCGCTGCGAACAGCACGCCGCTGGCCGGGACGAAGTACAGCATCCTCTTCGGCGCACTCCACCCGAACGCCGCCGGCATCGCGTACCTGCGTGACCAGGCCAAGGCCGCGATCGTCGGATCGCGCTGACGCACCAGTGCCTGCGGGTCGCGTCGTCGACGCGACCGCGAGACGGACGGGAGGCCCGTTGCCAGCTGGCAGCGGGCCTCCCGTCCGTCTCGTGTGGACCACCGGGCGTCAGGTCGCCAGCGCTCGACATGTTGTCGGACCGTGACCCGGCAGGGCGTCTCGTTGAGCCATGCTCGTCCTGTGCAGAAGCCACTGGTCCTCGCCGCCGCCGGACTCGCGCTGGTCGCGCTGGTCGCGCTGCCGCTCCTGTCGGCGTGCAGCGAGCAGCCAGCTGACCCCATCGCGTCCGCCCGCACACTCGCCGATGCGCCCGAGTGGGTCAGCAACCCGAGCGGTACCGACTGCGGTGACGTGGAGCTCGAGGCCGACGGTGCGCTCCCCGCCGAGAGCCTGCGGTGTCTGCGGGACGCGAGCGAAGCGGGCGAGGTGGCCTCGCTCCAGTGGGTCCGGTGGACGACCGAGGGTGATCCGACCCCGTCCTTCGTCCGGATGGGTGGTGCAGGGGCCACGGTGGCGTCGACTGCGGCGTACGACACCTACGGCCAGGGCGGGTGGAGCGAGTACGGGTGCACGGACATCGCGGCGTTGCCGAGATGCTCGGACGTGGGGGAGTAGGGGCGGTTCCGGTTGCGGATGGTCTTCGGAGACTGCTTCTCCTGAGTGAAGGCGTTCGCCGTGGGATGCTGATGCGGTGCTCCTGCTGACCGAAGCCCTGCGAGGCGATTGGCTCGTGAAGCGAGCCGGTCGATGGGCGACCGTCGGCGGTGTCGCTGGCACGGGCTTCGAGGCGTACGCGCGGCTGCTGCACCCGGTGGATGCGCACCGTACTGACCCGAACACGGTCGACGAGTGGGGCAATCCCGTCGATGTTGAGCACACGCGTTGGCGGTGGGCTGAGGTTGCGCGCCGTAACGGCCGGGTGATGCATCCCCTGGTGCAGTGGTTCCGCATCAGCGATGACGAGCACACGAGGGACTGGTCGGATGGGTGGAGTGTCGGTCAGTCCGACGATGGGTGGTTCAACCCGGAGGACCTCGCGGTCCTGACCACGCACCTTCGGGCCGCGACGCGGAACCCGGACGACCTGATCATCGGAGCATGGGAAGGCACCGGCAACCCGCCATGGGCCGAAGGAGGCCGGAACACGCGCGCGCGGGCTCGCATGCAGATGCCGTGGCCCGGTCGAGACATGTCGTTGTTCAGCTCGAGCCTGCGCGAGCTTGCTGACCCATCGTGGGCGCAGCGCTCCGTCCCCGGATGGGGATGCAGTCGCCCCCAGCAGGAAGGGCCCTACACGTCGCTGATCTGGCCCGGGGATCACACCTGGGTCGTCGCTTCCGAGGAAGACTGGGACTCGACGATCGTCGCCGGCTCACGCGCACTCGTCGACAGCATCCTCGCGGACGATCACTTCGAGGCCTTCGAGGTGCACGAAGACGACGACCTGAGCTGGGACGGCGATCTCCTCAACCCCCGCCAACAGCCGACGTCAGAGCTCTGAGGCGACCAGACCCCGGTGGTGACGAGTCACCACACAACACGGTGCTCGGTGTCTTCGCGACTGAGTCCGAAGCGTCGAAGTTCAGCGACGAGGTAGAAGCACGATTCCCGCTGGGAGTCATCTACTCGCGCTTCGGGGCTGTGCCGGCGCGAACTCCGAATCGGCGTTGCTGGTTACCGCAAAATCGGTGAGGAACCGTCGTGTGGGCGGATGGTCCGGCAGTACGGTCCGGGAACAGCCTGACCCGAGGCTGCGAGAAGCCGACCCGAAGGCGACCCGATGGACAACTGCGACGAGCGACGGCCTGGCGCCCTCGCGTTCACGAAGCATCTCGGAGAGCAGTTCGGCGGTGATCTCCGGCGGACGAGAGCAGCTCCGGTCGCGCCACGAATCCACGGCGCGGTGCAGGCGACTGCCGTGCGAGCGCACACCGGCGGCGGCTCGAAGGGCGGACTCCGTCAGGTCGTTGCTGATCCAGTCACGTTGCGGTTCGAGATGGCGAGCACGGGGCTGTCCCTCGCCGGCCTGGGTGTCGCGATCGGATGCGGAGTCGCGCGCACGATCGGCCAGCGGATCCTGCCAGTCGCGAGGATCGTGGATCCCGAGGCGGGCGACGCGGAGCTCGACGAACGCGGCGTGTTCGAGGCACAGCTCGCCGAGGTGCTCACGGAGTCTTGGCCTCTCACCGTGGAACTCGCTGCAGAGGAGCTGGCGGCGGACACCATCATCATGCCCGTCGTCGGTGATCGCGTGCACTACAGCAGGGGTTCCGGGCACCTCATCGGGCTGCAGGGAGTCGTCGTTGAGTCCGAAGACCGACAAGCCCTGCCGCGCGGGCTGCGGTCCGTGCAGCTCGACGGTGAGGCGTGGCCGATCGTCGTCACGGTGGTGTCTCTGGACCGGATCTAGCTGATGCTGCGAACAGGAGCCGGTCCCGGCACGAGCGCCGCGATGCGCTCGTGCCGGGACTGCCGTCAAACCGCCGGGCTGAGGAGACGCCCGGTGAATTCGCGCAGGGCCCGCACGGCCCGCTTCGACAGCGTCGCGTCGGGCATCATGCTCGTCGATCCGTGGAACGCTCCCGGCCACACGTGCAGTTCCGCCTGGACTCCTGCCGCCCACAGCGAGCTGGCGTAGGCGACGGTCTCGTCGCGGAACACCTCGGTGCTGCCGCAGTCGATGTACGCAGGCGGGAGCCCGGCGAGGTCCGTCGCGCGGCCGGGTGCAGCGTAGACGGAGACGTCCTCGCCGCCCCGCCGGTCACCGAGGTAGGCGTCCCAGCCGAACCGTGTCATTTCCCGGTCGGCGACCCCGACACCGTCGAACTGCCGAGCCGACAGTGTCGCGTCGCGGTCGTCGAGCATGGGGCTCACGAGCACCTGGCCGATGACGGAGGGCCCCCGTCGGTCGCGGGCGAGGAGGGCGGTGCCGGCGGCGAGACCGGCACCGGCGCTCTGCCCGACGAGGACGATGCGCTCCGGGTCGATGCCGAGTTCGTCGGCGTGCTCGGCTGCCCAGACGAGACCGGCGTAGCAGTCCTCGACCGGGTACGGGTCCGGGTGTTCCGGAGCCAGGCGGTAGTCCGGGCTGACCAGGACCACGTCGTGCACCAGCAGCCACTCGTCGTAGGAGTCGAGGTTGCCGAGGTGGTGGCCGAACATCATGCCGCCGCCGTGGATCGCGTAGGCCAGGGCAGCCGTGCCGGTGCGGCCGGTGCGTTGGATCACAGCGAGGTCGATCGGGTCACCGCGGTACCCCGGGATCGTGATGCTGCTGCGCTCGAGGCCGCGAGCATGCAGTCCTTCGTCGAGCTGCGCCTCGGTCATGTCCAGCTGTCGCATCTGCGGCAGCATCTGCGCCGTGAGGTGGAAACGGCCGCGCGCATCCATGGCGGTGAGGAAGGGCACGAACTCGGGATCGAACGGCGGGCGGGGGAGGGCGATGGAGTCAGACACGGGAGGTCTCCTCGGTGATGGTGATCGGGTCGGTGTGTGCAGGGGTGGTGTCGGCAGGGTCGGACGGGGCCTCGTCCTCTGGTTCGACGGCGGGCCGGGCTCGGAGCATGCCGACCACGACGAGCAGTGCTGCGACCGCGGCGAGGCCGAGCCCGGCGACGGTGAGGGCCTCCTGGAAGCTCTCGATCCGGGCGGCAGTCCAGGTGGTCGTGGTGATGCTCCCGGCGACGAAGGCGGCGACGATGGTCCCCGCCGCCGCGACGCCGGCACCACCCGCGAGCTCGCTCGAGGTGTCGACGAGCGCCGCTCCGACGGAGGTGCGGTCGGCGGGCAGCCCCGTGAGGACCGACGCGCCGGCGACGACGCCGACGACCCGCATGCCGGCCGCGACGAGCACGAGCGCGACGAGCACCCACGGGTACCCGTACCGGCTCAGGGCGCCGAAGACCGCGAGACCGGAGACGACCGAGACGGCGCTCATCCAGGCGGCGCGGCCCAGGCCGACCCGCTGCACGAACGGCCCGACGAAGCGGCCGCCGACGAGCAGTACGACCACCTGCGGCAGCGTCCCGACGGCGGCGAGGGCCGGCGGCCAGCCCCAGGCGAACTGCAGCTGCAGGGTCACGAGGTACGACAGCCCCGCGACGGCCAGACCCGACGCGGCCTTGAACGCGAGGCCGCTCGAGACGAGTGGCCGGGCGAGCAGGTGCAGGTCGATCAGCGGGTGCCGCGCGGTCCGCTCGCGGGCGACGAACCCCACCGCGCAGGTGACGGCGAGCGCGAGGACGGCCCACCCCCACCAGCCAGCGGCTCCGGACTCGAGCAGGATCGTCGGCGCCACGAGCGCTCCAGCCGTGGTCCCGGTGCCGAGCAGCCCTCCGACCACGTCGACCGGATCGCGACGGAGCCCCGCCGCCTCGTCGCGGGCGACACCGAGCCGGATTCCGACGAGTGCGAGGACCGCGATGGGCACGTCGGCCAGCAGCAGCACCTGCCACGGGGCGACGGCGAGCACGAACCCGCCGACGGTCGGCCCGATGGCCAGTCCCACAAGCCCGGCCGTCGAGATGACGGTGAGCGCCCGCACTCGGAGCCCTTCGTCGTCGAAGAGCCGGAACGCGAGCGCCATCGACCCGGGCGTCGTCATCGCCGCGGCGACGCCCATCGCGACGCGCACGGCGATCAGTTGCTCGGTCGACGTGACCAGCGCCGTGGCGAGGCTCGCCAGGGCCAGCAGGACGAGCCCGGCGAGCATGACCCGGCGGCGTCCGATGTGGTCGGCGACGGCGCCGAAGAGCAGCATCAGCCCTCCGAAGGCGACCGAGTAGGCACCCGAGACCCACTGCAGGCCCGTCGTCGACGAGCCCAGGTCGCGACCGATCGTCGGCAGGGCGACGTTGAGCACGGAGTTGTCGAGCATCTCGAACAGGAACACCGCGGACAGCCCAGCGAGGGCGATCCAGGCGTCGCGCAGACGAGGCGACGAGTCACCGCCGGGCGCGTGCCCGGTGGTGAGAGCGGGACTGGGGGACACGATGGCGCACTCCTTCGAGGGAAGAAGTGGCGACTCGTTCGATGCCGCGTGCTGGTGCGTCGCAGATCGCGGCGCCTTTTACCTCAGTGATCGAGACCATACACGGACTGCCCACTCGAGGAAAGTCCGCGGTCGACGTCCCGGTTGCTGCCGTCGCAGTTCGAGGTGGGAAGTGGCAGGACCTACCCTGGACGGATGCTCTCCCGCCGCGAAGCCGCCGTCCGGCTCGACATCCCCCTCGAGATGGCGACCCGCCACGGCATCCCGTCGCGCCTGAGCGAAGCGGAGCTCGACGCGATCGAGCATGACCCGCCCGCCTGGCTCGTGCAGTCCCGGGCCAACCGCACCGGCACGAAGAAGGTCTGGACGCGCCTGGAGTGCGTGGTCTGCGGCTTCGACGAAGAGGCGCGCCCGAAGAAGTGGTGGCCCGAGTGGGACTACCTGATGTGCGACTACCACGCCCCGTACCAGGCGCCCGAGCCCACCGTCGGCCTGACGCGGCGTGAGGTCGAGGGCATCGGCAGCCGCTTCATCGCGCTCGTCGACGAGAAGCTCTGAGCAGCAGCACGATGCGCCTGCTGAGCGAGGCATCGCGGGGCGACTGGCTCGTCGCGCGTGCCGGGCGTTGGGCGAGCGTCGGTGGTGTCGCGGGCACCGGGTTTGAGGCGTACGCACGCCTGTTGCACCCGGTCGGCGCGCACCGGGCGGACCTCGACACCACGGACGAGTGGGGCGACCACCCGGACGTCGAACACACCCGCTGGCGGTGGGCGGAGGTCGCCCGCCGCAACGACCGCGTGATGCACCCCCTGGTGCAGTGGCAACGCCTGACCGACGACGAGCAGACGACGTCGTGGGCCGACGGCTGGCGCGTGGACCAGTCGGACGACGGGTGGTTCGACCCGCAGGACCTCGCCGTCCTCACCACGCACCTACGGAGCGCGACGTCGACCCCCGGAGACCTGGTCGTCGGAGCGTGGGAGGGGACGGGCGGGCCGCCGTCCGCTGAACGCCGGCACCGGATCCGACGTGCGTGGGGACTGATGGCCTGGCCTGAGCGGGACACCTGGCTCTTCGGCGCGACCCTGGACGAGCTCGCCGATCCGTCGTGGGCACAGCGGGCGGTCCCGGGTTGGGAGAGCTTCGGCAGGCACGACCAGGTGGCGCCGCCCACGACGTTCATCTGGCCGGAGGACCACGCGTGGGTCGTCGCCGCCGAGGAGGACTGGGACTCGACGATCGTCGCCGGATCGCGCACGCTCGTCGACGGCGTGCTCGACGACGACCGGTTCGAGGCGTTCGAGGTCCGCGAGCGTGACGACCTGTCGTGGGACGGAGACCTGCTGAACCCACGCAGGTCTTCCCGGACCGAGGGCTGAGCGGCCCCACCGCGTCGTCCGGAACCCGCCAGCTCGTCCGCGCTCGGACCGATGGGATCGAAGGGTGAACACCACTTCGACCAGAGCCGCGACCTTCCACGGCCTCCACGACCACCGATCCCGGCCACTCGTCCTCGTCAACGTCTGGGACGCCGCGAGCGCCCGACTCGTCGAGGACGCCGGCGCGACCGCGATCGCCACGACCAGTGCGGGCGTCGCCTGGTCCCTCGGGCGACCGGACGGGAACACCCTGACCCGTGCGGAAGCGATGGACGCGGTCGCGCGGATCGCGGCTTCGGTGTCGGTGCCGATCACCGTCGACATCGAGTCCGGGTACGCCGACGACGCGGACGGCGTGGCGCGCACGGTGGACGCGGTGCTCGAAGCGGGCGCCGTCGGGATCAACATCGAGGACGGCAGGTTGCATCCGGATGCGCTCGCCGACCGGATCGGGGCGGCCCGGCGCGCGGCGGAACGAGCCGGGGTGCCCCTGTTCGTCAATGCACGGACCGACGTCCACCTCGCCGGTCTCGTCGATCCCGAACGGCTCCTGGCCGAGACGCTCGAGCGAGCTCGTCGCTACCGCGGAGCCGGCGCTGACGGCGTGTTCGTCCCCGGAGTCCGAGACGTCGAGACCATCCGTGCGCTGGTGGAGTCGATCGACGGCCCGGTGAACGTGATGGCCGGTCCGGGGTCGCCGACCGTGGCGGAACTCGCCCGGCTCGGGGTGGCCCGCATCAGTCTCGGTTCCGCCGTCGCGCAGGCCGCGTACGCCGTCGTTCGGCAGGCCACGGCCGAGCTGCGGACCACCGGCACCTACGACTCGCTGGCGGGCGGCGTGGACTACGCGGACCTGAACGCGCTCTTCTGAGCGGCGCGCGACGCCCTGAACGCGACCACACGGACGGACGGGAGGCCCGGTGCCAGCTGGCACCGGGCCTCCCGTCCGTCCGTGGTGCGGACCTGCGGACGCTACTCGGTCGTCGAGACCCAGTCGATGAGCAGGTTGCCCTGCTCGCCCCAGTTGCCGACCTGGAACATGAAGCGGTGCGGGGTCGTCGGCACGTCGTGCGTGATCGTGCCGAGGACCTTGCCGTCGACGCTGTAGGTCACGGACTCACCGGGGACCCAGTCGACCTTGTAGGTGTGCCAGTCGCGCCACGAGACGCCGGTGCCGAGCTGGACGCGCTCGGCTTCCTTGCCCGGGGTCATCGAGTGGTGGAACACCGAGGGGCTGTCCTCGAAGTTGCCCTCGGGGAAGTCGATCTCGCCGTCGGCCCACACGTTCGACGTCGGCCACAGCATGAAGGCCGCGCCGTTGCCGTCGCCGCCGGTCGCCTTCGCGCGGACCGAGAACGAACCACCGACGTGGTCCCAGGCGCCGGCGGAGGAGCCGAAGGTGCCGGCTGCTCCGGCACCGGTGCCGAGGGCGACGTCCATCACGCCGTCGTGCACCGACACGGTCTTGCTCGGCGCGTAGATACCCGAGGTGCCGTCGGGGTAGGGCTGCCACGACTGCGGGTACAGCGACTGGACGAGGCCGGTGACGGCGTTCGTGGTGAAGTCCTCGACGAACGGGGCGTCCGGTGCGATCGCGGACAGGTCCGCGGGGGAGGCCTCCGCCTCGGGTGCCGCTTCCGGCGCGACCTCGGACTCGGGCTCGGCCTCTGCGTCGGGCGCGGGCTCGGCCACGGGGGCGGAGTCCTCGATCGGCGCGGAGTCCTGCTCGGGCTCCGTGTCCGGGGCCCACTACGTCGTCTGCTCGTCGTCGGTCAGGCGTTGCCACTGCACCAGGGGGTGCATCACGCGGTCGTTGCGG
>NZ_QKTB01000032.1:0-33822 GCF_003234405.1 Curtobacterium sp. MCLR17_045
CCACCCGACCCGCCGGACCCACCCGACCCGCCGGACGAACCCTTGGCACCCGACCCGGCCTTGGCGCTGCCACGAGCCGGACGCGAGTCGTCGTCGCCGTCGCGATCCGGGCCTCCTGGCTGGCGCGAACTGTTGGCGGTCCGCCCGCGCACCACGCCGATGAACTCCTCGGTGGTCTCGGTGGCGTCCTCGTCCCGCCAGACCAGCGCGATGCGCGTGCCCTGGGCGTCCATGAGCGGACGACCCACCAGGTCCTTGCGGCTGGCGGCGCGGAACAGTGACTGGGGGAGCACGACGACGCCGACGTTCGCCTCGACCAGGTCGAGCGATCCGTCGATGTCGGCGGGCACCGGGCCGGCGTCGATCACGTGGACCTCGGCGTCGGCGAGGTCGACCTCGGCGAGTCCGGCGAGGGGGGAGTCCTTGGGCATCGCGACGACGGCCGTCTCGGTCCAGAGCAGGATGGCGTTGTGCTGCTCGGACACGGGCATGCGTGCGAAGACCATGTCGGCCTCGCCGGCCAGCGTGTCGTCGACGTCGTCGGCGCCGATCGGCCGCAGCCGGAGCTCGATGGAGGGGAAGCGTTCCCGCCAGACACGGGCCCACTTTGCGGGGGAGACCCCCGGCACGAAGGCGATGGTGAGAGCCGCGGTCATGCAGACGAGCATAGGGGCCGTACCCTTGTCCTCATGGCGCAGGAACAGACCATGAAGCCCGAGACGGCTGCGAAGAAGCTCGGCATCTTGCTGACGGCGGCTCCGGAGTCCTTCCAGAGCGCTCCCCTCACGCGGACCGCCTTCGACGAGCTCCGCACCGAACCCCCGACCTGGCTCGAGGACCTCCGACGCGACGGCCCGCACCCGCGACCCGTCGTGGCGCAGAAGCTCGGCATCTCCATCTCCGGCCTGAGCCGCGCGGGGATCGACGACGCACTGACCACGGCGGACATCAAGACGCTGCTCGAGCAGAAGCCCGAGTGGCTCGTCCGTGAGCGTGCGACGCAGGCCGCCGTGCACGCCGAGAACGCCCGTGTGAAGCAGGAGCGCGCCGCCAAGGCCGCTGCCCGCGCCGAGGACTGACCCCACCCCGCACCACTCCGCCGCACCGAGGACGCAGCACGTGCACGAGACCGTCGCCGACGCCATGCTCGTCGTGCCGCAGTTCGCGTCCGTGTGCTGCATCGTCGGTGACCGCTACCGACCGCGCCCGGGCGTCATCGTGCCGGCCGGCGTGATGCTCGTCGCGATGCTCATGCCCGTCGTCGACGCCGGAGCGGTGTGGACCCTGTTCGCCGCGACCCTCCTGCTCCTGCTCGCGCCGTTGCCCGTGATGCGTCGCCGCCGCGCCGACGGTCGCCGCGCGGAGCCGATGGACGTCCACCGCGCGCTGTCCGCCGTCGTGATGGCGGGGATGCTGCTGATGGGCCACGCCTCGGGTGTCGCCGGCGACCACGCCGGGCACGGCATCGCCCTGTCCGCGGTGCTCGGCGCCGGCGTGATCGGCTACTGCGCGTTCAGCGGCTGGCTGCTCCGGTACGAGTGGGGCCGCGAGGACCGGCGGGCCGTCCGCAGCGGCGAGGTCTTCGCGATGACCGTCGCTGTGGTGGGCATGACCCTGGCGATGTAGCCCAGACCGTGCCGGCGGCAGCGACGGCGGGAGCGGTTGCGTCAGTCGCGCGCGGCACCGTCCGTCGGGGCGTCCGCCGCGTGCGTCACCCGCTGCTTCGCCGCCTGGATCGTGTCCTTCGGCACCGGCGGCACACCGCGTCGGATCCCGCGCAGGCCGACGACGAACAGGATCGCGGTCACGATCGCGAACACGACGAAGGTGATCCCGGTCGCCGCCCACAGCGGCAGCGCGAGGGCGAGCAGCGCCACCGCGAAGCCGGCCAGCGCGACCAGGGTCGTCAGGGCGAACCCGACAGCGACACCGGTGAGCACCAGCCCGGTCTTCGCACCGCTCGCGCGCTCGCCGATCTCGCGCCGCGCCGAGGCGACCTCCTCGCGCACGGCGCGCAGCACCGGCTCGAGGGCCTTCTGCACGAGTCCGGCGGTCACGGTGTCGCGGATCGACGGCCGTCCGGGAGTGGTGGTGTCGTCGTGGTCGGTGCTGCTCATGGGGTCTCCTGTCCGGGCGCGGCGGTCCGCGTCCCCTGACGGGACGCGACCGGTCCGATGATCGTCACGCTGACTCGCGTGCGCCCGGTGCGTTCCCAGGTTGCGCAACGGACGGGAGGCCCGCCCCGCGTCGTCGACGCTGGACGGGCCTCCCGGGTGGTCGGGCCCACGGCCCTACTCGGCGACCTCCTCGAGGTCGTCGATCCCACGGGCGGCGGCCGCTGCGCGGCGGGCACGCATGGACGGCGCGGCGAGCGCGGCGAGCACGGCCACGACCGCCACACCGGTGCACGCCCAGAATCCGATGGTGAAGGCGTCGTCGGTCGGCAGTCCCTGCGGCGTGCTGTGCGAGGTGATCAGCGCGGCGATGACTGCGGTGCCGACGCTCGAGCCGATGGTCCGGACGACCGTGTTGGCGCTGATGGCCTCACCGGTCTGGTTCGCGGGGACGCTCTCGATGATCGCGTTCGAGCAGGCGGCGAGGGCCATGCCGATGCCGATGCCGGTCAGGACGCCGGAGGCCACCACCTGCCACAGCTCGGCGTGTGCGATCGCCGGCAGCACGAACGCGGCGACGATGGCGAACCCGCCGATGAGCATCGGCGGCTTCGGGCCGACCTTGCGCACCAGGATGCCCGCGATCGGCCCGGCGACGACCATCATCACGACGGTCGGCAGCAGGAAGAGACCGGCCTGCGTGACGTCCTTGCCGAAGCCGTAGCCGAGCGCCGTCGGGAGCTGCAGCAGCGTCGGCACGAGGACGAAGGTGCCGAACATCGCGAACCCGAAGACGAGTGCGACGACGTGGGCGGTCCAGACGCCGCGGACCGCGAAGAGCCGGACGTCGATGAGCGGCTCGGCGACCCGGAGCTCGACCAGGACGAACACGACCAGTGCGACGGCGCCGAGGACCAGCAGGCCGATGGTCTTGCCGTCGCCCCAGCCCCAGGTCTCGCCCTCGCTGACGGCGAGCAGGATCGCGACGAGTGACACCGCGAGGACGAACGTGCCAGCCATGTCCAGGCGACCGGGCTTCCGGACCGGGGACTCCGGCATCCCGAAGACCGCACCGAGCAGTGCGATGACGACGAGCACGGCGGGGAGCCAGAACAGCCAGTGCCACGACAGGTGCTCGACGATGGGCCCGGCCGCGACGATGCCGACACCGGCACCGATGCCGAAGATCGCCGACAGCAGACCGATCGTGACGCTGACCTTCTCCTTCGGCAGCTCGTCACGGACGATGCCGATCGACAGCGGCATCACGGCTCCGGCCGCACCCTGCAGCGCGCGCCCGACGATCAGGACGCCGAGGTTCGGTGCGAGGGCGGCGAGCACGGCGCCGACGAGCAGGATCGACAGCACGACGATGAGGACCTTGCGCTTGCCGATCATGTCGCCGAGGCGACCGAGGATCGGCGTGAGCACCGAGGCAGAGAGCAGGTACGCGGTGAGCACCCAGCTCGTCGCACTGGTGGAGGCGCCGAGGTCCTGCCCGATGGTCGAGAGCGCCGGGGCGACCAGCGACTGCAGGACCGCGAAGGACAGGCCGCCGAGGGACAGGTAGACGATGATCGCCGTGCTGTTCGGACGGCGTCCGTCGGTGGTGGGGTGCGAGCCGGTCCGCGGGCTCTGCATGGTGTCGGTCATCGTGCTCCGTGTCGTCGTGGTCGTCGATGTAAACAATTGCTGACATGACGAGCGTACGCGCTCGGTTGAGCATGTCAACGCTTGCTTACATCCCTGTGAGGACCGCTAGGCTGCGCTCCATGAGCAAGGACGCCGCGGCCACCCGACTCCTGCTCGTGCAGGCCGCCCGGCGTCGGTTCGCCTTCGACGGGTACCGCGCGACGACCGTCCGTGACATCGCCGGGGACGCCGGGGTGAACGTCGCCCTCATCAACCGGTACTTTGGCTCGAAGGAGGGGCTCTTCCGCGCCTGCCTCGACCGCGTCGTGCGCGACCTCGGAGCCGAGGAGACGAGCCAGCAGGGCCTCGAACGGGCGCTGACGGGCATCATCACGCACATCGTGCGCGCCCCGACCGACGACGACTCCCTGCAGCTGATGCTCCTGCTCCGGTCCTCCGGCGACGACGGCGCCGATGCCATCCGCCGTGAGACGCTGCGCCGGTACGCCGAACGGCTCGCGGGCACGGTCGGCGGCGCCGGGTCCGAGGAGCTGCTCGTCCGTGCCGAGATCGCGCTGGCGGTGGTGCTCGGGATGTCGATGCTCCGGCAGTCCACCGCGGTGGAACCGCTGGCATCCGCCGACGACGCCGTCGTGTCGGCCGCGCTCGAGGACGCCCTCCGCGCCCTGCTCGCGCCGTCGCGGTAGCGTCGAGGCGTGTCCGACCGTCCCGCACGTCGCCCCGACCCCGCTCCGCGCCTCGACGAGGTCGACGAGCGCCTCCTCTGGACGCTGTCGGCCGACGCCCGGATCCCGAACAACCGGCTCGCGGCCGCCGTCGGCATCGCGCCGTCGACCTGCCTGGCACGGGTCCGCGCGCTCGAGGACGCCGGGGTGATCCGCGGCTACCGGGCCGAGGTGGACGTCGCCCGGCTCGGGTTCTCGATCGAGGCGATGGTGTCCGTCCGGGTGCACGCCGCGGCCCGCCACGAACTGCGGGACTTCGCCAAGCGCCTCCTGCGGGTGCCTGTCGTGCAGGACGTTTCGTTCCTGGCGGGGGACAAGGACTTCCTCGTGCACATCGCGTGCGAGTCGACCGAGCAGCTCCGCGACTTCGTCGCCGACGAGCTCAGCGGTGACCCCTCGGTGGCGACGACGCAGACGAACATCGTGTTCGAACGCCTCGTCGCCGACCGGGCCACCCAGGGCCGCTCCTTCGACGAACTCCGGCGCTGGCGGGCCTGACGCGCGGAACCCCTGATCAGCGCCATCGGAACAGCGCCGTCGGGTCAGCGCTTCCGGGTCATCGGGATGTGCGGGATGCGGTCCTCCAGGTACTCGTCGCCCGAGCGCACGAAGCCGAAGCGGCTGTACCACTGCTCCAGGTGCGACTGGGCGCCGAGGGCGATGCTCGGCGAGCGCGACTCGGCGATCGCGGCCTCCATGAGCTGCGCGCCGAGGCCCTGGCCGCGGGCGTGCTTCGCGGTGGCGACCCGGCCGATGCGCTCGGTGCCGTCGGGCTCGCGGAGCAGGCGGAGCGTCGCGTCCACCGAACCGTTGCCGGCCCAGAACTGCACGGTGCCGGGCTCGAGGTCACGGCCGTCGATGTCGCCGTACGCGGCTTCCTGCTCGACGACGAAGACGTCCTGGCGGAGCCGCAGGATCTCGTGCAGCGTGACGATGTCCAGGTTGCGGGTCGGAGCGTTGAAGATCGAGACCACGGACGGCCCTTCCTGAGAATTTCTTCCGAAACAGGGTGTGTTCCGGACCGGATCGGCGTACATTTCCGGTCAACCACTCTACGTGCGCAGCCGAGATCAGGAAGTGAGCGCATGGACCACCCGTTGCGCGCACCCTGGCGCGCCGCACTCCGCATCGTCCTGCTGGGCGTCGGGACCCTCGCCGCCCTCGTGCTGCTGTCCCTGCTGTTCGGCGCGCGACCGGCCTCCGCCGCACCGACCGAGCAGCGCGGACTCGTCGGCAGCGTCGTCGACGGCGTCGGCGGCACCGTGCAGGGCGTGACCGGCGAGGTCGGCAAGGTCGTCGGCGGCGTGACGGATCCCGTCCGCAAGGCCGTGGCACCTGCACCTGCTGCGCCCGCTCCGGCCCCCGCGCCCGCACCTGCTCCGGTGCCCGCAGCGCCCGCACCGGCTCCCGCTCCGGCTCCAGCAGCACCCGCTCCGGCTCCCGCAACCCCCGCGCCGTCGAGCCCCGCTCCGGTCGCGACCACACCGGCTGCCCAGCCGACCACGACCGCCCCTGCGGCCCACCCGGCCACGCGCCCGGTGCGACAGGTCGTCGACCAGGTGAGCAGCGCCTCCAGGCCGGTCACCGACACCGTCGCGACCGTCCTGCGCCCCGTCACCGGCACCGTGGAACGCGTCACCGACGCGCGCCCGGTGACCGCTGTCGTCGACACCGTCGACGACGTGGTCGGCAGCGTCCCGGTGGTCGGCACGGTCCTCGGCGACGACACCCTTGGCACCGTCACCGGTCCGGTCACGGGCCTGGTCGACGACACGCTCGGCTCGGTCGGCACGACCGTCGGCACCGTCCCTGACGTGGTCGAGGGCGTCGTCCCGTCCGTCGGCGGCACCCTGCCAGGAGGCACGGACCCCGTCGTCGACGTCCCCGCGCTCCCGGTGGGCGGCGGCTCGAACCCGTCCGCCGGGCCCGTCCCGTCGGTGCCGGTCGCGAACACACCCGTCCGGCCCGGAACCGTCGCCCCGCAGGGCGCCACGGTGCCCACCGCACCCACACCCGCATCCGCGCGCGTCGTCGCTGCTGATGCCGTGGGCGACCGCGCAGCCGGACTCCGCCAGTCCGAGTCCGTCGACGTAGCCGCCACGACGGCAACGGTCGGCCCGGTCGTCCCGGCCGTCGATGTGCAGGACGCGACCCTCGGCGGACACGCGCTGCTCGTCCCCGCGGACGGCGAGGGCCACGGGCTCCCGTTCGACGGAGCCGACGCCGGCGTGCTCGGTGGCAGTGCCTCCTCGACCTCCGGCGGCGCAGCAGCCGTCGGCATCGTCGGCTCGACCGACGACATCGTCTCCCTCGCCGCGGGGTCTCGCGGCACGCTCTCCGACGACGCGGTCCCCGCATCGGTCGTGGGCGAGCACGACGTCGCTCCTGACTGAGATCGGTGCGCCTGTCCACCACGGCAGGCACGCACACATCCCGGCTGCGTCCGCGGTCGGTGACGATCTCGATCAGGGAGTACGACCATGAACAAGTACGTCTCCAGAGGGCTCTGGTTCGCCCTCTTCGTCGGCGGGCTCACGCTCGGCGGCACGGCTGCGGCGAACGCGGCCACGACATCCGGTGCCGACGGCACCGTCTCGGGCACCCAGGTGGCCCCCGCCGTCGACGCCCCGGTGTCCCTCGGCGGCAACGCGATCGCCGTGCTCGGCGACGCGGTGTCGACGGCGACGGGGTCCACGCCCGCCGCTCCGGCGACTGCTCCAGCCACGACCGCTCCTGCCCCCAGCACCTCGGGCGAGGACGGCACGCTCTCGGGCACCCAGGTGGTGCCGGACGTCGCGGCACCGGTGACGGTCGGCGGCAACGCCGTTGCCGTCGCCGGTGACGCGGTCTCGGCCGCCGCACCCGCGGCTGCTCCGGCTCCGGCGCCTGCTGCCCCCGCTCCGGCTCCTGCCGCTCCCGCCGCTCCCGCTCCGAGCACCTCGGGCGAGGACGGCACCGCTTCCGGCACCCAGGTCGCCCCGACCGTGACCGTCCCCGTGACGGTGTCCGGCAACGGGATCGGCGTCCTCGGCGACGGCACCTCGACGTCGACCGCCCCGACGGCGACGACCCCGGCACCGGCTGCCGAAGCCCCGTCGGCGCCCACCACCTCGGGCACCGACGGACTGCTCTCCGGCACCCAGGTGACCGGCCTGGTCGACGTCCCGGTGACGATCGGTGGCAACGGCATCGGCGTCCTCGGTGACGGGACCGCGACGGGCACGGCGCCCGCTGCGGGCACGGGTACCGGAACTGCTCCGGCGGCCGGTGGTGCGACCTCGGGTTCGGACGGCACGGCTTCGGGTACGCAGGTGTCCCCGGTCGTCGACGTCCCGGTGACGATCGGTGGCAACGGCATCGGTGTCCTCGGTGATGGGACCGCGACGGGCACGGCGCCCGCTGCTGGCTCGGGCACGGGTACCGGGACCGCTCCGGCGACCGGTGGTACCACCTCGGGTTCGGACGGAACGGCTTCGGGTACGCAGGTGTCCCCGGTCGTCGACGTCCCGGTGACGATCGGTGGCAACGGCATCGGCGTCCTCGGTGACGGCACGAGCACCGGCGGCACGACGGCTCCGGCCACCGGCACGACGACCCCGACGACCGGCGGTTCGACCTCCGGCGACGGCGGCCTGCTCTCCGGCACCCAGGTCACCCCGGTGATCAGCCTGCCGATCACGATCGGCGGCAACGGGATCGGCATCGTCGGTGACGGCACCAGCACCACCCCCGGCACCGGCACGAACCCCGGGACCGACCCGGGCACGGACCCGGGCACGGACCCCGGCACCGACCCTGGCACGGACCCCGGCACCGACCCGGGCACCGACCCCGGTACGGACCCCGGTACCGACCCGGGCACCGTCCCCACCGACGGGACGGGCACCGACACCGGCACCACGCCCGGCACGGCGACCATCCCGGTGGGCGTGGTCGGCGTCGTCGAGCCGACCCGGGCCTCCACTGCGGGTGTGGTGACCACCACGACCGCTGCCACCAGCGGGGTCCGCACCAGCGCCGGGACCGTCGCGGCAGCCGCCGCGGCCGGTGCCGGCCAGCCGGAGCTCGCCTACACGGGAGCCGGCTCGCCGGTCCTGCCCGCCGGGTTCGCGCTCCTGCTGCTCCTCGCCGGAGCGGGCACGCTCGTGCTCCGTCGCCGGCACTGACCGGCGGGTGATCGAGGGGCGTCACACCGTGGCGCCCCTCATCACCGTGCGCGGAGGGGCGTGCGCGTTCCACGACAGAACACCGGAGGATCGACGGATGTCCTGTCGGAACATGTCGGCGCATCGGATGCGTATGCATGTTCCGACGGACCGCTCGTCGATCGACTCGTGCATCGTCGCAGTGCGGACGCCGGACGCGGACGCCGGACGCGGACGCCGGACACCGCGGGTGCCACGTGCTGACCGCGCCCGGGGGAGACGCCCGGTTACGACGGCGCTGCCACCGTGGCGCGGCCGTCAGCGGCCTGGGGTATCGTTCCGACTACGCAAGCGCTCCGGGGTCGGTGTAATTCCGAGCCGGTGGTGACAGTCCACGAACTGATGACGGGTGCGAACCCGACAGAGGTTGACCCGGTGGGATTCCGGGACCGACGGTGAAAGTCCGGATGGGAGGCGCGCTGGGCGGACAGGACGACCCCACGACCCGTGGGGTGCGACCCGTCCGTCGATGCCGACGATCGTCGAACGCCCCCGGAGTCCCGTTGAGAGGACACCAGTGTTCACCGGCATCATCGAGGAACTCGGCACCGTCACCGCCGTCGAGCAGCAGGGCGACTCCGTCGCGCTCACCGTCCACGGCCCCGTTGTCGTGCAGGACGCCCGGCACGGCGACTCGATCGCGACGAGTGGTGTCTGCCTGACCGTCGTCGAGCAGACCCCCGAGACCTTCACCGCCTTCGTCATGAAGCAGACCCTCGACATGAGCGCCCACGGTGCACTCCGGGTGGGGGACCGCCTGAACCTCGAGCGCGCCGCCTCGGTGGGTGACCGCCTGGGCGGGCACATCGTGCAGGGCCACATCGACGGCACCGCCACGGTGCTCGAGACGGCCGACGGTGACGGCTGGCGACGCGTGCGGTTCTCGCTCGCGCCCGCACTCAGCCCGCTCGTGGTCGACAAGGGCTCGATCGCACTCGACGGCGTCTCGCTCACGGTCAGCGCGGTCTCACCCGAGGACACCGCGCCCGACGCGGCCTGGTTCGAGGTGAGCCTGATCCCCGAGACGCTCGAGGCGACGACGCTCGGGCTCCGCGTGCCGGGTGACCGGGTGAACGTCGAGACCGACGTCCTGGCACGGCACGTCCGCCGCATGCTGCGGCTCGACGCCGCGGCGCAGTCGCTCGAGACCGTCGGATCGGAGGCCCGGTGATGGTCGCCGAGGCCGGTGCCGTCCCGCAGGCACTCGGGTTGTCGAGCATCGAGGCCGCGATCGCGTCGATCGCCGCCGGGCGCCCGGTGATCGTCGTCGACGACGAGGACCGTGAGAACGAGGGTGACGTCATCCTGTCCGCCGAGCTCGCCTCGCCGGAGTGGATCGCGTGGACCGTCGCGCACTCGTCCGGGTTCATCTGCGCGCCGCTCAGCACCGAGATCGCCGACGCCCTCGACCTGCCGCCGATGGTGGCGCACAACGAGGACGTCCGCGGCACGGCCTACACGGTCACCGTCGACGCCGCCGTCGGCGTGACCACCGGCATCAGCGCCCACGACCGCGCCCGGACGCTGCGGGTCCTCGCCGACCCGACCTCGGTGCGCGACGACCTGCACCGACCCGGACACGTGGTGCCCCTGCGCGCACGACCGGGCGGGGTCCGGGAGCGCGCCGGGCACACCGAAGCAGCGATCGAGCTCGTCACAGCAGCCGGACTCCGGCCCGCTGCGGCGATCTGCGAGATCGTCGACGAGGACGGCAGCATGATGCGGCTGCCGGCGCTCGTCGGACTCGGGGCACGCGAGGGCGTGCCCGTCATCACCATCGCCGCGCTCGCCGAGTGGCTGGACGCGGCAGACCGGGCGGCGGCAGCGACCGCAGCGCCCACGGAAGGAACGACACGATGAGCGGAGCAGGCGCGG
The DNA here is from genome assembly GCF_003234405.1 of Curtobacterium sp. MCLR17_045. Taxonomy (NCBI): domain Bacteria; kingdom Bacillati; phylum Actinomycetota; class Actinomycetes; order Micrococcales; family Microbacteriaceae; genus Curtobacterium; species Curtobacterium sp. MCLR17_045. The sequence goes on from NZ_QKTB01000032.1 coordinate 10,573, forward strand.
CGGACCGCGATCAGGTCGACGGCACCGGGATCCGGGTGGCCGTCATCGCCGGACAGTGGCACGACACCATCGCCGCGGGCCTGCTGGCCGGCGCACAGCGCGAGGTCGAGCGGCTCGGGGCGACGGCCGAGGTCATCCCCGTCCCCGGCAGCTTCGAGCTGCCCGTGGTCGCGAAGACCGCGCTCGAGGCCGGTTTCGACGCGGCGGTCGCGCTCGGCGTCATCATCCGCGGCGGCACCCCGCACTTCGAGTACGTCTCGGGTGCTGCGACGAGCGGCCTGACGCAGGTCGCGATCGACACCGGCAAGCCCGTCGGGTTCGGCGTGCTCACGCTGGACGACGAGCAGCAGGGACTCGACCGCGCCGGGCTGCCCGACTCCAAGGAGGACAAGGGCGCCGAGGCCGCACACGCGGCGATCAGCACCGCGGTGACGCTGCGGTCCCTGCGCCTCCCGGTCTGAGGCGCCGGACACGCCACACAGAACGGCCCCGCACCGGTGAGGTGCGGGGCCGTTCTGTGTGTGCTGATCAGTGCTTGCTGGTCAGCGGCGGTGCTTGCTGGCTAGCGCTTGCCGAACACGTGGATCGGCAGGAAGAAGGAGAGGCTCATCAGGAGCACGCCGGCCATGAAGACGAAGGCCTGGCCCGACTCGACCTGGAAGGCGAACCCGAACAGGTACATCGACACCAGCAGCAGCAGGATCGAGAAAACAGCGGCGATGACGCGGCCCACGGGATACCTCCGGGTGTCGACGAGTGGATCGTTCCCCAGTCTATCCCCAGCCGGGGGTGTGCCGGTTCACGCTCCGGGTCGCGTCGCGATCAGACGGTCGACGACGGTGAGCAGGGTCTCCATGTCGACGCTGCCCCGCTTCGGTCGCACCTCGCTCGCGGCACCGAGTGAGGCCTGGTGGTACAGCCCGTCGCCGAGGAGCTTGACGGCCTGCGCGGTCGGCTCGTCGCCGAGGGCGTCGACGAGGGTGGCGAGCCAGGCGTTCTCGGTGTCGTCGAGGGTGCGTCCGGCCTCTTCGTAACCGGCCTGCTGCAGGCGGCTCGCGGCGAGCAGGGCGAGGTCCAGCTCGCTGCCGACGAACAGGCAGTTGCGGACGAAGTAGCGCGCGGCACCGTCCTCGGCGTCCTGCATGCGCTCGACGTCGATCGCGGACAGGTCGGACAGGCGTTCGCAGAGCCCCTCGACCAGGGCGGCCTTGGAGCCGAAGTGGTAGAGCAGCCCGCCCTTCGAGACGCCGGCGCGCGCGGCGACGGCGTCGAGCGTGGCGGGACGCTCGCCTTCCTCGCACACGATGGCGACGAAGCTGTCGAGGACACGGTCGCGGGCACTGGCCATGCCGAGAGTCTAGGAGCAGTTCCGGGGGGCGCGGACGCCAGCTGACCCGTGGTCGCCGTGAACGCTCACGAATAGCCGCAGGACCATTGCCGATCGCTCTGGCGCCCGCTAGCGTCGAACCGACCGTGAAGGTTCACGAGACGACAAGGACCCGCATGTCAGCGCAGACGGCGAACACCGCCACCACCCCGACCTCGACCACCACCGACCGCCCCGGGTGGGCTGTCCTCGGCCCCGGCGGCATCGCCCGACGCTTCCTCTCGCAGCTGCCCGCCAGCGGGGGCGTCCTGGTCGCGGCCGGCAGTTCGTCCGCCGAGCGGGCGCAGGTCTTCGCCGACGAGGCCGCCGGGTACGGGTTCACGGACGTGACCGCCGGGACCTACGACGAGGTCCTCGCCGACCCGCGGGTGGACGCCGTCTACGTGTCGACCGTGCACACCGGTCACGCCCGGCTCGTGCTCGCCGCACTCGAGGCCGGCAAGGCCGTCCTGTGCGAGAAGCCCCTCGCCGTGAACCACGGCACCGCGATGGCACTCACCGACGCCGCGCGCCAGGCCGGCCTGCCGCTCGTCGAGGCGTTCATGTACCGCTTCCACCCGCAGACCGCGGCACTGCTCGACCTGATCCGCGACGGCGCGATCGGCGACGTGACCCACGTCGACGCCTCGTTCGCGTTCCGGACGGGCGAGCGCACCGGTCGCCTGTTCGACGTCGACACCGCCGGCGGCGGGATCCTCGACGTCGGCGGGTACCCGGTGACGATGGCCGCGGCGATCGTGCAGGCCGCCACCGGGGTTGCCGTCGCCGAACCGGTGGACCTCACCGCCACGGGCACGCTCGGGCCGACCGGGGTCGACGAGTGGACGGTCGCGCAGCTCACCTACCGGGGCGGGATCACGGCGACGGTCCGGACCGGCGTCTTCGTGCAGGACGACAACGCCGTGTCGGTGTCCGGCTCGCGCGGTCGCATCGTGCTCACCGACCCGTGGACCCTGGGCGACGATCCCACCATCGAGATCCACACCGTCGACGAACCCCCTCGCTCGCTGTCGTTCGCGGGTGAGCACCCCTACGCCCGAGAAGCCGACGCCACCACCGACGCCCTGCGTGCCGGTGCGGTCGAGGCGGCGCAGATGACCATCGACGAGACCCTCGCCACCACCCGCACGCTCGACAGGTGGCGCGCGGCGATCGGCCTGCGCTACCCCTTCGAGGCCGAGACCGCCGACATCCCGACGGTGTCCGGCCGACCGCTCACCGTGCAGGACGGCAACCCGATGCGTTACGGCGAGGTGCCGGGCGTCGGCAAGCGGATGTCCCGCCTGGTGATGGGCGTCGACAACCAGCCCGACCTGGCACACGCCAGCGCGATCTTCGACCTGTTCGTCGAGCAGGGCGGCAACGTCTTCGACACCGGCTACATCTACGGCGGCGGTGTCCTCGAGGGCCGGCTCGGCAGGTGGATCCAGAACCGGGGGATCCGCGAGGACGTGGTCGTCATCACGAAGGGGGCCCACACCCCGCACTGTGACCCGGAGTCGATCACCCGGCAGCTGCTCGAGAGCCTCGAGCGCCAGGGCACCGACTACGCGGACATCTACATGATGCACCGCGACAACCCCGACATCCCGGTGGGGGAGTTCGTCGACGTGCTCGACGAACACCGCCGGGCCGGCCGCATCCGCGTCTACGGCGGCTCGAACTGGACCCCGGCACGGTTCGACGAGGCGAATGCCTACGCACGGGCCAACGGCAAGCACGGGTTCGAGGTGCTCAGCAACCACTTCGGTCTCGCCGAGGCGTACGACGTGCCGTGGGACGGCTGCGAACACGCGACCGATGCGGCATCGAAGGCCTGGCTCGAGGAACGCCAGGTCCCGCTGCTGCCGTGGTCGTCGCAGGCCCGCGGCTTCTTCACCGGCCGCGCGACGCCCGAGGACACCAGCGACGCCGAACTCGTCCGCTGCTACTACTCGGACGACAACTTCGAGCGGCTCCGGCGTGCGCGGGAACTCGGCACGCAGTTCGGCGTCCCCGCGACGGCGATCGCCCTGGCGTACGTGCTCAACCAGCCGTTCCCGACGTTCCCGCTCTTCGGACCCCGTACGATCGCGGAGGCCCGGTCGTCCATGACCGGCCTCTCCGTCGACCTCTCCCCGGAACAGGTGGCATGGCTGGACCTCCGCGCCTGACCCCGGGCGGCCGCGCGACGATCATCGACGTCGCCGCGGCCGCCGGGGTGTCCCGGCAGACCGTCACCCGCGCGATGAACGGCATGTCCGGCATCAGCGCGGCGACCAAGGACCGCGTGCTCCAGGCCGCGGCTGCGCTCGACTACCGTCCGTCACGGTTCGGCCGCGGGCTCGTCACGGGTGGCGACCACCAGCTCGGGCTCGTCGTCAACGACCTGCGGAACCCCTACGCACCGGCACTCGCCTCCGCGGTGCTCGGCCTGGCCGCCGCCCGCGGGTGGAACGTCATGCTCGCCGACGTCGGGCTCGCGAGCGACTCGGACCGGATGGTGGAGTCCCTCGGTGCCCAGACCGACGTCGTGATCGGCTACCTCGGGTCCCGTGCGCCGGAGTGGATCGAACGGCTCGGCTCGGTCCCGGTCGTCGAGCTCGACCCCTCGGGGCCGGTGACCCGCGCCGCGGTCCGGATCGACCCGACCGCCGCGATCGAGGACCTCGCCGACCACCTCGTCGACGTCGGGGTGAAGCACCCCGTCGTGCTCGACGCCGCCGCCGACGGCGCGCCGAGTCAGCGCGGGGAGCACATGGTCGCGGCACTCCGGCGTCGCGGGTACCTGCCCGACCTCGTCGTCGCGTCCGCGCCCACCGCAGAGGCCGGTGCCGAACGGACCGAACGGATCCTCGCCGAGCACCGCCGGGTCGATGCGGTCCTGGCGTTCAACGACGTGCTGGCGCTCGGCGTGCTGTCGGCCTGTCGTCGTGCCGGCGTCGACGTCCCCGCTGACGTCCGCGTGGTCGGCGTCGACGGCCTGCCGCTCGGGACGCTCGTCGCGCCGACGCTCACCACGCTGGCCGTCGACCTCGACGAGGTCGCCGGCCAGGCCCTCGACCTGGCGCTCGGCATGCTCGCGGGCGAGCTGCCGCGCTCGGGCGCGGCCGTCGAGCGCACGGTGCGACACCGGTTGCTGCTCCGCGAATCGGCGTAGGCCCGACGACGCGACCAGTGGACCGACGCAAGGCCCGTGGCGGGACCGGCACGGGCCTCCCGGCCGTCGTCAGTTGCATTTGCAACCAAAACCGTCCGGACGGTACACTAACGGAGTCCTGACGGGGCGCGTGTCCATCCCGCGTCCCGTCTCGTCTGCCCCACGTACCACCCGCCGTCGACCTGGTCCGGCTCGAAGTCCCAGGAGTCCGCCGTGTCCGCACTGCTCACCAGCCCCGTCGCCACCCGCGTCACCGGCAGCCGCGCCCGACGGTTCCTCGCGCTCGCCGTGCTCATGCTGCCGGTCCTGCTCATCTCGGTCGACAACACCATCCTGAGCTTCGCGCTGCCGTCGATCAGCCGCGCGCTGAACCCGGACGCGACCACGCAGCTCTGGATCGTGGACGCGTACCCGCTGGTGCTCGCCGGTCTACTCGTCGTGATGGGCAGCATCGGTGACCGCATCGGCCGTCGGCGGATCCTGGTGATCGGCGCGACCGGCTTCGCGCTGTTCTCGGTGGCCGCGGCGTTCGCGACCGACGCGTGGATGCTCGTCGCGGCCCGGATCGCGATGGGCGTGTTCGGCGCGATGCTCATGCCCGCCACGCTCTCGATCATCCGCAACGTGTTCGTGGACGCGGGGGAGCGGCGGATGGCGCTCGCCGTCTGGTCGACGATGTTCGCGGCCGGCAACGCGCTCGGCCCGCTCGTCGGCGGCGCGCTGCTCGCGCACTTCCACTGGGGCAGCGTGTTCCTGGTCGCGGTGCCGATCCTCGTGCTCATGCTCGTCGGCGTGCCGTTCTGCGTGCCGGAGTCCCGCGACCCGATGCCCGGGCCGGTCGACCTGCCGAGCATGTTCCTGTCCCTCGGCGCGCTCGCACCGATCGCCTGGGCCATCAAGTCGGTCGTGCACCCCGAGGAGCGCGGCCTCGCGATCGCCATGCTCGCGGTCGGAGTCGTCTGCGGCATCGCGTTCGTCCGTCGGCAGCTGCGGTCCCGCACGCCGATGCTCGACCTGCGCCTGTTCCGCAGCACGGCCTTCACCGGCAGCGTGCTGATGAACCTGGCGGCGATGTTCTCGCTCACCGGGTTCCTGTTCTTCATCGCCCAGCACCTGCAGCTCGTGGCGGGGCTCGACCCGTTCGCGTCCGGCATTGTGCTCATCCCGGGGTCGGTCCTGACCATCGTCGCCGGGCTCGCGGTCGTGCCGATCGTGGCGCGTGTCGCCCCGCGCTGGGTCGTGTCGGTCGCGCTGCTGTTCTCGGCGGCGGCGTACGCCCTGGTCGCGGTCCTCGGACACCACGCCTCCATCGCCGCCCTGGCGTTCGCGTTCGTGCTGCTCGGCATCGGGATCGGGGCGTCCGAGACGGTGACGAACGACCTCATCATCTCGACGGCACCGGCGGACAAGGCGGGTGCGGCGTCGGCGATGTCCGAGACGGCGTACGAGATCGGTGCCGTGCTCGGCACCGCGGTCCTCGGCACGATCCTGGCCACGACCTACCGGGCGCACGTCGTGGTGCCCGACGGGTTGTCCTCGGCGGCGCACGTCGCGGCGCAGGAGACCCTCGGCGGCGCGGTCGCCGCGGCGGGGCAGCTCGGCGGCAGCGCCGGGCAGGTGCTGCTCGAGTCGGCGCGGGCGGCCTTCGACTCCGGCGTGACGATCACGGCGGGTGTCGCCGCGGTGCTCATGGTGGTGGCGGCCGCGGGTGCGCTCGTCATGCTCAAGCGCCGCTGAGCTCGCTGCGCTGCGCCGCGAGCGTCGCTGCGCTTCGTGAGCAGGAATGATCGGGTCGCCGTGCGTGACCCGACCATTCCTGCTCACGAAGTGCCCGCCACGGCGCGCCCGCCCACGCCCGAACCTGTGAATCGTTGACCTCAACCAGGGTTCAGGTCATACGTTGGGTGGCAGCCGCCGAGTGACGGCAGCCCCTCCCGAAGGAACGACCACGATCACCATGCCCGACGAAGCACCGGCAACCATCGCCGACGCGTACAAGTCCGCCTTCCGCGGGCACCCTGCCGGCGTCGCCGTCATCACGGCCGAAGGCCCCGACGGACCAACCGGCCTCACCGCCTCGAGCGTCGCGAGCGTCGCCGTCGACCCGCCCGTCCTCGTTTTCTCGCTCTCGACGAACTCCGGCTCGGCCGGGGTCGTGCTCGGTGCGCCGCTGTTCGTCGTGCACCTGGTCGACTCCCTCGGGGTCGCACTGGCGAAGCGCTTCGCCTCGACCGGCAGCCCGGCCGCCGACGACCCGATCTGGGGCACCCTGCCGTCCGGCGACCGCTACCTGCCGAGTGCGGCGAGTGCGCTCCGCTGCCGACCGCTGTCGACGACGCCCATCGGCAGCTCGACCGTCGTCGTGGCCGAGGTGCTCGACATCATCGTCGGTGCCGACCGCGGCGAGCCGCTGGTCTACCACAACCGGGAATTCCACTCCCTCACCGATCGTTCCCGGCTCTCGTGAGCCGCGGAGCCGCGTCCACAACCCACTGATCGAAAGGACCTCACATGGCTGAGTACACCCTGCCGGAACTGCCGTACGACTACGCCGCGCTCGAGCCGCACATCAGCGGCAAGATCATGCAGCTGCACCACGACAAGCACCACCAGGCCTACGTGACCGGTGCCAACACCGCGCTGCAGCAGCTCGGTGAGGCCCGTGAGTCCGGCAACTTCGGCGCGATCAACAAGCTCGAGAAGGACCTCGCGTTCCACCTCGGTGGTCACGTGAACCACTCGATCTTCTGGACCAACCTCGGCCCGGACACGAAGGTCCCCGAGGGCGAGCTCGCCGCGGCGATCGACGAGTTCTTCGGTTCGTTCGAGAAGTTCCAGGCACAGTTCGCCGCCGTCGCGAACGGCATCCAGGGCTCCGGCTGGTCCGTGCTGGCCTGGGACACCGTGGGCCAGAAGCTCACCACGTTCCAGCTCTTCGACCAGCAGGGCAACATCCCGTTCGGCCTCGTCCCGATCTTCATGCTCGACATGTGGGAGCACGCCTTCTACCTCGACTACCTGAACGTCAAGGCGGACTACGTCAAGGCCGTCTGGAACATCGTCGACTGGGAGAACGTCGCCGCTCGTTTCGAGAACGCGAAGTCGCAGCGGTTCGTCACGCTCTGATCCGCGTCGGCGGGTCACCACGGTGACCACCTGACGAACGGGAGGCACGGTGCCAGCTGGCACCGTGCCTCCCGTTCGTGGTCCGGGTCACGTTCCGGGCCGTGCGCCGTCGCCGCGTCCCGTCGCCGGGTACGCGAGCGGTCCGCGATCGCGTGGGTGCGTGCGCTCAGCGCACGCGGTCTGCGGCGGCCGTGCTGGCTGCCAGGTCGTGGGCGATGCGACGCAGTGCAGCGTCGGCGTCGGTGTGCGCGCCGTCGACGAGCGCGCCCCACTGGGCTCCGCGGGCGGCCATGACCGTGTGCTGGGCCGCGCGTTCGGCGAGGACGGGGTCGGCGCCGTGTGCTCGGCACCAGGCCCGGACGGCGGCGACCTGGCAGCGGTGCGCGCGGCGCTGCCGGTCACGCCCGTCGAGGGACTCGACCGACCCGAGTTCGAAGGTGAGCCGTGCGGCCAGCGCACGGTGCGGGTCGTCGAGCCCGCCGAAGGTCGCGACCAGGTGGTCGGCGAGGGCGTCCGTGTCGGCCGCGGGGTCGAGCGCGGGCGCTCGGTGCGAGGTCGCGAGGTGCTCGACGACGGAGTCGATCAGGGCGTCGCGGGAGCCGAAGTGGTAGACGACCGGGTAGGCGCTCGTCCCGAGCACGCGGCCGAGGCCCCGGACCGTGACGTCCTCGATCTTGGTCTCGACGAAGTGGTCGACGACCTTCTCGAGGATCGCGGGTTTGCGGGTGGGGTCGGGCTTCCTGGGCATGGCATCTCCGTCGTCGGGACGGTGGTCGCGCGACCGCCCACATACTAGCAGCCGGTATATCAGTGACACCATTGGTCGTTGTGTGCGATCTCTCCGCGAAACCTCCGTTTTCACCGATAGAAACGGAGAAAAACTCGGCTCCGGGTAGACTGTTGCGGATGTCCATGCCGTACGAGGGCGCTCTGCCGCCGTCACGGCCCGACGGGACCCGCGCCGGACGGGTGGTCGCGGGCCGTCGTCGCGGCGCCGGAAAACGCTTCCTGGTCGTCGGCGACGTCCTGGACGGCGTCCTCGTGCACACCACCGCGCACCGGATCGGGGTGCACGACCCCGCTGCGGAGATCCGCCACCGGCCGACCGGTGCCGGTGGCAACACGGCCACGTGGCTCGGCTGGCTCGGGGCCGAGGTCGACGTCGTCGCCCGGGTCGGAGTCGACGACGTGTACCGCCACGAGCGCGCGCTCGAGGACGCCGGGGTCCGCGCCCACCTGCGCTACGACGCGATGACGTCCACCGGGGTCGTCGTCTCGGTCCGCAACGACCACGGTCGCACCGCGATGTCCGACCCCGCCGCGAGTGGGAAGATCAGCGCCGCCGACGTCCCGCCGTCGGTGGTCGCCCGCGCCGACATCGTGCACCTGACCGGCGCGGCCATGCTCGGCGGCGGTGCCGACCGGCTCGCCGACCTCGTGGCGTGCGCCCGGACGGGCCCGGCGCGCGTGGCGGTGGACCCCTCGTCGGTGGCGGTGATCGAGACGATCGGTGCCGACCGGTTCCTCGAGGCCCTGCGGGGCGTCGACGTGCTCTTCCCCGACCAGCACGAGGCGCTCGCCCTCGCCGGGGGAGACGACCTCGACGCCGCGGTGCGGCGGCTGACCGAGCACGTCCCGCTGGTCGTCGTCACGGCCGGGTCCGACGGCGCGCTCATCGGGCGCCGGGGCCGCAGCGTCCACCGGGTCCCAGCGACACCGGCGACCGTCGTCGACACCATCGGCGCCGGGGACGCCTTCGTCGCGGGGTTCGTCCGTGCGTGGGCGACGGATCCGGTCCGCGTCGGTGCGGCAGCCCGCGAGGGCACCCGGGTCGCCGCGCGGGCGCTCGGCTTCGTGGGCGGTCGACCGCCGGTCTGAGCTGACGGGTACCCGCGTGGTGCCGTCGGGTCAGCGCGCCGTCAGATCAGCGCTCCGACGGTTCAGCGACGACGTTCAGGGTCTGGACGCGCCCCGCGGCGGCGGGCGCGAGCCGGATCTCGACGCGCAGCCGCCCGCAGGTGCCGGGGAGCCACCAGCGCAGGTGCGACGGCGCCGCCGAGTACTCGGACACCGGTGCGGCACCGAGATCGGCACCGACGTCCGCGACGGCCTGCGCCACCGCCCGGCGCCGTCGGTCGTACGGCACGTCCATCGCCACGTTGGGCGTGCAGATCGCGTCCGCCAGGTCGTCGCGCCAGTCGGCCAGGAGGCGCGTCACGGCGGCCTGGGCGGCTCGCGTCGCGCGGGTGGTCGCCACCACCCCGGTGCTCGGTCCGGTCACGTCGGCGTCGGCTTCCGGCGCGTCGAATGTGTGGACCGTCAGCGCCGCGTCGAGCACGAGGTCGTGCGCCTGCTGCGCGGCCGCGGAGACCTTCGCCTGCGTGGCGTTCTCGAACGCGACGACCCCGAGGCCGTCGCGCACGGACCACCGCATGTGCGCGGAGAAGCCCGGGTAGCCGCCGGAGTGCGAGACGAGCTCGCCGAAGCGGTCGTCCTGCTCGACGAACAGCCCGAAGCCGTACGCCGTCGCGCGGGCCGAACCCGGGACGACGGACGACGGGACGACCCGCATCGCCTGCTGCATGAGCCGGCGGTCAGCGGGGGAGACCGGGCCGGGTTCCGGTGCGGCGGAGAACGCCGAACCGAGGTGTGTCGCCCAGCGCGCCAGGTCACGCACGGTCGAGAAGAGCCCGCCGATCGACGAGAAGGCGCCGGGGCCGGTCATCGGCAGGGGTTCCCAGTCGCCCTCGTGTCCGCGGACACCGGTGACCACGAAGCCGGTCGACTCGGCGGCGCTGAACACCGTGTCGGTGAGGCCGAGGGGACGGAGCACGATCTCACTGGCGGCAGCGGTGAAGGGCTGCCCCGTCACGGCGGCGACGACCCGGCCGAGCAGCGCGTAGCCGAGGTTCGAGTAGGCGAAGCATGTGCCGGGCAGCGAGTCGAACAGCAGGCCGCCGCGCAGGACCTCGTCGAGCTCGGCGTCCGAGATCGACTCCTGCCGGTCGGCCCAGGGGTCGTCGGTGGGGAACCCGGCCGACATCGTCAGCAGCATCCGCACCGTGGGGACCGGGGAGTCCGGGGTCGGCAGGGTGACGGCGCCGAAGGCCGGCACGAAGTCGGTGATCGGCGCGTCGAGGTCGAGTGCACCCCGGGCGACGAGGGTCAGCAGGGTCGCGGCGGTGACGCTCTTGGTGCAGGAGGCGATGCGGTACACGGTGTCGGCGTCCGGGCTCCGGCCGTCACCGCGGTCACCGTGCCCGCCGGACGCGACGAGGCCGGAGCGGTCGAACACGCCCCACACGCCGCTCGGCGCGATGCCCTGTTCGACGCGAGCACGGAACAGCTCGTCGACCTGGTCGACGACCGCAGCGATCGCGGGGTGCGACCCGGTCACGAGCGCCGCATCCGTTCGTAGGCGTCGAGCGCCCGCTGCCGCGACGCCTTCAGGTCGACCATCGGCTCGGGCCGCAGCTCGTCGGCGGGGACCCAGCGGTGGACGTACTCGCGGTGCGGGTCGAAGCGCTCGAGTTGCCGATCGGGGTTGAAGACCCGGAAGTACGGGGCGGCGTCGAAGCCGGAGCCCGCGACCCACTGCCAGTTCGCCGCGTTGTTGGCGGGGTCGGCGTCGACCAGGGTGTCCCAGAACCACTGCTCCCCGACGCGCCAGTCGACGAGCAGGTTCTTCACGAGGAAGCTGCCGGCGGCCAGCCGCACCCGGTTGTGCATGGCGCCGCTGTGCCAGAGCTCGCGCATGCCCGCGTCGACCAGGTCGAAGCCGGTCAGGCCCTGCCGCCAGCGGTCGAGCTCAGCCGCTTCCGGATCACGCCACGGGAACGCGTCGAAGTTCCGACGGACGTTGACGGTGGCGATGTCGTCGCAGTGGAAGTACTCGTTCCAGTTGAACTCCCGCCACGCCAGCTGCCGGAGGAACGCGGCGGCGTTCTGGCGCTGCGCCGGCTCGAGCCGCTCGTGCAGGCGGTGCCACACCTGGTACGGGCTGATCTCGCCCCACCGCAGGAACGGCGAGAGGCTGCTCGTGGCCTCCATCGCGGGCTCGTCGCGCTGGTCGTAGTCCTCGAGCGCGTGCTCGACGAAGTGCTCGAGCTGCTGCTGCGCGCCGTGCTCGCCCGGGGTCCAGGCGTCACGGAGGCCGCCGGCCCAGTCGGGCTTCGTCGGCAGCAGTGCCCAGTCGGCCAGCGCATCACCCGTGACGTCGGCCGGAGCGGGCAGGTCGTCGGGGTCGGGCAGGGGATGGCGCGGTTCGGGCAGCGCCTGGACGGCGTTCCAGAACGGGGTGAAGACCTTGTACGGCTCGCCCTGCCCGGTGAGCACGGTCCACGGTTCCCAGAGCAGGTTCGCGGCGAAGCTGTGCGCCTCGACGCCACGGTCGTGCAGGGCCGTCTTGATGCCGGCGTCGATGTCCCGCTCGACGGCGCCGTACCGACGGTTCCAGTACACGGCGTCCGCCCCGGTGTCGGCGACGAGCTGGTCGATCGCCGTCGCCGCGGCACCGCGCCGGAGGACCAGCCGGGAACCCCGCTCGCGCAGGTCGGCATCGAGGGCGGTCAGGGACTGGTGCAGCCACCAGCGGCTCGCGGCACCGATCGGACGGAGCCCGGGGGACTGCTCGTCGAGGACGACCACCACCGTGACGTCGCCACCGTGGTCGATCGCCGCACGGAGCGCCGGGTTGTCCGACAGCCGCAGGTCGTCACGGAGCCAGACGATCGCGCCGGTCACACCGTTGCCGCATCCGCAGCGGCCACCGGGCGGGCCGTCGACCGCCGGCTCGGTGCCGTGCCGACCGCCAGCCGGAGCTTCGTGCAGAGTTCGGTGAGGGTGCGGAGTTCGGGGTCGGACAGTCCGGCGCCGACCTGCTGCGCGATGCTCGCCGCGTGCTGCACGGCGACCTGGCGGTAGACGTCGAAGCCGTGCGGGGTCAGTGCCACGATCACGCCGCGGGCGTCGGTGGGGTCCGGCTGCTTCTCGACGATGCCGCGGGCGAGCAGCCGGTCGACCAGGCGGCTGACGCTCGGCTGGGTGAGGAGCAGGTGCCCGGTGAGGTCGCGCATGCGGCAGCGGCGGCCGGGCTGGGTCGACAGGTTGAAGCAGACGTCGTACTCGTTGAACGAGATCTCGTCGCCGGGGAAGTCCGCGTTGAGACTCCGCATCACGGCGACCTGGGCGCGGAAGAGCGCTTCCCAGGCGGCGACCGCGGTCGCCTTCTCACTGCGGCGTGTCTCGCTCACGTTCGCGTTCCCTCCGGTCGTACGGTCTGACCACACTACCGACGGGGTCCGACAGGAGCCGGGCGACATGCACGAGGGCCGGCCGCCTGTCGGCGACCGGCCCTCTCCCTTGCACCAAGAGTTTCCTGCAATCACATTCCACAGGCGGTGCCACAGCAAACACCGTCTGCACCACCGACTGTATAACGAAGCGGTAACGGCGCGCCAGCCTCTCCGGGGCCGGTTCGCTGCGAGTTCACCAAGAGCAGCCGATCAGGCTCAGAAGAGGTCGGGCGACGGGGTCGACGCGTACCGCACGGCGACGTCCGCGTGCCGGTCGAAGCGGTATCCGACGCCGCGCACGGTACGGACGATCTCCTCGAACGCGCCGAGCTTCGAGCGGAGCCGACGCACGTGCACGTCGATGGTGCGCTCGTTCGGTGTCTCGTCCTCGCCGTCCGACCAGAGGCCGTCGATGATCGCGGACCGGTCGACGGTCTGGCCCTCGCGGAGGACCAGGAACTGCAGGAGCTCGAACTCCTTGTAGGTCAGGGGTGCCGCTTCGCCGTCGAGGGTCACGCGCTTCCGCGAGATGTCGATGACGACACCGGTCTCCTCGGGCTCGGGCTTCTCAGCCTGCTTGCGGGCGGCCACCGCGGAGCGGTCCTGCAGGGCGAGCCGGACGACGTCGACGTCCCGGCCACCGGAGTGCTCGGCGGCGACGGCGACGGCTGCATACGTCTCGGACGACGGGACGAGCTGCGCGGTGAGGGCCTTGAGCTGCTCGACCACCGCGGCCAGGGTCGTGCCGGCGGCGGCGGCCTTCGCTTCGTCGATGCCGACGTACAGGGCGAAGCCGCGGGCCTCGGTGCCCTCGGGGAGCGCGCGGTTCCGCTGCGGTGCGACCACGGGGCTCGTCGGCACGGTGGCCGGTCCGGTCGCCGCCGGGGAGGCCGGGCGCGGACGGATCGGGGTGACGGTGCCGAGGTCGGTCGGGGCCGGTGCGGAGCGGAGCGCGGTGCGGGGCTGGGCGATGGTGAGCGACATGGTGGTTCTCCGGGCGGTGTGGCCGGTGCGCGGGTGGCGCGGCGGCCGGTGTCGAATGCGTCATCCCGGGTACGGCGGTACGCCGATGTGCCCTGCGGTCCTGCTGCGGACCGGGGCCGACCCGGGGGAACGGGAGACAGACCTCGTGGCGTGGTGCGCGTCGCCGACGGTGTCCGTCACCCGGGGATCACGCGCTCGCGACGGGGGTGGTGTCGCGGGGGATCCGGCTGGAACGGGTGCCGATCAGGCACACATTCGACAACGCATGACCGGCATGGTCGGCATCATCACGCCGACGGTCCCCACTGCCCCTGCGGAGGAGCACGCCTCGGAGAGGACGCGGGTGGACACGGTTGCAGTCATGTGATGAGTATCTGCGGTATACCAACGCGGTGTCAACCGTCCGCGCGGACGGTGCGGTGGGCGCGACCGCACGGGCGTCGAGCGCCACGCCCGTTCTTTCCCATTGCGCACGCGATGGAAGGTGGAATCGGGCGTACCGGGTGGAAAGAACCGACCGGGTACGCCCGGAACGACCTGGTACGCCCGAACCGACCTGGTACGCCCGAATCGACCGGGTAAGCCCGGAACGACCTGGTACGCCCGGAACGGGCAGGTACGCCCGGAACGGGCAGGTGCGGTGGGCACGACCGCACGGACGACAGGAGGCGCGGTGCCAGCCGGCACCGCGCCTCCTGTCCGAGACGTGTCGGGTCTGCGCTACTCGGCCAGGCCGTACAGGCGGTCGCCGGCGTCGCCGAGGCCCGGGACGATGTACCCGTTCTCGTCGAGCTTCTCGTCGAGCGCACCGAGGACGATCGAGACGTTGCGGTCGCCGACGGCCTGCTCGACCATGGCGAGCCCCTCGGGGGCACCGAGGATGCACACGCACGTGACCTCCTGCGCACCGCGGGCGAACAGGAAGTCGATCGCGGCGGCGAGGGTGCCACCGGTGGCGAGCATCGGGTCGAGCACGAAGCACTGCCGACCGGACAGGTCGTCGGGCAGGCGCTCGGCGTAGGTCTGCGGCTCGAGCGTCTGCTCGTTGCGGGCCATGCCGAGGAAGCCGACCTCGGCCGTCGGGACGAGCTTGACCATGCCCTCGAGCATGCCGAGCCCGGCGCGGAGGATCGGGACGACGAGCGGCCGCGGCTTGGCGATCGCGACGCCCATGGTGTGCGCCACCGGCGTGTCGATCGGCGTCGCCGTGACCCGGACGCCCCGCGTGGCCTCGTACGCGAGGAGCGTGACGAGCTCCTCGGTCAGGGCGCGGAACGTGGGGGAGGGCGTCGTACGGTCGCGGAGCACCGAGAGCTTGTGGGTGATGAGCGGGTGGTCGGCGACGTGGACTCGCATAGGGTCGAGCCTAGCGTGCCGCCGACCGTCAGGAGGTCCCGTGGAGGAGCCCGCAGCCCGCCCGTTCGTCCCGGCGATGGAGCGCGCGCTCGACGAGGCCCGACGGTGCCTGGAGACCGACGACGTGCCGGTCGGCGCGGTGGTGCTCGACCGCGACGGCGTCGTGGTCGCCACCGGCAGGAACGAGCGCGAGGCGCGGCAGGACCCGACGGCCCACGCCGAGGTCCTGGCCCTGCGTGCTGTGGCGGCGGTGACGGGGGACTGGCACCTCGAGGAGCACACGCTCGTGGTGACGCTCGAGCCCTGCCCGATGTGCGCCGGCGCCGTCATGGCCGCACGCGTGCCCCGGGTCGTGTTCGGCGCGTGGGACCCGAAGGCCGGCGCCAGCGGCAGCGTCTACGACATCGCCAGGGACCGCCGGCTGCCGCACCGCTCCGAGGTCATCGGGGGTGTGCTCGAGCAGGCGTGTGCCGAGCTGCTCGACGACTTCTTCAGTCAGCGGCGAGGATGACGATCGCTTCGGTCGGCGGCTGCGGCCCGGTGCGCAGGACGTCGGGTTCGACGTAGATCACCCGGGCGATCGGCACGGCGCTCCGGACACGCTGCTCGACGGTGTCGATGCCGGCGGCGACGTCACCGAGCCGGCGGTCCCCATCGACGGCGACCTTCACGCCGACCATCAGCTCGTCCGGTCCGAGGTACAGGGTCTTCAGGTGGATGATCGCGTCGACCTCGGGGCCGTCGAGCACCGCCTGCTTGATGCGCTCGACGTCGGCGGCGGTCGCGCCCTCGCCGACGAGCAGGCTCTTCGTCTCGATGCCGAGCACCACCGCGACCGCGATGAGCAGGGCCGCGATGAGCATCGTGCCGATCGCGTCGAACACCCCGTTGCCGGTGATCGCCGTCAGGCCGACGCCGAACAGGGCGAAGACCAGGCCGAGCAGGGCCGCGGTGTCCTCGAGCATCACGACGGGCAGCTCGGGGGCCTTCGCACGGCGCACGAACTGCACCCAGCTCTGCGAACCCTTCTGCGGTCGGGCCTCGTGCAGGGCGGTGCGGAGCGAGAAGCCCTCGAGACCGATGGCGATGACGAGCACGACGAGGGGGAGCCACCAGTTCTCGAGCGGGTGCGGGTGGGCGAGCTTCTCGATGCCCTCGTAGAGCGAGAAGACACCGCCGACCGAGAACAGGATGATGGAGACCACGAACGCGTACACGTAGCGTTCACGCCCGTAGCCGAAGGGGTGCTCCTGGTCCGCCGCTCGCCGGGCCTTGCGGCCCCCGAGCAGCAGCAGGAGCTGGTTCGCGGAGTCCGCCAGGGAGTGCACGCCCTCGGCCAGCATCGACGCCGATCCGCTGATCGCCGCCGCGATGAACTTCACGATCGCGATGCCGATGTTGGCACCGAGTGCGGCGAAGATCGCCTTCGTGCCTCCGGAAGCGCTCACAGCTGTCCCCTTCTCGTGGTCTGCGACACGATCCTAGGCGGGTCGCGTCGGTAGGGTCGGGAGCATGACGATCGACCTGCCCCGCACCGCCCTGCTCGGCGTCGGCTCCATGTCCGGCGCGGTCCTCGACGGCCTGCTCGCCGCGGGACTCGACCCGGGCACCGTGACCCTCACCACGAAGTCGGAGGCGTCCGCTGCTGCCCACCGGGAGCGCGGCCTCGACGCCACCGCGAGCGACACCGACCCCGACGCCAACCGGGCGGCCGTCCGTGGCGCGGCCCTCGTCGTGGTCGGCGTGAAGCCGTACATGATCGCGGACCTGCTCGACGAGGTCGCCGACGACCTCGAGCCCGGTGCCGTCCTGGTCAGCGTCGCCGTCGGCACCACCACCGCGAGCATGGAGGCTCGGGTGCCCGGCGGCGTCCGGGTCGTCCGTGCCCTGCCGAACACCCCGATCGGCGTCGGCCACGGCGTCACCGGCATCAGCGCGGGCACCTCGGCCGACGCCGAGGCCGTCGCACTGGCGTCGTCGGTGTTCACCGCCTCGGGCGAGGTCATCGAGGTGCCGGAGGAGCAGCTCGACGCACTGTCCGCCGTGTCCGGCTCCGGTCCCGCCTACGTCTTCCTGCTGGTCGAGCAGTGGCAGCGTGCCGCCGAGGAGCTCGGGTTCACCCACGAGCAGGCGGCGACGATGGTGCAGGGCACCGTCCGCGGCGCGGTCGAGCTGCTCGAGCGGTCGGGCCGTGAGCCCGCCGACCTGCGCCGTGCGGTGACGAGCCCGAAGGGCACGACGGAACGGGCCGTCGCGGTGCTGCAGGACGCCGACCTGGCGGACACGCTGCTGCGCGCGTCGCGTGCCGCGATCGCGCGTGCCGAGGAGATCGCCGCGTCGTAGACGCACACCGCGTCGTGGACGCACCCACAGTGCGGACGGGAGGCCCGGGGCGACGCCGCCACGGGCCTCCCGTCCGTCCGGTGGTCGCTACTCGTACGCGGCGAAGCGCTCCAGATCGGTCTCGGAACCCGAGACGATGATGACGTCGTCCTCACCGATGACGCTGTCCGGCGTCGCCGGCACGAACGGGTTGCCGGGCGGCTTGATGCCGAGCACGGTCAAGCCGAAGCGGGTGCGGATCACGGTGGTGGCGAGGTCCTTGCCGCGGACCGCGCGCGGCGGGAACATCTTGACCACGGCGAAGTCGTCGTCGAACTCGATGAAGTCGAGCATCCGGCCGGAGACCAGGTGCGCCGTGCGCTCGCCGGCCTCGCGCTCGGGGTAGACGACGTGGTTCGCGCCGATGCGGGACAGGATCGTGCCGTGCGAGCGGCTGATCGCCTTCGCCCAGATCTGGGGGACGCCGAGGTCGACCAGGTTCGCCGTGATGAGCACGCTCGACTCCAGGTCGCTGCCCGTGCCGACGACGGCGATGGCGAAGTCCTGCGCGCCGATCTGCCGGAGCGCGTCGATGTCGGTCGCGTCCGCCTGCACCGCGTGGGTGACCCGGTCGGACCACTTCTGCACCAGTCCGGCGTCGGTGTCGACGACGAGCACCTCGCGGTCCTGGCGTTCGAGCTGCCCGGCGGTGGCGGCCCCGAAGCGACCGAGCCCGATGACGAGGACGGGAGCGTCGTGACTGATGGCACCGTGCTGGTGCGACGAACGGGTGCGGTCAGCCAACGATCGGCCTCTCCTCGGGACGGCGGAACAGTTGCCGGCTCTGGCTGGCGGCCAGGGCAGCGGCGATGGTCACTGTACCGACCCGGCCGAGGAACATGGTGGCGGCGAGCACGTACTTGCCCGATTCCGGCAGGTTCGCGGACACGCCGGAGGACAGACCGCTGGTCGAGAACGCCGAGATCACCTCGAACAGCACACGGTCGAGCGAGTCGTCGGTGATCTGCAGGAGCACCACGGTCGCGACCGCCACGATCGTCGCTCCCCAGAGCACGATGGCCACCGCGACGCGCAGGACGTCGCTCGGGATCCGGCGACCGAAGGCCTCCATGCTCTGGCGGCCGCGGGCCTCGGCGACCGCGGCCAGGAACAGCACCGCGAGGGTCGTCACCTTGATGCCGCCGGCCGTCGAGGCGGACCCGCCACCGATGAACATGAGCATGTCCGTGACGAGCAGGCTCGAGCCGTTGAGCTGGTCGAAGTCGACGAGCGAGAAGCCGCCGGAGCGGGTCATCGTCGACAGGAAGAGTGCCTGGAACGCGGTGCGCCCGGCTCCTTCTTCGCCGAAGGTCGTCGGGTTCGACGCCTCGAGTGCGGTGTAGACGACCGCGCCGCCGAGGAGCAGGACCGCGCTCGTCGCCAGCGTGAGCTTGACGTGGATCGGCCAGCGCCGCGGGGTGCGCAGCTGCTTCGTCAGGGCGCGGATCACCGGGAACCCGATGGACCCCGCCACGACACCGATCATGAGCAGCGTCAGGAACCAGTAGTCGTGGGCGAACGGGTCGAGGCCGTCGGCGTTCGGTGAGAACCCGGTGTTCGTGAAGGCCATCGCCGCGTAGTAGAAGGAGTCGCCGACCGCGGTCCAGAACGGGATGCCCGCGATGAGCACCGAGGGCAGGAGCAGCAGGCCGAGGACGATCTCGATCGACAGGGTGCTCACCGCCACCGTCGCGAGCAGGGTGCCGACCTCGCCGAGCCGGACGGCCTGCCCCTCGGGCACGGCGCCGTGGTGGGTGCGGAGCGGGTTCGAGTCGCCGGCCGCCATGAGCTTGGCGCGCAGGCCGAGCTTGCGGGTGACGAACAGGCCGAGGATCGATGCGAAGGTCAGGACACCGACGGCGCCGATCTGCGTGCCGATGACCACCAGGACCTTGCCGAACACCGACCAGTGCGTCGCCATGTCGACCGTGGACAGCCCGGTGACGCAGACGACCGACGCCGCGGTGAACAGGGCGTCCGCGAAGTGGGTGCTGCTGCGGTCCGCGGCGGCCCACGGCGTCATGAAGAGCACCGTGAACAGGAAGATCAGCGCGATGAACACGACGATCGCCAGTCGGGACGGCGACGAGCGGAGCACCGTCGCGATCCGGCTCGCTCGCCGTCGGCCGACACTCACGTGGTGCGGGATCGGCTCGGTTCGGTCGAGCATGCGTATGCCTCCGAGGACATGGGCCGGGACGGTTCGTCATGGTACATCCGTGGTGCCCCGGCTAGCCTTGCCCCATGGCCGACATCTTCTCCGTCGTGGCGGACCCGACCCGGCGCGAGCTGCTCGGCACGCTGTTGTCCGCCTACGGATCGGACGTCACCGGCGGGGAGCTCAGCGTCGGCCAGCTGGTCGAACGCCTCGGGGTCAGCCAGCCCACGGTGTCGAAGCACCTGCGCGTCCTGCGCGACATCGGGCTCGTCACCAGTCGCGAAGAGGGGCAGCACCGCTACTACCGACTCGACCCGGAGCCGCTCGTGCACCTCGAGGACTGGGTCCTGCCGTTCACGGGCGCGGTCGACGCCGACGGCACCCCGGCCACCACCGCGTGGACGCCGGACGGCCAGCCGGTGTCGATCCGCCGGAACGGCACGGCCGGCAAGGCGACGGTGGAGGTGGGCACCGAGCTCGGTCGTGTGATGGCCGAGGCGTCGTACCGGGCGACCGCGGCGATCTCCGGCGCGCAGCAGGGCTGGGAGCGCGTCGTCGACCGCAGCCGCAAGCGTTTCACCCGCCGGGGCGACGAGGACTGAGCCCTGCCGCTCGGGCTTCCGAGCACGGGGCGGCGCCGGTGCGCGCGGCGCGGACTGATCCTGGACACCGGGTCGCACACGCCTCTACAGTTGCCACTGACCACACAGGTCACACCACTCCCGTGCGCAGCGCGCGTGCGAGCCCCGAAGGCGGACCATGACCGGCAGTTTCGACGACGTGCGCTTCCTCACCGTCGCTGAGGTCGCCGAGATGATGCGCGTCTCGAAGATGACCGTGTACCGGATGGTGCACGCCGGTGAGCTCCCCGCCATCCGCTTCGGCCGTTCCTTCCGCGTCCCCGAGTCAGCCGTCGCCGACGTGCTGCGCGGTGGCGTGGCGGACGTCGGCTGAGCGCGCGTTCGACATCCCAGCGGGCAGCCGGTAGACTCGGGCAGGTTGATTTTCCGCGGTCTCTTCGGCCCGGTGTCCGTACATCAGCATCAGTCCGAGCGAGGTCCACATGGGTTCTGTCATCAAGAAGCGTCGTAAGCGCATGGCGAAGAAGAAGCACCGCAAGCTCCTTCGCAAGACGCGTCACCAGCGACGCAACAAGAAGTAGACCCTCACAGGTCTGCGCAGGTCGGAGGACCTGCACGAGAAGCCCCGGTTCGCCGGGGCTTTCGCGTTCCCGGACTACGCTGGGACCATGCCCGCAGTGACGTTCCTGACGAAGCCCGGATGCCACCTCTGCGACGACGCCCGACCTGTGGTCGAACGCGTCGTCGCCGACCACCCGGGGGTCACCCTGCAGGAACGCTCGATCCTCGACGACGACGCCCTCCGCCAGGAGTACGCGGAGGACATCCCCGTCGTGCTGATCGACGGGCGCGTCCACAGCAACTGGCACGTCGACGCCGACCGGCTCGCACGTGCGCTCGAGAAGGCCGAGGCCCGCGCATGATCTCCCACGTCGTCTCCTGGTCCCTGCGGACCGACCTCGACCGCGCCGCGTCGATCGCCCGCATCCGCGAACTCCTGACCGGTCTGGTCGGCACCGTCGAGTCGATCCGGTCGCTCGAGGTCGTCGAGAACGTCGCCTACCCGGACAAGAACCACGACGTCGCCGTGGTCGCCAGCTTCGACGACCTCGCCGGACTCGACGCGTACCAGGTGCACCCGGAGCACCAGGCCGCGGCAGCGGAGATCCGCGAACTGGTCACGGCGCGGGCCGCCATCGACTGGCAGAGCTGAGCCGAGCCTCCCGTCCCGCCCCCGGCGCTGCGTGCGCTGCGTGCATCCAGTGAGCAGAAAAGGTCGCCTCCGATTTCCGGAGGCGACCTTTTCTGCTCACTCGCTGGTGACTACGGGGTCAGGCGCGTCGGGCCACGGAACAGGTACGTGACCTCGCGGATCGACGGCTCACCGAGCATGAGCATCAGCACGCGTGCGAGGCCCATGCCGAAGCCGCCGTGCGGCGGGACGCCGTAGCGGAAGAAGTCGAGGTACCAGCCGAGCTCCTCCGGGTCGAGGCCCTTCTCGACGGCCTGCGCCTCGAGCACGTCGACGCGGTGCTCACGCTGGGCACCCGTGGAGATCTCGGCGCCGTTGAAGATGAGGTCGTAGCTGTTGGTGACCGACGGGTCGCCGGGCTTCCGCATGTGGTAGTACGGCCGGATCGAGGCGTCGTACTCCGTGACGAACACGAACTCGGAGCCGTGGTGCTCCTTCGCCCAGGCGGCGACGCGGCGCTCGCCCTCGGGGTCCAGGTCGCCGTCGGCGCGGACGACGTCGTAACCGCTGTCGGCGACGATCTTGCGCGCGTCGGCCAGGGTCACGCGGGGGAACGGCGTCGCGGGGACCTGCAGCTCGAAGCCGAAGACCTCGGCGATGTCCTTGCCGTACTTCTCCTTGACGGCGGTGATGCCGGCGACCAGGACCTCTTCGTGCATCGCCATGACGTCCTCGTGGGACTCGATCCACGAGAACTCGGCGTCGACGCTGGTGAACTCGGTGGCGTGGCGGCTCGTGAAGGACGGGTCGGCGCGGAAGGCGTCTGCGATCTCGAACACGGCACCGAAGCCGGCCGGCTGCGCCATCTGCTTGAAGTTCTGCGGCGACTGGGCCAGGTAGGCGGTCGTCTCGAAGTACTCGAGCTGGAACAGCTCGGCGCGCGACTCGGATGCCGACGCCATCAGCTTCGGGGTGTGGATCTCGATGTAGTCGCGGTCGACCCAGTACGTGCGGAACGCGTGCTCGAGCGTCGTCTGGATGCGGAAGATCAGGTTCTGCTTGCGGTTGCGCAGGTCGAGGAAGCGCCAGTCGAGGCGCTTGTCGAGCGACGAGTCGTCGGCGATCGGGGTCTCCGGGATCGCGGCGCTCACCACGTGCAGCGCACCGATCTTGACCTCGAGCCCGCCGAGCTTCACGCGCTCGTCGTGCTTCAGCGTGCCGGTGACGTGCACGAAGGTGCCGTGCGCCAGGCCGGAGATCTCGTTGGTGGTCGCGAGGGTGGACTGTGCGGCGTCGTCGCCGTCCTCGGCCTCGCGCGTCGCCGGGTTCACGAGCTGGACGGCGCCGGTCTCGTCGCGCAGCACGACGAACTGCACCTTCTTCTGGTCTCGGACGGTCTCGACCCATCCGGCCACGGAGACGGGACCGTCGGGGAGGGCTGCCAGGTCGGCGATGCGGGTGCGTTCGATCACGGTGGTCGAGTCTAACCGCCTGCGTCCGGGGGCGTGGGCGGCAGGGTTCTTCCCTCCACAGGGCCGCCTGGGTCCGGTGTTCTCCACCGATGGCCGGGAGGCCCGTGGCGGGGTGCGTGGACTCCGTAGCGTTCTCGACGTGGCCGGGTCGCGGGCCGAGAGGGGGGCCGGGTGGGGAC
>NZ_QKTB01000033.1:0-32052 GCF_003234405.1 Curtobacterium sp. MCLR17_045
CTCGGAGATGTGTATAAGAGACCGCATGCAGGGTCCTTCTCGGGGGAGCGAGCGGGCGGAGACCTGCACGACTGTTCAGCATCCACGCGACCGGCCGGTGGCCGCGGGGTGAACGCACGGTGTCCCGGGTCGCGCCCGGCGCCCTGGACGCGCGGCGTGCGGACGGGAGGCGCGGGGCGGGCCCGCACCGCGCCTCCCGTCCGCACTGCGGTCGCGCTCACCGCATCCGGTGCGCAGAAGACGTCGGGTCCGCACTGCGAACCCGACGTCTTCTGCACACTCGTTGCTCGAGGTGTCAGCGCTCGGTGACCTCCGAGAAGTCGGGCGTCCCGTCGGGCAGCGCGGGCAGGGGCGTGCCGTCGACGTAGCGGGGCCAGGCCAGGGCGCGGGAGGCCGACGGACGGGACGCGTAGCGACGCCCGTCGGAGGCGACGACCGTTTCGTGTTCGGGTTCGGGTGTGGGAGTGGGAGTGGGCGACGGTGCGGGAGCGAGCGGCAGCGGCAGCGGCACATCGCGAGCGGGAGCAGGTGCGGGAGCCGCGGGGGTCGGCGTCGCACTCCACGCCGGCTGCTGCTCGGGCACCGGCCACGTCGCCGACGGCAGGGTGGTGGCTCGCGGACGGAACAGGGCGTTGCTGAGGGGCACCACGACGGTCCCGAGCAGGTCGAGGATCACCACCACCCAGACGAGCCGCCAGTAGCCGCGGGCGTAGTCGACGTCCGGCGCGAGCAGCGGGATCGAGAGCAGCAGTGCGAGCAGGGCGATGACGCCGACGGTGGCCTTCGCGACGACCTGCAGGACGGGCGTCGGGTACCGGCGGTGGATCACGAGGAGCAGGTGGACGTGCAGGAGCGCCACCCGGGCGACGCCGACGAGCCAGATCCAGTGCCAGAAGTGCTCCAGGACGAACCAGATGCCGTCACCGGAGATCCCCGTCGGCACGATCCACACCTTGTACAGACCGGCGACGAGCAGGTACATCGACGTGGCGATGCTCGCGAACGCGAAGATCCCGGACCGCCTGGACGAGACGTCGGCGTCGTACCAGGACAGCAGCGCGAAGACGACGACCACGACGATCGTCAGGAGCAGCTGCACCGCGACCCGTCCGAAGTCGCCGAGGAGCACCGCGGCGATGCCGACCAGGCCCGCGGCGACGACCGCGCCGATGATCGTCCGGAACACGAGTGGGCGCACCCTCGCCCACCGCGGGTCCATCGTGCCGTCCGTGTCGTTCGCGCTGTCCGTGGTGTCCGTGCTGTCCGTCATGTGTCCCCCGTCGATCCCGCACACCTGGCGGCTGCGTCGGATCGCAGCGTAGCGGGCCGGGGCGGAGTGCTCCGGCCGGGCAGGGCGCCGGGCGACGGCGCCCGTGCCGTCAGCGCCGGATGAGCAGGGTGCTGGCCCGCGGCGAGAGCGCGGCGTCGAGCACCAGGCAGGCGGCACCCACGGCGGCGACGTCTGCACCGCGGTCGCTCTCCACCACCTGCACGGCGTGCTTCGGCACGAGCAGCGGCGACCCGACGATGGCGGTCCGCGCGGCCGGCAGGGCAGCGCTCGCGATGCGTGACCAGAACGGGCCGCCGAACACCACGCGGTCGATGTCGAGCAGGTTCACGATGAGGACGACGGCGTTGCCCATGACCGTGCCGGCATCGGCCGCGAGCGTGACGGCGGTGTCGTCCCCGTCCGCGATGGCCGCGGCGAGCTCGTCCCACGCGGCGTTCACGGCGTCGACGTCGGCGGCGTCGGCGGCGTCGGTGGCATCGGCGGCGTCCGTGGCATCGGCGGCGTCCGTGGCATCGGCGGCGTCTGCACCAGGATCCGCCTCGGCGACCGCGCCGCCGCCCGACAACGCGAGGCCGCGCGACCGCGCCACCCGCACCAGCCGGTCCGGCGCGACGGCTGCACCGACCTCGCCGCGCGTGCCCGAGCCGTCCGGGGTGCCCGCGAGCGACCCCTGGTCGACCATGATGTGCCCGGCGTCGCCCGCGTTCGACCCCACCCCGCGCACGGGTTCGTGGTCGACGACGAGCCCGACGCCGAACCCGGTGCCGAAGTACACGAACGCGAAGTTCCGGGCCGAGGACTCCCCCGCCAGGAACATCTCGCCGACCGCGGCTGCCGTGACGTCCTTCTCGAGCAGGACCGGGTAGCCGGTGGCCTCGGCGAGCGCATCGCGCAGCGGCACGTCCCGCCACCGGGGCAGGAACGGCGGGTCGACCACGATGCCGGCCTCGACGTCGATCGGTCCGGGGCTCGCGATCCCGACGCCGAGCACGCTGTCGACGGCCACCCCGGCGTCGGCGACGAGCCCGTCGACGGCCGAGGCGATGGTGCGCACCACCTCGGACGGGTCGTCGGCGGTGGGGGTCGAGGTCGTGGACGCGGCGACGACGGTGCCGGCGAGGTCGAGCAGCACGTAGGTGACGACGGCCGGGTCGACGTGCACGCCGACCGCGTACCGGCTGCCCGGTTCGAGCCGCAGGATGGTGCGGGGCTTGCCGCGGCCGGACACGACGGTGCCGGACTCGACGATCATGCCGGCCTCGATCAGGAACCGGGTGACGTTCGACACGGTCTGCGCGCTCAGTCCGGTGCGGGCGGCGAGTTCGACGCGACTCAGGCCGTCGGGCGAGCGGCGGACGGCGTCCAGGACCACGGTGCGGTTGAACCCGCCGATCGACGGGAGGTTCGCTCCGCGTCGATGCTCTGCCATGCCGCGACCATACCGCGACGCCGCTCGGGCACCCGCTCGCGTGGTCCGGTCAGAGCGCCCTGTCCTGGATCAGCCCGCCGGACGTCCGGTCGACGACCGCACCACGAGCGAGACCGGGAGCGTCGCTCCCTGCAGTGCCCCGTCGCCGATCGCCGCGAGCAGCCGCTCCACGGCCACGGTGCCCATCAGCGCGGTCGGTGAGTGCACGGTCGTCATGGGCGTGGGCAGCTGCGCCACGACCGAGATGTCGTTGTAGCCGACGATCGACAGGTCGTCGGGCACGCGGAGGCCGCGCTGCCGTGCGGCGCCCATCACACCGATCGCCGCGGTGTCGTTGACGGCGAAGATCGCGGTCGGCGGGTCCGACAGCGAGAGCAGCGTGTGCGCGCCGACCACGCCTCCCTCGACCTCGAAGTCGCTGTGGACGACGAGCGCGTCGTCCACGGCGAGGTCCCGCTGCTCGTGCGCCAGGCGGAACCCGGCCACCCGCTCCACGGCGGTGCTGGCGTGGCGCGGACCCGCGATGACGCCGATGCGGCGGTGCCCCAGCGCGAGCAGGTGTTCCGTGGCCATCCGGCCGCCCTCGACGTCGTCACCGACCACGGCGGGCATCCAGTCCCCGGGGTGCCGGTTCGTCGCGATGACCGGCACGGGGAGGTCCGTCAGCCGAGGGTTCGGGGACGACAGGTGGAGCGAGCTGACGATGAGGCCGTCGACCTGTCGGGAGAGCAGGAAGTCGACCGCGTCCAGTTGCGCGCCCATGTCGTCCGGGGGCGTCGTGAGCAACAGCTGGTACCCGGCAGATCGGGCGGCCGACTCGACGGACTGGCAGATCGTCGCGATGACCGTGTCGGCGAGCCGTGGCATCACGACGCCGATGGTGTTCGACCGCCGGGTCCGGAGCGATGCTGCGAGTCGGTTGGGGCGGTACCCGAGCTCGGCCGCCGCCGCGATCACCCGCTGCGCCGAGGCGCTCCACCCCTTGGTCGGCTCCGCCTGTCGGAGCACGCGCGACGCCGTCGAGATGTGCACGCCGGCGAGCGCAGCGATGGCCTGCAGGTTCACGTCACCACGACGATCCTGCTGACCGTGTCCGGCCGGGTCGTCGCTCGTACTGCCCATCCGTCGAGTCTAGGTGACAGATCGTCGTCACACCGTGCGGCGCGAACGTTTGCAGGTGCTTCGCCCGACGACAGCCCGGACGAGCCGAAACACACTGGTTACACGGTTGGACGTCGATCGAAACAGTCGACTGTCAGGATTCCGGTCAATGCAAACGATTGCACGAATTGCAGCAACGACGAGAGACGGTGTCCCATGGTGAAAGAGATCTTCGTGTCCTTCGGCGTCGACATCGACGCGGTCGCAGGCTGGCTCGGCTCCTACGGAGGGGCGGATTCCCCCTCGGACATCCAGCGCGGGATCTTCGCGGGACAGACCGGCGTCCCACGTCTGCAGAAGGTGTTCGACCGCGCCGACATCGCAGCGACCTGGTTCATCCCCGGCCACTCGCTCGAGACCTTCCCGGACCAGTGCAAGGCCCTGTTCGACGCCGGCCACGAGATCGGTGCGCACGGGTACAGCCACGAGAACCCCGTGGCGATGACCGAGGCGCAGGAGGACGCGGTGATGGAGCGCTCGGTCGAGCTGATCACGCGACTCACGGGTCAGCAGCCGACGGGCTACGTCGCGCCGTGGTGGGAACTGAGCAGCTACACGCCCACGCTCCTGGAGAAGTTCGGGTTCAGCTACGACCACAGTCAGCAGCACAAGGACTTCGTCCCCTACTACTCGATCGTCGGCGACCAGTGGACACCGATCGACTACTCGCAGGACCCGCACACGTGGATGACGCCGCTCGTCCACGGGAGCGAGATCGACCTCGTCGAGATCGCGGCGAACTGGTACGTCGACGACCTGCCCCCGATGATGTTCATCAAGTCGAGCCCGAACAGCCACGGCTTCGTCAACCCGCGCGACGTCGAGCAGATGTGGAAGGACCAGTTCGACTGGGTGTACCGCGAACTCGACTACGCCGTCTTCCCGATCACGATCCACCCCGACGTCTCCGGGCGGCCGCAGGTCCTGCTCATGATCGAGCGGCTCATCGAGTACATCGGGGGCCACGAGGGCGTCCGGTTCGTCACGATGAACGAGATCGCCGACGACTTCCGCGTCCGCTTCCCGTTCGCGCAGCCCGAGCGCCCACGCGAGTACTGATGTGCGGCGGATGTGGCGGCAACGGCGGGCACCGTGACTGGTACGCCGCCGGTGTCGAGGACACCCCCGCGGCGCGCAAGCGGGCGCAGCTCCGGCTGGCCGCCTGGGCGACCCGGCTCTTCGCGGACGATCGGATCCGCGTCCACGAGGTCCCGGGCACCGTGCGGCTCGTGATCGTCGGGCCGACCGGCAAGCGCGTCGTGGCCCAGGGCGTCGACGGGGTCCTGGACGCGGTCGAACAGGTCGGAGCCGGGCGCACGGACTGGTCGGCCGTCGCCACCCGCGTCCGCAGGGCCGACCCGCGTGACGACACCGACTGGGAACACCGCAGCCTCGCCCGCGCGGTCGATCGACGAAGGGACACCCTGCCGTGACGGACCCCATGCTCCCCCGGATCGTGTACCTCGCCCTCGGCGGGACCATCGCGAGCGTCACCTCGGGCGATCCGCGCGACTGCGGCGCCGTCCCGCGGATCGCAGCCCGCGACCTCCTCGCCGGTGTGCCGGCCATCGCGCAGGTCGCACGGGTCGAGGCCCGCCAGCTCGGCATGGTGCCCTCGCCCTCGCTCGACTTCGACGACGTGCAGCGAGCGCTCGACGCCGCGCGGGACGCCGTCGGCTCCGGAGCCTCGGGCGTCGTGCTGTCGCAGGGCACGGACACCATCGAGGAGACCGCGTACCTGCTCGACCTCGCCTGGGACCGCCCCGAGCCCCTCGTGGTGACCGGAGCGATGCGCCACGCCTCCTCGCCCGGCGCGGACGGTCCGGCGAACCTGTTGGCGGCCGTGTGCGTGGCCGCGGCACCGGCAGCAGTGGGACGTGGCGTCCTCGTCGTGCTCGACGACGAGGTGCACGCCGCCGGGACCGTCCGCAAGACGCACACCTCGTCGACCGGTGCCTTCGCCTCACCGGGTTCCGGTCCGCTCGGACGGGTCACCGAGGGCTCGCCCGTCTTCCAGGCTCCGGCGTCCCGAGCGCCCGCGCTCACCACACGCGTCGCACCGCTGCCTCCGGTGGCCCTGCACCGGGTCACCCTCGCCGACGACGGCCGGGTCCTGTCGACCCTGGACGGACTCGGGTACCGCGGCGCGGTCATCGAGGGCTTCGGCGGCGGGCACGTCGCCGAGCGCACGGTCGACGCCGTCCGCGCACTCGCCGCGCAGATGCCGGTCGTGCTGGCGTCGCGGACCGGCGCCGGTGCGACGCTCACGACGACGTACGGCTTCGCGGGCGGCGAGATCGACCTGCTCAGCGCCGGACTCGTCCCCGCCGGCAACCTCGACGGCCTCAAGGCGCGTCTCCTGCTGGCTGCCCTGCTCGCCCTCGACGCCCCGGACGCCCGCATCCACGCGGCGTTCGCCGCACACGGCCGGGGCTCTCCCCCGACCGGCCACCCCTGACCGCACCCACGCTCCGCCTCCGCCCGTCAGCCCGCGCCGCGACACCGTCGCAGCGCCGCACCGCCGTACCGAGAGGAAGACCATGTCCACCACGACCATCCACGAGCCCGAGGACCTCGAGCTCGCCACCGGGACGTTCCCGACGATCGGGCCGAAGGAGACCAAGCGCGGCGCGACCCTGGCGTTCTTCGCCTGGACCCTCGCCGTCTACGACTTCATCATGTTCGGCACGCTCCTCCCCCGCATCGCCGAGGACTTCGGGTGGAACGAACAGACCGCCCTGCTGGCGAACACCCTCGTGAGCGTCGGTGTCTTCGTCGTCGTCGTCCTCGTCGGTCTGTTCGTGGACCGACTCGGCCGGCGCCGCGGCATGATGATCACGATCGGCGGCGCGGCCCTGTCGTCGCTGCTGACGGCGGCGTCGACGGGGGTCGCCTCGCTCGTCGGCTTCCGGGCCCTGAGCGGCTTCGGGATGGCCGAGCAGTCGGTGAACTCCACCTACCTCAACGAGGTCTTCGCGCTCACCGAGATCGAGGGCGTCAAGAAGCGTCGCGGCTTCTTCTACAGCCTCGTCCAGACCGGGTGGCCGATCGGCGCGCTCCTCGCGGCCGCGTTCATCGCCGGCATCAACGGGCTCTTCGGACAGGAGTCCTGGCGGCTCGCGTTCCTCATCGCCACCGTTCCGGCGCTGTTCGTGCTGTTCCTGCGCAAGGGCATCAAGGAGACGCCGCAGCACCGTCTGAACACGTACCTGCGGCAGCTGCGGAAGTCCGGTCGCACCGAGGAAGCCACCGAGGTCGCCGCCCGCTTCGGCATCGTCGACGAGGGTCCGAACCCGCTGCGGGCGATCTTCGGCCGACGGTACGCACGCAACACCGTCGTGCTCTCGATCGCGTGGATCGTGAACTACTTCGGCATCACCACCACGAGCGTGCTCGGGACGACGATGCTCGAGGGCGTCAAGGGTGTCGACGCGAGCATGTCGCTGCTCATCATCGTGCTGTCGAACGTGGTCGGCGCCGCCGGCTACCTGTTCCACGGCTGGCTCGGCGACATCATCGGCCGCAAGACCACGATCGTCGTGGGCTGGGTGCTCGCGGGTGTCTGCTGGACCCTCTTCGTGCTCGGTCCGGACGACTTCGGCTACGTCCTGGTCACGTACATGCTGACGCTGTTCTTCCTGCTCGGACCGTACGCGTCGCTGCTCTTCCTGCAGGCGGAGTGCTTCGACTCGAGCTGCCGCGCCACCGGGTCCGCGTTCGTCACCGCGATGGGCCAGCCCGGCACCATCATCGGCTCGGCTGTGCTGACGGCTCTCGTCGCCGGGAGCATCGGGCTCGGCCTGGCCGCCCTCATCGTCGGTGCGGGCGGCATGGTCCTCTCCGGTCTGATCATGCTCGGGACGAAGCGCGTGGCGGTGATCGACCATTGAGCGCCACGACACCGACCGGCGTGTACTCCGAGTTCTCGGGGAGCGTGGTCGTCATCACCGGCGCCGCGAGCGGGATCGGCGCGGCCCTCGCCGTGCAGCTCGCCGAGTACGGCGCGAACATCGTCATCCCCGTGTTCGCGGGTGACCCGCACGATCCCGCACCCGTCGTCGACGCCGTCGAGGCCGCCGGGGGCAGTGCGCTGACGGTCACCGCGGACGTCCGCAGCACCGAGGACGTCGACGCCGTGTTCCAGGCGGCCGTCGACCGCTGGGGTCGCGTCGACCACGTGGTGGCGGGAGCGGGGGTCCTCCGTCGGCAGCCGCTCGACACCATGACCGACGCGGCGTGGGACGACATCCTGCAGGTGGACCTGCACGGTGTGATGCGCACGCTCCGGGCCGGTGCCCGGCACCTCGACCGGGGCGGGTCGATGGTGGCCGTGTCCTCGATCGCGGGCGGCGTGTACGGCTGGGTCGCACACAGCCACTACGCCGCGTGCAAGGCGGCGGTGATCGGCCTCGCCCGGAGTGCGGCAGCCGAGCTGGCACCGCGCGGGATCCGGGTGAACACCATCGTCCCGGGGCTCATCGAGACGCCGCAGTCCTCGGACGCCCAGAACTCGCTCGGCCCGGCAGGCCTCGCCGCCGCGGGTGCGCGGATCCCGTGGGGTCGTGTCGGCCACGCCGACGAAGCAGCCGCGGCCATCCGGTTCCTGCTCAGCCACGAGGCGCGCTACGTCACCGGGCAGGAACTCGTCGTCGACGGCGGCCTGACCATCCTGATGGCCGACTGATGCCCGACGGGACGGTGTTCGACCTCACCGGGACGACCGCCCTGGTGACGGGTGGCGCGAGCGGCATCGGTCTCGCGATCGTGGAGACCTTCGTCGCCGCCGGAGCGCGGGTCGTCGCCGCGGACCTCGACGCCGACGGCCTGGCGGACCTCGCCGAGCGGCTGGGCGTCCGGACCATCGTGCTCGACGTCACGGACGAGGACCGGGTCGAGGCCGCCGTGGCGTCGGTCGACGAGGAGTCCGGCGGGATCCAGGTCCTGGTGAACGCCGCCGGCGTCCTCACGCAGGCCCCGCTCGAGGAGCTCACCACCGCTGACTGGGCGCGCGTCATGGCGATCGACCTGACCGGGGTCTTCCTGGTGATGCGAGCAGTCGGTCGGCGGATGCTCCGCGACGGGCACGGGCGCATCATCAACCTCGCCTCCCAGCTGGCGATCAAGGGCGGCTCCGAGGTCGCGCACTACGCGGCCGCGAAGGCCGGCGTCATCGCGCTGACGAAGAGCGCCGCGATCGAGTGGAGCGGACGGGGCGTGCTCGTCAACGCGATCGCACCCGGCCCGATCGTGTCCCCGATGACGGACCGGATGACGGCGCAGTGGCGGACGGACAAGGCCGCGGAGCTCCCGATCGGACGTTTCGGGGTCCCCGCCGAGGTCGCTCCGACCGCGCTGCTGCTCGCGTCGTCGCCAGCGGGCGACCTGTACACCGGGCAGACGCTCGGCCCGAACTCGGGTGACGTCATGCCGTGAGCACCACACGCCGGTCGGCCGCCCGGTTCCGCCGCGGCAACGGTGCGGTCTCGGTCTGCCGTCGTCACTGGCTTCCGCAGGGTCTGCACCGTTAGCCTGGCCGCATGTCCGACCTGCGCCTGGAAGAACTCTCCGCGAAGACCGCTGCCGCGGCCAACTCCCTGACGCTCAAGCCGGGCCAGGAACAGTTCGTGCAGCCGACCACCTACGGGGTCGCCGAGTCCGACGTCAAGCCGAGCTCCGCGTGGACCCGTGTCGTCCTCGACGACGACGAGGTCCTCGGCCTGATCATCGGTTCGTTCGACGCCGACAACGCGCAGGAAGAGCTGCGCAGCTGCATCTGGCGCGTCAACGTGGCGGCGAGCGCGCAGGGCCGGGGCGTCGGTCGCTTCGCCGTGCACGGTCTGGCGGACGAAGCGCGCAGCCGTGGGTTCGAGCGGCTGACGGTCGTGTACGAGCCGGGCGGCGACGACAGCCCCGAGGCGTTCTTCCGCGCCGTGGGCTTCGAGGTCGTGCGCGAGACCCAGTACGGCGACCACTTCGCGGTCCTGACGCTCTAGCACGCCCGACGACGTGCCCTCCGACTACGTGGCATACGACGACGTCCCCGTCGACTTCGGCGCCGCCGTCGCCGAGGTGGTGCGGATGATCCCGCCGGGTCACGTCATGACGTACGGCGACGTCGCCGCAGCCCTCGGGTCGCGGGCGTCGCGTGCCGTCGGCAAGGTGATGGCGCACGAGGGCGCCGACCTGCCGTGGTGGCGCGTGGTGCGCGCGGGTGGGCACCCGCCGCTGCACCACGAGGCCCGGGCGCTCGAGCACTACCGCGTCGAGGGGACGCCGCTCGTGCAGGGGACGACGGCCTGGAGGCTCGACATGCGTCGTGCGCGCTGGTCACCCGCCACGGACGCGGACGACCCGTTCTGATCCCCGGTCCGCGCAGGTCGGCCCGCCGGGGTCCGCCCTGGTTCGGCCGTCAGCGGTCGAAGCGCGCACCCTTCGGGTTCGCGGGCAGGAGGCACAGCACGTACACGATGAGTGAGCCGAGGCCCGGCAGCACGTGCAGGAACTGCCAGAAGCCGGACAGGTTGGCGTCGTGCAGCCGTCGGGCGCCGAGGGCGAGCGACCCGATGAGCGTCGCGAGCACCCACAGCATGAACAGGTACGAGCCGACGGGGTTCTCGAGCACCGGGGTGTCCGGCGTGAACACCTGCGGCACGAGCTGCAGCACGAGTCCGATCGCGAACGACGTCAGCCACCACCACCAGAACTCGGCGCGCGATGCCCGTCCGGTGAACACGGTGTACTTCCGCCAGAACCGTCGGACGGCCTCGGTGAAGGGGGCACCGTAGAAGGGGTCGTGCAGGGCGACGCCGCCGGGCTGCACCACGCTGTCGTTGCTCATGGAGCAAGCCAACCACGTGGTGCAGCCCGATCGGGGCCTAGACGAGCGAGTCGCGCCAGGCCGCGTGCAGCTGGGCGAACCGCCCGGTGCCGGCGATGAGGTCGGCGGGGGTGCCGTCCTCGACGATCCGGCCGTGTTCCATCACGAGCACCCGGTGGGCGATCGCGACGGTGGACAGCCGGTGCGCGATGATCACCGCGGTGCGGTCGGCGAGCAGGGTCTCCAGGCCCTCTTGCACGAGTCGCTCCGAGGGGATGTCGAGCGACGCCGTGGCCTCGTCGAGGATGAGCACCTTCGGGTCCGCGATGAACGCCCGCGCGAACGAGAGCAGCTGCCGCTGACCCGCCGAGACACGGCCGCCGCGCTTGTTCACGTCGGTGTCGTACCCGTCGGGCAGCGCCATGATGAACTCGTGCGCGCCGACCGCCTTGGCCGACGCCTCGATCTCCTCACGGGACGCACCGGGCTTGCCGAGCGCGATGTTGTCCGCGACGGTGCCGGAGAACAGGTAGGCCTCCTGCGTGACCATGACGATCGCGCGGCGCATGTCCTTCGTGTCGAGGTCGCGCAGGTCCACACCGTCGAGCTTGACCGAGCCCTGGGTTGGGTCGTAGAAGCGCGCCATGAGCTTGGCGAGCGTCGACTTACCGGCACCGGTGGACCCGACGAGGGCGATCGTCTGCCCCGACGGGATGTGCAGGTCGAACTCCGGCAGCACGACCTTGCCCTTGTTGTAGGCGAAGACGACGTCGTCGAAGTCCATCTTCCCGGTGGCGTCCGCCAGGCGGGTGGGCTTC
This sequence comes from Curtobacterium sp. MCLR17_045, assembly GCF_003234405.1. Taxonomy (NCBI): domain Bacteria; kingdom Bacillati; phylum Actinomycetota; class Actinomycetes; order Micrococcales; family Microbacteriaceae; genus Curtobacterium; species Curtobacterium sp. MCLR17_045. Next base: position 11,517 of record NZ_QKTB01000033.1, read on the forward strand.
ACGGGGTCCGGCACGCTCGGCCGTTCCTCGAGGACACCGGAGATCTTCTCCATCGCCGCCGAGGCCGACTGGTACCCGTTGTAGAACATCGCGAGTTCCTGCGCCGGGTCGAAGAATCGCTTGGCGTACAGCGCGACCGCGAGCAGCGCACCGACCTCGAGCGTCCCGCCGACGATCCGGAAGCCGCCGACGATGACGACCGCGGCGAGCGTGGCGTTGCCGATGAGCACGAGCACGGGGTCGAAGGTCCCGAACAGGTTGAACACCTTCGTGTTCGCCACCCGGTAGTCCTCGACGTAGCCGCCGTACTCGTCACGGTTGCGGGACTCCTTGCGGAACGCCTGCACCGCCCGGATGCCCGTCATCGTCTCGACGAAGTGCACGATGACGCGCGCCGAGGTGACACGGGTGGAGCGGAACAGCGTCTGCGAGTTCGTCTGGAACCAGCGGATCAGGAACCAGAGCGGCACGAGCGACACCGCGAGCACGAGCCCGGACGTCGGGTCGAGCAGCACCAGGGCCACGGCGGTGAACGCCATGTACAGCACGCCCTGGATGAGCTGGTTCAGCCCGGAGTCCAGCAGCTCGCGGATCGAGTCGAGGTCACTCGTCTGGCGCGAGATGATCCGGCCCGACGTGTAGGTCTCGTGGAACTCGAGCGAGAGCCGCTGCGTGTGCAGGAACACCCGCTTGCGCAGGTCGAACAGGATCGCCTGGCTGATCCGTGCCGCGAGCACCGTGTACCAGGCGGTGAGCACCGCGCCGAGGACGGCCACCACGATGTACGTCGCGACGACCCCGAACGCCGGCACCCAGTCGTTCTGGTCCATCACCGCGGGCAGGGCGTTGTCGATGCCCCACGCGATGAGCGCCGGACCCGCGACGGTGCCGGCGGTCGAGACCACGACCACGATGCCGAGCAGCACCAGCCGGAGCTTCAGCGGTGCGGCGAGGGACCCGAGCAGGGCGAGGGACCGGCGCCGCAGGCGCTTGCTCTCGGCCTTCGTGAAGTCCTCACGCTCCTCGCCGCGCACGCCCATGGTGGTGATCGAGGCGGTGACGGGGGCGGCAGCCTGCTCGTCCGGAGCTTCCTGCGGGACGGACGCCGTTCCTCCCGGCAGGTTCTGGTCGGTCTGCTGGCTCATGCCATCGCCTCCTGTCGTGCGGTCGCGTCGTCGTCGTCGAGCGACGAGATGACGTAGCGGTAGTGCTCGTTGGTGGCCATCAGGTCGTGGTGGGTCCCGACGGCCGTGACGACGCCGTTCTCCATCAGGGCGACCCGGTCGGCCAGCGTCACCGTCGACGGACGGTGCGCCACGATGAGCGACGTGGTGTCGGCGAGCACGCGTCGCAGGCCCGCCTCGACCCGCGCCTCGGTGTCGACGTCGAGCGCCGACAGCGGGTCGTCGAGCACGAGCACCGACGGCCGTGCGGCGATCGCGCGGGCGAGCGCCAGGCGCTGGCGCTGCCCACCGGACAGCGACAGCCCCTCTTCACCGACCCGGGTGTCGACGCCGTCGGGCAGGTCGTCCACGAAGGACGCCTGCGCGATGTCGAGCGCCTCGCGCATGAGCGCTTCGGCCTCGGCACCCTGCACGTCCGGTCGACCGAGCAGCACGTTCTCACGCACGGTCGACGAGAACAGGGTGGCGTCCTCGAAGGCGACGCCGACGTGCCGGCGCAGTTCCTCGCGGGTGAGGTCGCGGATGTCGACCCCGTCGATCGTCACCGAACCGCCGGTCACGTCGTACAGACGCGGCACGAGCGAGAGCAGCGTCGTCTTGCCGCAGCCGGTGAGCCCGACGAGCGCCATGGTCTCGCCCGGCTGCAGCTGCAGTTCGACGCCGTTGATCAGGTCCGGGTACTGCGGTGCGGAGTCCTGGTACCGGAAGTGCACGCCGTTGAACGACAGCGCACCGTGCGGCTCCGCGATCGTCTTCGGGTGCTCCGGGTCCGTGATGGTGTTCTCGGAGTCCATGACCTCGAAGAAGCGGTCGACCGCCGTGCGGGTGTCGAACGTCATCGAGAGCAGGAAGCCGATCGACTCGATCGGGAACCGCAGCACCGTCGCCGTCGCGAAGAACGCGAACAGCTGGCCGACGCTGAGCTGCCCCTGCGATGCGAGCCAGATGCCGGCGAGCAGGCACAGCGCGAACGCGACGTCCGGCACGAGCAGCAGCCACAGCCAGATGCCCGCGATGGCCTTCGCCTTCTTGATCTCGGTGCCGCGCAGGGCCTCGGCCTGCTCGCTGAACTCCTCGAGCTTCGCGCCGCCGCGACCGAACGCCTTGAGCACGCGGATGCCGTGCACCGACTGCTCGACGCTCGTGGCGAGGTCACCGACCTGGTCCTGGCTGCGTCGTGCGACGGCGGAGTACCGGCGCTCGAACAGCAGGCCGTTGATCCACAGCGGGATCGACGCGATCAGGAAGATCAGCCCGAGGATCCACCCGAAGGTGAACAGCACGACGAAGCCGACGACGATCGTCACGATGTTCACGACGAGCAGGACGACGCCGAAGGCCAGCCAGCGCCGGATCAGCGACAGGTCCGACACGGAACGGGACAGCAGCTGCCCGGACTCCCAGCGGTCGTGGAACGCGACCGGCAGGTCCTGCAGCTTCGCGTAGAGCGAGTTGCGCATGCTGGTCTCGATGCGGGTCGAGGGGCGCATCACCAGCCGGCGGCGCGAGGCGATGAAGAACGCCTCGAGCACACCGAGGGCGAGCACCCCGAGCCCGGCGGGCCAGATCTGTGCCGAGTCGCGCGACGACAGCGGACCGTCGACGAGCCACTGCAGCACGTAGGGGATTGCGAGCGCCACCAGGGAGGCTCCCATCGCTGCGGCCATGCCGCCGATGAGGCGCCCCTGGTAGGGCTTCACGTAGGGGTAGATCCGCGCGATCGCGCGGAAGGTGGACGGGCGCGCCGTGGTGGGCGACTTGGACATGCGTTGCGTCCTCATGCGTCTGCCGGGTCCCCGGGTCGCGCTGCGCGGTGCGTGCTCGCTGCTTGCTTGCTGCTTGCTTGCTTGCTTGCTTGCTTGCTTGCTTGCTTGCTTGCTTGCTTGCTCGCGTCGCGCGGCTTCGGCCTGGAGGCTCGGTGTGGCGTTGCGTGGTGATCATCGGCCGGGCGCGTGGTCGCGTCTCCGCCGTCACTCGCGTGACGTCGGTCGGGCCGGAGGCACCGAGGGACAGTCGTCCCCCGGGTTCAGGCGGGTGGTTCGCGGACGCCGGTGGTGCTGCGTCGCGGGGCCGTGGGAACGGCCCGACTAGACGGCGGCCGCGGCGCGGGGCCGCGGTGCGATCAGGGATCGCCGTGCGGGAGTGGTCCCCACGACGGACACGAGACCTGCACGGGCGGCCGTCGCCACGGTTCCGGTCATGTTGTCCATCGTCACTCCAGTCGTCGTCTTCGTCACCGTTGTGTCCGCGGTGCCGCCGGTCCCGAGGGATCGTCGGCTGCCTGCCGCGGAGCCTTACAGACTATTCACAGTGACTCACGGCGCGCAATGGTTCGCCACCGATTGTTCACATCAGTGGAAGAAGTGGCGCTCGCTCGTGAAGTACATCGTGACGCCGGCGGCCTTCGCCGCGGCGATGACCTCGTCGTCGCGGACGCTGCCACCGGGCTGCGCCACCGCACGGACACCGGCGTCGAGCAGCACCTGCAGGCCGTCGGCGAACGGGAAGAACGCGTCCGACGCCGCGACGCTGCCGGTCGCACGGTCACCGGCACGGTTCACCGCGAGGTGGCAGGAGTCGACCCGGTTGACCTGGCCCATGCCGACACCGACGCTCGCGCCCTGGTTCGCCAGCAGGATGGCGTTCGACTTCACCGAACGGCTCGCACGCCACGCGAAGGCCAGGTCGGCGAGGGTCTGCTCGTCGGCGGGCTCGCCGGCGACGAGGGTCCAGGTGGCCTGGTCGAAGCCCGTGAAGCGGTCGGCGTCCTGCACCAGGAAGCCGCCGGAGATCTGCTTGACCTCGCGGTCGGCGAGCGCGAAGTCGGCCGGCAGCGTGAGCAGGCGGATGTTCTTCTTGCGCGACAGGATCTCGAGCGCCTCGGGGTCGAACCCGGGGGCGACGACGACCTCGGTGAAGATGTCCTTCACGGTCTCGGCCATGGCCACGGTGACCGGGCGGTTCGCGGCGATGACCCCACCGAACGCCGAGAGCGGGTCGCAGGCGTGCGCGGCGGCGTGGGCCGAGGCGATCGGGTCGGCGGCGTCGGCCGGGGCGATCGCGATGCCGCACGGGTTGGCGTGCTTGATGATCGCGACGGCGGGCTCGTCGAAGTCGAAGGCCGCACGGACCGCTGCGTCGGCGTCGACGTAGTTGTTGTACGACATCTCCTTGCCGTGCAGCTGCGTCGCCTGCGCGATGCCGGTGCCGTCCGACGTCGTGTAGAGCGCCGCGGCCTGGTGGGCGTTCTCGCCGTAGCGCAAGGTCGCCGACAGCTCGGCCTCGACCGCCAGGTGCTCGTCGAACGCACCGGGGGTCCGGATGTCGCCGGCGGTCGTCGGGGCTGCAGCGGCCGTGACGACGTCGCTCGCGAAGTAGGACGCCACCGCGGTGTCGTAGGCGGCGGTGCGCGCGAAGGCCTGGGCGGCGAGGCGCTTCCGGAGCTCGAGCGTGGTGCCGCCGGCACGGACGGCCTCGACGACCTCGGGGTAGGACGCCGGGGAGACCACGATCGCCACGTTCGGGTGGTTCTTCGCCGAGGCACGGACCATCGCGGGGCCGCCGATGTCGACGTTCTCGACCACGGTCGCCGTGTCGGCACCCGACGCGACGGTCTCGACGAACGGGTAGAGGTTCACGACGACGAGCTCGAACGGCGCGATGTCGAGGTCGGCGAGCTGCTGCTCGTGCGACTCGAGCCGCAGGTCGGCGAGCAGGCCGGCGTGCACCGACGGGTGCAGCGTCTTCACGCGACCGTCGAGGGACTCGGGGAACCCGGTGACGCTCGCGACGTCGGTGACGGCGTAGCCCGCGTCGCGGATGGTCTGGGCGGTGGAGCCGGTCGACACGATCTCGACCCCGGAGTCGGCCAGCGCGCCGGCGAGCTCGAGCAGGCCGGACTTGTCGCTCACCGAGATGAGTGCACGGCGGACCGGGACCACGTCACGGTCGCGGTAGAGGCTGGGGTCGGCTGCGTGCACGCTCATGCGCTCGGGGTGCCCTTCAGGTCGGTGGTGCCGTTGGCGATGTCGAGGATGGTCTGGATGAGCAGGCGGCGCTCGACCGGCTTGATGCGGTCGTGCAGCGTCGACTCGGTGTCGCCCGGCAGCACCGGGATGCGCTCCTGCGCGAGGATCGGCCCCGTGTCGACGCCGTCGTCGACCGCGATGACGCTCGCACCGGTCTCGGTGACCCCGGCGGCCAGGGCGTCCCGCACGCCGTGGGCGCCGGGGAACTCGGGCAGGTACGCCGGGTGGGTGTTGATGATCCCCGGGGCGAACTCGGACACCACGGCCGGGGGCAGCAGGCGCATCAGGCCGGAGAGCACGAGCAGGTCGGGCGACCACGGGCGGATCTGCTCCGCCAGGGCCTGGCCCCACTCGGCGCGGGAGTCGTAGCGGGTGAACGGCACCGTGAAGGTCGGGATCGAGAACTCCTCGCCCAGGCCGAGACCCTCGGCATCACGGTCGGCACCGATGGCGACGACACGGGCGGGGTACTCGGCGTCGAAGGTCGCTTCGAGCAGGGCTCGGAGGTTCGACCCGGTACCGGAGATCAGGACGACCAGTTCGAGCACGGCACCAACCCTACCGGCAGGCACGCACGCGACGGGCGCTGTTACCGGTCGTCCTTCGGCTGCCGCCACCAGGGCAGCTCGTCCTCGGGGATCTGGTCGGTGACGTCCCACTTCGCCGGGCGGGACGGCTCCGCCGGCTTCGAGGCGGGCGCTCGGGTGTCGGGCGCGACGTCCACGCGGTCCGCCTCGGCCGTTTCGTCCACGTCGTCGCGGCCGGCCACGAACTCCTCGGTGCTCCACGGGAACGCGGGCTGGGCGTCGGTCGGCACCGGAGCGGGTACGGGGGCTGCGGGCCGCTCGGGGCTGGGCTGCTCCGGCTCGGCGTCGGAGCCGGTCACGCGGTCGCGGAGTGCACCGGCTCGACCTCGGACCCCTTCGGCCGCGCCGGCCAGGCGGTCGCGGAGGCCACCCAGCGCTGCTCGTCCGGCACTGCGGCGCTCCGGGTCGGGCTCAGCGGCCAGACGGTCGGCGGCCACCGCGTCGGTCTTCGCCCAGTCGGGGAGCTCGACGTCGTGGTCGGTGTCGCCGGTACGCGGTGCGACGGGCGCGGGGGCGGAGGCGGGTCGTGCGGGCGCAGAGGCGGGCCGTGCGGGTGCGGAGGCGGGCTCACTGCTGACCGGCTCGGTCACGTGTTCGGTCGTCGCGCGGGGCCGTGCAGCGGTCGACCCGTCGTGGGACTCCTCGACCACGAAGCGGTGCACGTCGGTGGTGCGCCCGGCGCCGGCCTGGTCGAGCGCGGCGAGCAGGGACCCCTCGCCGACGTCGACCCCGGCGCGCGCCGTGTCGTGGGCATCGTCGGGTTCGTCGGCCTCGGTCCAGCGCTCTCGCGTCCATCCGCGGTCCGGCAGCCGGACCAGGTCACTGCCCGCGGCGAGGGCGATGATCGCCGGCAGGCCGATCTCGAGTGCGGCGAACCCGCCGACCGCGAGGGCGTGCGGACCGACGTCGGCCAGGCGCCCGGGGCCGAACGAACCGGAGGACACCCAGGCGATGAGCCCCGTGAGCACTCCGGCCACGAGTCCTGCGACGACACCGCCGAGCGCACGGTGCAGCGCGGAGTCGGCGGAGCCCAGGGCCCGCACCAACCGCGGCCGCATCGAGCCGCCGATCGCGAACCCGGCGATGACCGGCACGAGGATCCAGACGAGCCCGAAGGTGTGACCAGCGGTCGGCAGCGCGCCGAAGACCGGCAGCCCGGGGATCGGGCCCAGGGTCGTGGCGATCGGGGACACGCTCGACCCGGTGCCGATGGCGAACCCGGGGCCGATCAGCCACGAGGTCGCCCACCCGACGAAGTCCGGCAGGAAGGCGAGCTGTCCGACGGTGAGTGCGACGCCGCCGATGACCCCGGCGTGCGACTGCTCGTACAGGGTGATGACCTCGGCGAACGAGGTGAAGAGGAGCAGGCCGACGAGCACCGCGGCAACCCCGACGACCACGGCGGTCGCGGCGGTCCCGGCGCGCAGGCCGAACCCGGCGACGGTCCGCCAGACGGCGGGGATGCGGTCGACCAGGTCGATGACCCGCTGGGTGCCGGCGTCGGCGGGCAGGTCACGGCGACGACGGCAGACCTCGGAAGCGGCGAGTGCAGGGATCCCGAACCAGAGCGCCGGCAGCACCACGGCCTGCCAGAGCGTGGGGCGGGTGGCAGCCGAGGTCGACGACAGTGCGACGGCCAGACCGAGGAGCGCGACGACGGCGGTCCCGACCAGCAGCCCGGTGGTGCGGTGCTCGGTCTCCGCGAACCGACGTCCGGCGCGGGCGCCGAGCCAGGCCGTCACGACCGCGAACCCGAGGGCCGCCAGGGTCACGTGGATGGGGTCGGCTGCGCCGCTGACCCCGGTGCTCTTGGCGAGTGCTGATCCGAGCAGGAACGAGACGTCGACGCCGTGCCCGACGAGCCAGACGCTGCCGGTGGCCTTCCAGAACACGTCCCAGTCGACCTGCAGGCCGTACTCGAACCCCCAGAGCAGCGTCAGGGGCACGAGGGCGATCCCGATGCCGACGCCGACCGTCACGACCGCCTCGATCGCGGCGAGCAGAGCGGTTCCCAGGCGGTTCATCGCAGCGAGGATACGTGCCCCTCGCGCGGCCGCCCCGGAGCCGCGCGGCTGCCGACGCAAAACACCGGTGTTCGCAGGACGAACACGCGCAGGACGCGGTTCAACCGACGAACACCGGTGTTTTGCGGAACGGGCTGGTCGCTAGCGAGCGGCGACGACCTCGCGCAGCAGCGCGGCGGTCTCGGACGGCGTCTTGCCGACCTTGACGCCGGCGGCCTCGAGCGCCTGCTTCTTCGCCTCGGCGGTACCGGCCGAACCGGACACGATCGCGCCGGCGTGGCCCATCGTCTTCCCCTCGGGGGCGGTGAAGCCCGCGACGTAGCCGACGACGGGCTTCGTGACGTGCGCCTTGATGAACTCGGCCGCACGCTCTTCGGCGTCGCCACCGATCTCACCGATCATCACGATGGCCTCGGTCTCGGGGTCGGCCTCGAACGCGGCGAGCGCATCGATGTGCGTCGTGCCGATGACCGGGTCGCCGCCGATGCCGATGGCGGTCGAGAAGCCGAGGTCTCGGAGCTCGTACATCATCTGGTAGGTCAGGGTGCCGGACTTCGAGACGAGCCCGATCGGGCCCTTGCCGGTGATCGTCGCCGGGGTGATGCCGACGAGGGACTCCCCCGGGGTGATGATGCCCGGGCAGTTCGGCCCGATGATCCGGGTCGTGCCGCCCTTCGCCTTGGCGTGCGCCCAGAACTCGGCCGAGTCCTGCACGGGGATGCCCTCGGTGATGACGACGACGAGCGGGATCTCGGCGTCGATGGCCTCCATCACCGCGTCCTTCGCGAACGCCGGCGGGACGAAGACGATCGAGACGTCGGCACCGGTGGTGTCGATGGCCTCGCGCACCGAGCCGAAGACCGGCAGCGACACGTCGCCGTGGGTGACGGTGGTGCCGGCCTTGCGGGCGTTCACGCCGCCGACGACGTTCGTGCCGGCCTTGAGCATCAGGGCGGTGTGCTTCGTGCCCTCGCCACCGGTGATGCCCTGGACGATGACCTTGGAGTCCTTGTTGAGGAAGATCGACATGGTCAGTCCCTTCAGGCCGCTGCGGCGGCGAGTTCGGCGGCCTTCTCGGCCGCATCGTCCATGGTCGCGGCGACGGTGACGAGCGGGTGCGCTGCCTCCGCCAGGATCCGGCGACCCTCTTCCACGTTGTTGCCGTCGAGGCGCACGACGAGCGGCTTGGTGGCCGCGTCGCCGAGGATGCCGAGCGCGGCGACGATGCCGTTCGCGACGGCGTCGCAGGCGGTGATGCCGCCGAAGACGTTCACGAAGACGCTCTTCACCTGCGGGTCGCCGAGGATGACGTCGAGGCCGTTGGCCATGACCTCGGCCGAGGCGCCGCCGCCGATGTCGAGGAAGTTGGCGGGCTTCACGCCGCCGTGGCGCTCACCGGCGTAGGCGACGACGTCGAGCGTCGACATGACGAGCCCCGCGCCGTTGCCGATGACGCCGACCTGGCCGTCGAGCTTGACGTAGTTCAGGCCATGGGCCTTCGCCTTGGCCTCGAGCGGGTCCTCGCTGGCGGTGTCCTCGAGGTCCTTGTGGCCCTCGTGGCGGAAGTCGGCGTTCTCGTCGAGCGAGACCTTGCCGTCGAGTGCCAGGATCTGGCCGTCGCCGGTGCGGACGAGGGGGTTCACCTCGACGAGGGTCGCGTCCTCGCCCTTGTAGACGTCGTAGAGCTTGACGAAGACGTCGGCGACGGCGTCCTGCAGCTCCGATGGGAAGTTCGCCTGCGCGGCGATCTCGAGCGCGGCGGCCTTGTCGATGCCGGTCAGCGGGTCGACCTCGACCCGGGCGAGCGCCTCGGGCTTCTCGACGGCGAGCTGCTCGATCTCCATGCCGCCCTCGACGCTGGTGAGCGAGAGGTAGGAGCGGTTGGCCCGGTCGAGCAGCACGGAGAAGTAGAACTCCTCGGCGATGTCGGCACCCTGGGCGACCATGACGCGCTGGACGGTGTGGCCCTTGATGTCGAGGCCGAGGATGGCCTGCGCGTGCTCGAACGCCTCGTCCGGGGTCTTCGCGACCTTCACGCCGCCGGCCTTGCCGCGACCGCCGACCTTCACCTGCGCCTTGACGACCACGACGCCACCGATCTCCTCGGCCGCCGCCTTCGCCTGCTCGGGGGTGTCGGCGATGATCCCCTGCAACACGGGGACGCCGTAGGACTCGAAGAGGTCCCTGGCCTGATACTCGAAAAGATCCACGCTGTTCTTCTTCCCGCACGGTTCGTGCGATCGGCATCGGTTTCCCGGTCGCGCTCTCCACATCGAGGGTCGCTCGATGTCGAGACAACGGCCGCCACGCAGCCTAGCGCTGCTCGGTGGACGGTCGGTGCACGTCGGGCACAGCCGGGCACCGGCCGCCGGCACCGGGCACCGGGACCCCCATGAGCCGCTGCGCGCACCGCTGGGACCGGCCCGAGCTGGCGCTCGGCACTGTGGATCGGTGCAACCCGAACTCCGTACCCGCGCCACCGAGGTCTTCGGCTGGAAGCTCCGCCCCGACCAGGAGTCCGTCATCGACGCGGTGCTCGAGGGCCGCGACGCCCTGGCGGTCATGCCCACCGGATCGGGCAAGTCCGCGATCTACCAGGTCGCCGGCCTCGGACTGGACGGCCTCGTCGTGGTCGTCTCCCCGCTCGTGGCGCTGCAGGAGGACCAGGTGGTCGGGCTCGAGCACCATCCCGACGCTCCCCGCGCCGTCGCCCTGAACGCCACGAAGAAGGCACGGGACGTCGCCGACGCGTGGGACGCCGTCGCCGCGGGCGAGGTCGGCTACGTGTTCCTGGCCCCCGAGCAGCTGGTGAAGGACGACGTGCTCGAGCGACTCCGCGACGCCGGGGTCGCGCTGGTCGCCGTCGACGAGGCGCACTGCATCTCGTCGTGGGGTCATGACTTCCGACCGGACTACCTGGCGCTCGGCGAGGTCGCGGAGCGCCTGGGCCGACCGCCGGTGCTCGCCCTGACCGCGACGGGCTCCGCTCCGGTCCGGGACGACATCGTCGAGCGGCTCGGCATGCGCGACCCGTTCGTGCTCGCCTCGGGGTTCGACCGTCCCGGTATCCGGCTCGAGGTGGTGCGGCACGCCGAGGACGCCGAGAAGCGCCAGGCCGTGGTCGACCAGGTCGCCGAGCTCGACGGGCCGACCGTCGTCTACGTCGCCACCCGCGCGGCGACGACGGAGTACGCCGACGCCCTCGCCGCCCGCGGTCGTCGTGCGCAGCCGTACCACGCCGGCATGCGGGTGGCGGAGCGCGAGGCCGTGCACACGGGGTTCCTGGACGGCGACGTCGACGTGGTGGTCGCGACGAGTGCCTTCGGCATGGGCATCGACAAGCCCGACGTCCGGTACGTCGTGCACGCGGACGTCCCAGAGTCGATCGACGCCTACTACCAGGAGATCGGGCGAGCCGGGCGGGATGCCGAACCGGCCGGCGCCACCCTGCACTACCGCGCCGAGGACTTCGGCCTGCGCACGTTCTTCGCGTCCGGCTCGCCGCGGCCCGCCTCGGTCCGGGCCGTGTTCGACGCCGTCCCGGCGACCGGCTCGATCGCCCGCTCCGCGCTGGTGGAAGCCTCCGGCCTGTCGGCCCGCACCGCCGGTCGAGCACTCAACGCCCTGCTCGACGCCGGCGCCCTGCGCGACGACGTGGACGGTGTCTCCCGGGTGCCCGACGGCCCGCAGGACGCCGACCGTGCGGCACGTGCGACAGCCGACCGTGCCGCCGAACGGGAACGGGTCGAGGAGTCCCGCATCGCGATGATGCGCCAGCTCGCCGAGACGACCGGGTGCCGCCGGCAGTTCCTGCTCGGCTACTTCGGCGACGAGCTGCCGGAACCGTGCGGGAACTGCGACACCTGCTCGTCCGGCACGGCCCGGGACGCCTCCGCCCACGTCGCCGACGGTGCGAACGACGCCGCCTGGCCGCCGGATGCCCGCGTCGAGCACGCCGAGTGGGGCACGGGCGTGGTGATGAGCACGGAAGAGGACCGCATCACGGTGTTCTTCGAGTCCGCCGGGTACCGCACCCTCGCACTCGCCGACGTCGAGGAACGCGACCTGCTCGAACGCGTCTGACAGCGGCACGGACGAATCGCACCGACGGCCAGCGCACGGGCCCGGACGGCCCGGGCGGGGAAGGCGCGGTCGCTCGACCACCCGTCGGCGACCGCGCTCCACTCCCCCGAGCATCGGCGATGCTGCCGTGGCGGTGTGACCGGAAGGTGACGCCCGGGTGAACACGACACGAAACCGGACGGCCGCCAAGCGCCGGCGGGTAGGCAGGAAGCCCGCAACGGAAAGGAACCACCATGAGCGACCCCGGCATCAGCCCCGTCGACGACTTCGAGTCCCAGCAGCGTCGCGACGACGACATCGACCGTGAGCACGTCGGCCCGTACGAGGTGGACGAGGCCGAGGAGTCCCTCGAGACGGTGACGAACGACGCGGTCGCCGGCGAGACGGTGGAGCCGCAGCCCGGTGACGGCTCCGACGACGGTCCGACCGGCGGATCCCCGCGCGAGGGCTCGCCCGACCTGTGGGAGCACGAGAACGAGCAGGACGAGGACCGCGCCGACCTCGGCAACGACCTCGGCACGAAGCCGCTCTGAGCGCTGACCTGATCAGGCTCCCCCGGAACACGGCTCGGTAGCATCGGGCCGTGTTCCGACGAGTCCGCTCCAGCGTCCGCAGCATGCCCTCGGCAGCGCGGCTGCTGGCGGTCGCGGCGATGCTGCTGGTCGCCGCCGCGGCACACCTCGCCGCCCGCTCGGAGCCCGGTGGCCGCTGGGTCCCGCTCCTCGTCGTCGGCGTCGTCGGTGCGGTCGTCACCGGATCACCGACCCGCCTCTGGCCGCTCCCCGCGATCTGGCTCGTCGCGACGCTCCTCGCACTGACCGGTGATGCGCCCGTCGACGCCTCGTCCGCACTGGTCGCCCTGGTCGTCGGCGCGGTCGTGCTCCTGGCGGCGATCGCCGTGGACCTCCGGCCCGTCCTGCGGGCGCGACGCCGACGCGGTGCAGCGTGACCACCCCACGGCCTGGAGGCGCGACGCACGACCCGCACCGTGCCTCCCGTCCGCATGCTGGGCGCGTCCACGACCGTCACCTGCGTCGGTTCCTCGCCGACAGCACCCCCGTGGCCGCGGGCGGCCGCGCCATCCTGCTGCAGATCGCCGACCCGGTCGTCGCGGCCGGTGTCCGACGGCACTCGGACTTCGCCCGGCGACCCCAGCAGCGGCTCGCGCACACCCTGATGTTCGTCTACGCCGTCGTCATCGGCACCGAGACCGACTCGGCGACCGCAGCGGGCTTCGTCAACCGCGCGCACCGGCCCGTCGCCGGCGCCGACGACGTCGACCGGCAGCTCTGGGTGGCCGCGACCCTGTTCGACTCCGCGCGGCGGGCGCACGACCTGTTCGGCACACGCGTCTCCGCGGCCCGCGCCGAGCAGGTCCTCGCCGCCTACGCCCCGATCGCGACCGCGCTGCGGGTGCCGCCGGAGCGTTGGCCGACCTCGGTGGCGGCGTTCGACCGGTACTGGCAGCAGACGCTCGACGGACTCGAGGTCACCGACGACGCCCGCGGGGTCGTCCGTGACCTGCTGCACCCGCGGTTCGCGCCGCTGTGGGTGCGGGCGGCGATGCCCCTCGTCCGCATCGTGACCGTGGGGATGCTGCCGGAACGGGTGCGCACGGCGTACGGCTTCGCGTGGGGGCCGCGGGAGGAACGGCGCTTCCGGCGCACCGTCCGGGTGGCGGCCGGGGTGCGCGCGCTGGTGCCGGGGGCCCTGCTGCGGCTGCCGGGGCCGCTGCTGCTGCGGGCGATGCGGCGGACCGCTGGGCGACACGCCACGGTACGGTAGCGGGCATGTCGGTCGACCACTTCGCCATCACGGTCCCGCGGTCCTGGTTCGAGCTTCCGGTCGAACCGGAACGCCGCGACGACCGGATCAGCGCCCTCGTGCAGGAACGCATCGAGGACCACCGGGAACTGTGGGACCACCGCACCGAGATCGTCCGGGTGCTCCGCCGGTTCGCCCGCTCGGCGTGGGACAGCGGCGCGCGGTACTGCGCCGCGTTCGCCGAGCCGAGCGAGGACGGCATCGTCTCCGGTGCCCTCACCGTGACGGTCCTGCCCGCGCCCGAGGCCGGCGGCGACCCGCTCGCCGCGCTCACCGACCACGTCGCAGCACTCGGCGGTGACGACGACGGCATGCACGTCGACGTGCACGAGGTCCCCCGCGTCGGCCGGGTGCCGCGCGTCTGGGGTGTCTCGACGGTGCAGGCACCGGACGGCCGCGGGTCGTTCGACGTCGTGCTCATGCAGACGTTCGTGCCCGCCGGCGACCAGGTCGCCCTGGTCAGCGTCTCGTCGCCCGCGACCGACCTGGCCGAGCCCCTGTACGAACTGTTCGAGACCGTGACCGACACCTTCGAGCTCATCGACTCCGCCGCGGTCGGCAGCGAGGCGTCCTGATGCGCCTCTGGCCGTTCCGGAAGAAGCGCAAGGTCGTCGAACCGGTCGTCGAGCGGGTCGACGAGCGTGACCTGGCACAGATGGCCCAGCGCGGCGAGCTCGCCCGGTCGGTCACCACACCGCCCCCGGCTCCGCGTGCGAGTGCTGACCGGGTCCGGGCGACCGTGGCGCAGCTGCCCGGCCGACCGCTCGGGTCGTCCGGCGGAACCACCGCCCGTCGTGACGCCGCCCCCGCCCGCCAGGCAGCGGCTGCCGTGCTCGTCCTCGACGGCGCCCAGCGGGTGACCGTGTCGGGTGGCGGGCTGATCGGCCGTGACCCCGCGAGCGCCCACCCGGACGGCGGACACGCCCACATGATCGCTCTGGAGGACCCGGAGCGGCTGCTCAGCCGCACCCACCTGGAGTTCGGGTTCGGCGCCGAGGGCTCCCTCTGGGTGCTCGACACCGCTTCGGCGAACGGCGTCGAGCTGCAGCGCCCGGGGTTCCCCGCGGCGATGCTCGTGCCGTCGCAGCGCACGACCGTGCAGCCCGGCGACACCGTGGTGTTCGGCGGGCACACGCTCCGCGCCGAACCCGCCGTCGGACTCGTCAGCGAGACGCCGCTGGGCTGAGCAGGCCCCGGACCGGGCCGGATCCGGGGCGCGCAGGCTCTGGGCTGCGCCCCCGCGGCTGGCGCCCACGCGGCCGGCGCCCCGCGGCCGGCGCCCCGCGGCCGACGACCCGCGACCGGCGCTAGTCGCCGGCCGGTACCTGCACGAGTCGGAGCGCCTGGTCGGCGTCGTTCAGCAGCGCCCGACCCGCGACGCGGTCCTGGGTGACCAGGCTCTTCGACAGCTTCGTGCCGATCAGGTCGCCGTCGACGGTGCTGAGCGGCGCGAGCAGCATGCCACGACGGGCCTTCTTCGCGTCGACCTGCCAGCCGCGGAACCCGCTCGCCACGCCCTCGACGTCACCGGCCAGGACGAGCCCGACCGAACGACCCCGGTCGGAGTCCATGATCGCCCGGAACACCGGTTCGGCCGGCGACTCCTTCAGGGCCTCGGCGTCGTCGACCAGCACGAGCGTGAAGCCGTCCGAGCCGGTGTCGATCGCGGCGGACAGCCCCTCGGCGCCGATGGCGCCGTCGGTCACCACCGTGACGCGAGGGGCTCCGTCGAGTGCTCGGAGCGGGGACTCCCGCGGTGTCACCGCGACGACCGACCCACCCGCCGACAGCACGTGGCGGGCCATCGCGACGAGCGCGGTGCTCTTGCCCGAGCGGGGGCTGCCGCCGACGATGAAGACCGGAGTGTCCTGCACGAAGTCGTGCGTGAACAGCCGGAGCTCGTCGCCGCCGACGCCGAGTGCGACCCGGCCGACCGATGCCTCGGCCGACGGCAGGTACCGCACGGCATCCGTGAAGGTGATGGAGCGCGGGAGCACGTCGATCCGGAACGGCTTCGGGGCGCCGGCCGGCACGTGCGCACGGACCTCGTCACCGATGCCCCGCAGCGCGGCGGCCTGGTCGCGGCCCCCGAGTCCGCCGGGCAGCACGGCGACCTGGGTCTCCGTCGCCGTGGCGTTCCGGAACCCGCGCCCCGGTGGGATCGACTCCGGCAGCTTCTTGCCGTTGATGCCCTCGTAGTTGTAGTCGCCGCGGTCGGCCAGGGCGAGCAGCAGCTTCCGCTCCACCTGGCTCGACATCCGGCCGGACGTCAGGGTGCGGTCGCCGGAGACGACCAGGTGCACGCCGACGCCGACGCCCTCGCGCAGCAGGGTCTGGACGGCGTCGTGCAGCGCACCGTTCTCGGCGTCCGCCAGGGTCGCCATGAAGCTCTCCCACTGGTCGAGGAACACGACGATGTGCGGCATCGGCACGGTGCCCGCGTCGGTCCGCTGCTCGGCGATCGACGAGTACCCGCCGGCGGCGAAGGCGGCCTGGCGCTCCTGCACCGTGCGGAGCAGGATGCCGAGCAGCCGCGAGACCCGGTCGGGTTCGTGCCGCTGCACCACGGCACCGCAGTGCGGCAGCGCCCCGAGGGCCAGCAGCGCACCGTTGCCGCAGTCGATCCCGTACATGTGGACGTCGCCGACGCCGAGCCGCAGGGCCATCGCCCCCGCCAGGGTGCGGAGCGTCTGGCTGCGACCCGAGCGCGGCGAGCCGATGACGAACAGGTGACCGTCCGCGTCGAGGTCGAACACCGCCGGGCGCTGCCGCTGGTCACCCGGGTGGTCCTCGACGCCCCAGGCGACCGCCAGTGGTGCCAGGTCGCCGGTGCCGGTCGCCTCGACGTCGTCGAGCCCGACGACCTCGCCGAGCGGCGGCAACCAGGGCTTCCGCTGCTCGGGGGTGCCGAGGGCGCGGGTGGCGTCGTCGATCGACGCGACGAGGACGCTCAGGTCGGTGACCTCCACGTCGCTGGCCGCGGCCTCGACGGCAGCCGGGCGGGGGGCTGGATCGCTGTACGAGGCGAACGTGAGCTCGCGGACCAGGGCGGGGCGGGCCTCCTGGTCGTCCGAGCCGGGCCGGCGCCCACCCACGCGACCGGACTGGAACGGCAGCAGCGAGGCAGCGCCGAGCCGCACGTAGGCGCGCCCCGGGGTCGACTTCGCGATCCGCGCGGCGTCGTTCGCGCCGATGACGTCCTGGCTCTCCGACTGGTCCGTGACGCGCAGCGCGATGCGGAGGTTCGTGTTCGCGCGGATCTCGGGCGACACGACGCCGCCAGGACGCTGCGTGGCGAGGATCAAGTGGATGCCGAGCGAGCGACCGCGCTGGGCGATGTTCACCAGGCCCTTGACGAAGTCGGGCAGCTCGCGGGCGAGCGAGGCGAACTCGTCGATGACGATGAGCAGCCGCGGCAGGCTCGGGATCGTGTCCCCGTTCGCCGCGCGCTTGGCCTGCAGGTCCTGGTAGTCCTCCAGGTCCTTCGCCCCGACCTCGGCCAGAGCGTGCTCGCGGGTGCGGAGCTCGGCGCCGAGCGACTCGAGCGCGCGCTCGACCTGGTGCGTGTCGAGGTCGGTGACCATGCCGACCGTGTGCGGAAGGTCGACGCAGTCCTTGAAGGCCGCACCGCCCTTGTAGTCGACGAGCACGAAGTTCATCTCGTCCGGCCGGTTCGCCACGGCGAGGGACGCCACGATCGTCTGCAGCAGCTCCGACTTGCCGGAACCGGTGGTCCCGGCGACCAGGCCGTGCGGGCCGTCGTTCCGCAGGTCGATCGCGAACGGCCCGTCGATCGACGCCCCCACCACGGCGGTGGTGCTGCGGCCGCCGAGCAGCCAGCGTGCCTGCACGGCCTCGGACGTGGGCGGTTCGAGCTGGAGCACGTCGAGCAGGCGAGCGGACGACGGGATGGCGCCGTCCTGCACGTCCGGGCTGGCGTCGACGATCGGGGACAGCGACCGGGCGACCCACTCGAGCCAGTCCTGGTCGACCAGGTCCGGGCGTGCGTCGTCGATGCGCTCACTGCGCTGCTGGGTGACCCGCACCCGGTCGTCGCGGACGACCACCACGGCGTCGCACTCCTCGGGCAGGAGCCGCTCGTCCAGGTCGAGGCAGATGCTGAACACCCCGACCGACGGCCCCTCCTTGAGCACCTGCACGAGCGAGGGCATCGCGCGGAGCCGGCGCGCGCCGTCCATCACGACGACGATCTCGTCGGCCGGCGGGGTCTTCTTGCCGATCCCGGCTTCCTTGCGGGCGTCGATGATCGCGGCGAGCTCGGCGATCGCCCGCGCGGTCGACGCGGCGTTCGAGGCGATGCTCGTCATCGGCTGGTCCGCACCGTCGCGGCGGACGTGCGGCAGCCAGGACATCCACTCCCACAGCGACGTGCGCGTGGTGTCGGTGAGCAGCGTGAAGGTGACGTCCTTCGGGCTCTGCAGCGTCGCGAGCTGCGCGACCACCCAGTTCGCGAGTCGTCGGGCGTCATCGTCCGGACCGGCGATGCCGATCACGCCGCGCTCGGCCAGGCGGATGCGCACCGGCACGTCCGTCGCGTCCCACGCGACGGTCCGCTTGTGGGACAGCTGCTCCGGGTCCTCGATGGTCACCTCGGAGCGCTGCGTCGCCGTGCCGACGCGGACCAGCAGGTGGTCCGGATCCGTCCGGCGTCGCTCCCACAGGCGCGGCAGGGGCGTGACCGCCGTCTCGTAGACGGCGGCGGGGTCCGGCGCGCTCGCGATCCAGCGTGCACGTTCGGACTGGAGGCTCTCGGTCGCGTCCGCCTCGATCCGCGCCTTGGTGTCCTCGTACTCCACGACGCGTTGCCGGTACGTCTTCTTGCCCTGCCGGCGGCCCTGGAGGCCCGTGATGATCATCAGGATCGGCGACAGCAGGGCGATGAGCAGGTAGATCCAGCGACCGGTGGTCGACACGAACATGACCGCCATTCCCATCGGCGCCAGCGCCATCAGGATGGGGAGCGCCCGGGCCGGGGGCTCGGTCGGCGGCGGGGGCAGCTGGTAGCGGGTGTGCTCGTCCGGCGGCAGGATGCGCGGCGGCCGGTTGTACTCGAGCGACATGCCGTCGTCCGCCAGGGACAGGTGGGCGCCGCGGTTCGGGGCGCGGCCGAAGCCGAGCAGGACCCCGCCGACCGCGAGCTGTGCGGTCTCGGGCCAGTCGGTCTCCTCGGTGACCGGCTCGCCGTCCAGCAGCGCCCCGGAGTAGCCGTTCGCCGGGCGCACCTTCGCGCCGTCGGCCGTCACCGTGACGAGCAGGGCGATCTCCGGCACCGTGTCGGACCCCGACGCCTCGGCCTCGACCTCGTCCGTGGTGCTCACCGGTACCTGTATGTGCGCGGACGGCGACGTACCGATGGTCACCGTGCCGGTGCTGACCCGCACGATCGTCCCCGCGTGCAGCCCGGACACGATCCGGACCTCGGCGTCGGTCAGCGGGCGGAGCGGCGGCGGCGGCACCTGTTCGAGGCTCCGGCGCACCACCACGCCCTCGCGGACGCCCGACTCGGCGACCGACGCCGAGAGGTCGAGCGGCTGTTCCCCGACGAAGTACACGGGGGTCCGGCCGGAGGCGACGACGTCCGTGGCGATGAGGCGCTCGGCCTCGGCCACCAGCTCGCGCACCGCCCGGGAGTCGTCGCCGTCCACGTAGACGTTCGCGGTCTGGCCGCTCTCGCGGTCGACCATCGTGAACGTGAAGGTCATGGCATTCCCCCGTAGCGTTGACTTCGTGTCGCAGGACGATGGTAGTGTCCCCTGCAACACGCCCCGTTGGGGGGACAAACGAAACTCCGGGGAAAGGGAGTCACACCGTGGCGAACATCAACGTCTCGTACGCAGACCTCGAGGCAGCAGCCTCCGACCTCAAGGCGGGCCAGGCAGACATCGAAGACCGTCTGTCGGCACTGCAGCGCAAGATCCAGCAGCTCATCTCGGACGGCTACGTCACCGACAAGTCGTCGGTCGCGTTCGGCGAGTCCTACGACGAGTTCAACCGTGGCGTGACCCAGACGGTCCAGGGGCTCGAAGGCCTCTCCACGTTCCTCTCCAAGGCCTCGCAGACCCTGTCCGAGACGGACGAGTCGCTGGCCTCCGGCCTCAAGGGCTGACACCGTCGTCGACCCCGTGCCCCGCGATCGCGTGGGGCACGGGGTCGTCGCGGTTCCTGTGGCGCCGTCCTGACGGCGCCGGTTCGTGATCGGGGAGGGATTGTTCCGTGGCAGGCAAACTGCTGGTTGACCTGATGGGGCTCGGGGAGCTCCAGAACGACCTGACGACCGTGCACAGCACGCTCGAGCAGGCGCACAAGCGTGTCGACGCGTCCGACGACGAGATCGGTTCGGGGACGGTGCAGAACGCTCTGCACGACTTCGACCACCGCTGGGGCGACAAGCGGGACAAGATCAGCGAGTCGACGAAGGCGTTGGCGGACATGCTGAGCTCGTCCATCGAGACCTACACCGAGACCGACGAGCAGCTGGCACAGGCCCTGCAGGTCAACGACGAGAACGGCGGCGGCGGACCCGCTGCCTCGAGGGCGCAGTAGTCGTGGGGCGACCGTCGGGGTGGGACGTTGTCGATCAGGGTGATGATCCGGTCAAGGGGGATCCGTCGACGTTGCGGATGATGGCGCGGGAGTACCAGCGCATCTCCGACGCGGCCGATGACGCCTCGACGCGGCTGAAGTCGGTGAAGGGGTCCGGGTGGCTGACCGACTGGGAGGGTGAGGCCGCTGATGTGTTCGTCGACGCGATCGAGGACACCCCGTCGGACCTGACCAAGCTCGTC
>NZ_QKTB01000034.1:0-31607 GCF_003234405.1 Curtobacterium sp. MCLR17_045
ACCCCCACCCCCGAGGCGCAGCCCACGACCGACGAGGTCACGCCGAACGAGACGCCGATCAACGTGTACGTCGATGGAGCCGCGGACGCGATCGGTCAGCCGGGACAGCGGTTCGAGACGTCGATCTTCAACGTCAAGAACGTGAGTGGCTTCACGATCCCGAGCCGTTCGCTCGACTTCCACTGGACCATCACCGGCCCCGCAACCTTCACACGCGGACGACCGCCGTTCTCCGTGGCGAACTCCGGCACGGCGAACGTTGCGAACTGCACGTTCACGTCCTCCACGCAGACCGACTGCCTCGGCGGGAACCCCCAGCCACTCAACACCGGAGGAGCGAACTTCAACCACATCCGGGTGCCGATCACCGTCGACGTTTCCGCTCTGCCGGGCGACGTCATCACGGTGCACGGCTCGTTCGCCCCGAACGCCGCCACCGACTACGTGAACTCGAGCGAGCAGACGACATCGACGTGGAAGGTCACCATCCCGCTGACCGCCGCCGTCATCGACGAGCCGACCGCAGCCGTCGGGCCGAAGCCGACCATCACCGGCCAGGGCGTCCCCGGTGGCACCGTCGACGTGGCCGTCGGTGACCGGGCGCCGGTGAACGTCCCCGTCGGCGATGACGGCACCTGGTCGCTCCCCGTCACCGAGGCGCTGTCGGAGGGGTCGGTCACCGTCACCGCCGTGCAGCACCGCAACGGCTTCACCGCCGACCCGACCACGGCGACCCTCGACGTCGACGCCACCGCCCCCGACGTCCCGATCGTCGACGACCCCGGCACCCTCGCCGACCCGACCGGACCCATCACCGGCACCGCCGAGCCAGGCGCCATCGTCATCGTCCGCGACCCCGCCGGCAACGAACTCGGCCGCGATCGTGCGAACGAGGCCGGCGACTTCTCCGTCCGTCTCGACGCACCGCTGCCCGAGGGTGCGACCGACCTCGTGGTCGTCGCCGCCGATGCGGTCGGCAACGAGTCCGGCCCGGCGACCGCGACCGCGGTCGTCCCGGACACCACCGCGCCCGATGCTCCGGTCGTCGAGCGCCAGGACCTCGCGACCCCGACCGGCCCGGTGGTCGGCACCGCCGAGCCCGGCTCCATCGTGATCATCCGCGACCGGGACGGCGACGAGATCGGGCGCGGCGAAGCCAATGACGACGGCGACTTCTCGGTCGAGTTGGACGAGCCACTGACCGAGGGCGACCACGGCCTGGAGGTCGTCGCGCAGGACGACGCCGGCAACGAGTCGGCTCCCTCGCCCGTGACCGTCACCGCACCCGACGTCACCGCACCCGACGCACCGACCAGCACGACCCCCGAGTTCCTCGCCGACGGCACCGGCCCCTTCACCGGGTCGGCCGAACCCGGTTCGACAGTGATCGTGCGCGACGCCGACGGCAACGAACTCGGCCGTACCGAGGCCCGCGACGACGGGCAGTTCACCGTCGTGCTCGACGAGCCGCTCGACGACGGCGCGCACGACCTCGAGCTCGTCGCGCAGGACGAGGCCGGCAACACCTCCGAGCCGACGCCGGTCACGGTGGACGTGGACGACGACGCTCCGAACGCACCGATCGTGACCGGACCGACCGACCTCGCTGACGGCAAGGGACCCATCACCGGGACCGCCGAACCGGGCTCGACGGTCATCATCCGTGACGAGGACGGCAACCAGATCGGCCGCGGCGAAGCCAACGACGACGGGGACTTCAGCATCGAGCTGGACGAGCCCCTCGACGACGGCGCCCACCACCTCGAGCTGATCGCCCAGGACGACGCCGGCAACGTCTCGACCCCCACCCCGGTCACCGTCGACGTCGACACCGAAGCACCCGACGCACCCGTCGTCACCAGCCCCAAGGACCTCGCTGACGGCAAGGGGCCCATCACCGGGACCGCCGAGCCCGGCTCGACCGTGATCATCCGCGACGAAGACGGCAACGAGATCGGCCGCGGCGAAGCCAACGACGACGGCGACTTCTCCATCGAGCTGGACGAGCCCCTCGACGACGGCGAGCACAAGCTCGAACTGATCGCGCAGGACAAGGCCGGCAATACCTCCGAGGAAACGAAGACCACGGTCGACGTCGACACCGATGCACCGGGAGCACCCGTCGTCACAAGCCCCAGCGATCTCGCTGACAGCAAGGGGCCCATCACCGGCACCGCCGAGCCCGGCTCCACGGTCATCATCCGTGACGAGGACGGCAACGAACTCGGCCGCGGCGAAGCCAACGACGACGGGGATTTCAGCATCGAGCTGGACGAGCCGCTCAACGACGGCGAGCACAAGCTGGAACTCGTCGCTGCAGACAAGGCCGGCAACGAATCTGGCCCGACCGACACCACGGTCGATGTCGACACCGAAGCCCCCATGGCCCCGGTCGTGACCAGCCCCAGCGATCTCGACAACGGCAAGGGCCCGATCAGAGGCACCGCCGAGCCCGGCTCGACCGTGATCATCCGTGACGAGGACGGCAACGAACTCGGCCGCGGCGAAGCCAACGACGACGGCGACTTCTCCATCGAACTCGATGAGCCCCTCGACGACGGCGAGCACAAGCTCGAACTCATCGCCCAGGACAAGGCCGGCAACGAGTCCAACCCGACCGACACCACGGTCGATGTCGACACCGAAGCCCCCATGGCCCCGGTCGTGACCAGCCCCTCTGACCTCGCTGACGGCAAGGGCCCCATCACCGGCACCGCGGAACCCGGCTCCACGGTCATCATCCGCGACGAGGACGGCAACGAGATCGGCCACGGCGAAGCGAACGACGACGGCGACTTCTCGATCGAGCTCGACGAGCCCCTGGATGACGGCGAGCACAAGCTCGAGCTGATCGCCCAGGATGACGCCGGCAACAACTCCGAGGAGACGAAGACCACCGTCGACGTCGACACGAAGGCACCGACGGCGCCCGTCGTCACCAGCCCGTCCGACCTGAGCGACGGCACCGGACCCATCACCGGGACCGCTGAGCCGGGCTCCACCGTGATCATCCGCGATGAAGACGGCAACGAGATCGGCCGCGGCGAAGCCAACGACGACGGCGACTTCAGCATCGAGCTGGACGAGCCCCTCGACGACGGCGAGCACAAGCTCGAACTGATCGCGCAGGACAAGGCCGGTAACGAGTCCGACCCGACCGACACCACGGTTGACGTCGACACTGAAACCCCCGACGCACCCGTCGTGACCAGCCCGTCCGACCTGAGCGACGGCACCGGTCCGATCAGCGGCACCGCCGAGCCGGGCTCCACTCTGATCATCCGTGACGAGGACGGCAACGAGATCGGCCGCGGCGAAGCCAACGACGACGGCGACTTCTCCATCGAACTCGACGAGCCGCTCGACGACGGCGAGCACCAGCTCGAACTCATCGCCGAAGACAAGGCCGGCAACAGCTCCGACGAGACGAAGACCACCGTCGACGTCGACACGAAGGCACCGACGGCACCGGTCGTGACCAGCCCGTCCGACCTCGCTGACGGCAAGGGTCCGATCAGCGGCACCGCCGAGCCGGGCTCCACTGTGATCATCCGTGACGAGGACGGCAACGAGATCGGCCGCGGCGAAGCCAACGACGACGGCGACTTCTCCATCGAACTCGACGAGCCGCTCGACGACGGCGAGCACAAGCTCGAACTCATCGCCGAAGACAAGGCCGGCAACGAGTCCAACCCGACCGACACCACGGTCGATGTCGACACGGAAGCCCCCACGGCACCGGTCGTGACCAGCCCCAAGGACCTCGACAACGGCAAGGGCCCCATCACCGGGACCGCCGAACCGGGCTCGACGGTCATCATCCGTGACGAGGACGGCAACGAGATCGGCCGCGGCGAAGCCAACGACGACGGCGACTTCTCGATCGAACTCGACGAGCCCCTCGATGACGGCGACCACAAGCTCGAACTCATCGCCCAGGACAAAGCCGGCAACACCTCCGAGGAAACGAAGACCACGGTCGACGTCGACACCAAAGCACCGGCAGCACCCGTCGTCACAAGCCCCAGCGATCTCGCTGACGGCAAGGGGCCCATCACCGGCACCGCGGAACCCGGCTCCACCGTCATCATCCGCGACGAGGACGGCAACGAGATCGGCCGCGGTGACGCCAACGACGACGGCGACTTCTCCATCGAACTCGACGAGCCGCTGACCGATGGCGACCACAAGCTCGAACTCATCGCCCAGGACAAGGCCGGCAACGAATCCAACCCGACCGACACCACGGTCGACGTCGACACGGAAGCCCCCACGGCCCCGGTCGTCACCAGTCCCAGCGACCTCGACAACGGCAAGGGACCCATCACCGGGACCGCCGAGCCCGGCTCCACCGTCATCATCCGCGACGAAGACGGCAACGAGATCGGCCGCGACACCGCGGACGAGAACGGCGACTTCGAGATCGCCCTCGACGAGCCGCTCATGGACGGGGCGCACGACCTCGAGCTCATCGCGCAGGACAAGGCCGGCAACACCTCCGACGAGACGAAGACCACGGTCGACGTCGACACCGAGGCCCCGGCGGCACCCGTCCTCGAGGCGTTCGACGACATCGTCGGCGGCACCGGCATCGTCCGGGGCTCCGCCGAGCCCGGCTCGACGGTCGTGATCCGCGACGCCGACGGCCGCGAGATCGGCCGTGGGACCGCCGACTCCGACGGGCGGTTCGCCTTCCGGACGACGGTTCCCCTGGAGCCGGGAGCGCACCTGCTGTCGGTCGTCGCCGTGGACCGCTTCGGTCACGTCTCACCGGGCTCGAGCATGCTCGTCACCCTCGTCCCCGAGAGCGAAGAGGGCGAGAACGACGAGAACGACAACGGGGCCGGAACGGGAATCGCGTTCCCGGGGATCGTGGCCCCGGGCACCGGCCCGCAGCTCGGCTCGACCGACGATCGCACCGCACCCGCTCCGAAGACCGACGGAGCCAGCACCACCGGCACCGGCACCGGCACCACCAACCGTGAGCTCGCGTTCACCGGCGTCGAGCTCGGCGGCTGGCTCGCCGCCGCGCTGACCACGCTCGGACTCGGCGCCGTCCTGCGCCTGCTCGCGCGCCGACGCCAAGGCGACGTGCGCGGCGACTGAGCCCCGGACTGCGGACTGGAGGCCCGGATCACGTACCCGACGAGGGGACGCGATCCGGGCCTCCCGGCTGTCACGGCGCTGCAGCGCCCGAGCGCTCAGCCCTCGGTCTGCAACGGCTCCTTCGGCAGCTTCCGCACCTTCGCACGCCGCTTCCGACGCTCCGGGATCATCGACCGCATCTCCTCGAGCTTGCCGAAGCAGAGCAGGCGGTCGCCCGGCGCGAGGGCGACGCCACTGCGCGGGTTCGGGATGACGTTCGAGCCGCGGTGCAGCGTGAGGACCGTGATGTCGCGGTCCCAGAGCCCGGACTCCTTGATCGTCTTGCCGACCAGGTCGGCGTTGGTGTGCACGAGGAGCTCGGCGACGCCGTAGCCGGTCGAGACGGACAGCCGCTGGCGGACGTCGATCTCGGGGAACGCGACCTGGTTCGCGATGAAGTCGACGATCGCACCGGCGATGTCGAGGCCGGTGGCACGCTCGACGCCCTCGAGCCCTGGCGAGGAGTTGACCTCCATCACGAGCGGCCCGTCGTTGCCCTCGAGCATGTCGACGCCGGCGACCTTGAGGCCCATGATCTGCGCCGAGCGCACGGCCACCGCCTCGTACTCGGGCGAGAGCGTGACCTTCTCGACGGTGCCGCCGCGGTGCACGTTGGAGCGGAACTCGTCACCCGAGGCGGTCCGGCGCATCGCCGCCACGACCCGGTCACCGACGACGAGGGCCCGGATGTCACGACCGCGGCTCTCGGCGATGAACCGCTGGATCAGGACGTTCTGCTTGGTGGAGTGCAGGGTCTCGACGATCGACTCGGCCACCTTCGCCTCGGGTGCCAGGATCACGCCGATGCCCTGCGTGCCCTCGAGGAGCTTGATGACGACGGGCGCGCCGCCGACCCGTTCGATCGCGCCGCGCACGTCGTTGCGCCCGGCCACGAAGGTCGTCGCCGGCATGCCGATGTCGTGCCGCGACAGGATCTGGTTCGCCCGGAGCTTGTCGCGTGAGTTCGTGATGCCGTTCGCCGTGTTCGGCGTGTACACGTCCATCTGCTCGAACTGGCGCACCACGGCGGTGCCGTAGTAGGTGATCGAGTTGCCGATGCGCGGCAGCACCGCGTCGTAGTCGCTCAGCAGCTTGCCGCGGTAGAGCAGGTCCGGGTCGTCGCCGGACAGGTCGATCGCGAAGCGCAGGGTGTTGAGCACCTTGACCTCGTGACCGCGGTCGAGTGCCGCTGCGCGGAGGCGCTGGGTCGAGTACGCCTGGGGCGCGCGCGACAGGATGGCGAGTTTCATCGAGGGGTTCTCCGCTGGGTCGGATCGACGGCGACGCTCCATCAAAGCATGCGGACGTGGCCACGGAGCATGCGACAGGATGGGCACATGGCCCGAGCTCCGAAGTCCTCCGACAGCGGGCTCGTCGTCGCCGGGTGGCGGGAGTGGGCGGGACTGCCGGACCTCGGCGTGCCGTGGATCAAGGTGAAGCTCGACACCGGCGCCCGGAGCTCCGCGTTGCACGCCTTCGACCTCGAGGAACTGCCCGGCGAGCGGGTCCGGTTCTCGCTGCACCCCTGGCAGGACACCGATGCCGACGCCTCCACCATCGAGTGCGACGTGCACGACCGGCGCATCGTCCGCAGCTCGACCGGGCACACCCAGGAGCGCATCGTCGTCCGCACGCGGATCGCGTTGGCCGGGCAGGTCGTCGAGTCCGAGGTCACCTTGAGCAACCGGGACCAGATGGGGTTCCGGATGCTCGTCGGTCGCGAGGCGCTCCGGCAGGGCTTCCTCGTCGATCCTGCACGGTCCTTCATGGCCGGGCGGGCTCCGAAGGAGATCCGGCGCCGCAACCGCGGTCGCGCCTGAGCGCTCCTGGGCACGCGGCACGGGCCGTTGCGGTGACCGGTCGACGGCCTGGAGGCGCGGTGCGGGGCCGCCACGGGCCTCCCGTCCGCCTGGACGCGCGTCCAGGGCGCGGGCCCGGTCAGTGACCGAGGTGGCGGCCGAGGAAGGCGAGCTGCCGGGGCGCCAGGCGGCGCCAGTAGCCGTGCGTGTGGGCGCCGGGTGCGAATCCTCCGGCCGGAGGCGTGTCGAAGCCGTCGACGTAGGTGTGCACCGCCGGCGCGAACCCGTCACCGTTGCCGCAGTCGACGCGGACGGCGACACCGTCCAGGGCGCGCTGCCGCCCGAGGACCGTGTTCGCGCGGAAGTCGGCGGCGTCGTCGAAGGCGCCGCGGGCGGTGTCGGCGGCCGACTTCCAGAGCGCGGGGCTGATGGCCGAGACGGCCCGGACGCGCGAGGCGCCGAGGACTCCGCCGAGCCGGAGGGCGCCGAAGCCACCCATCGAGTAGCCGGTCAGGGCGAGGCGGTCCGTGTCGAAGCCGCGGCGGGCGATCAGGGGCAGGAACTCGTCGACGACCATCGCGGCGGGGTCGTCCCCGTCGGCTCGTGGGTGCCAGTAGCGGTTGCCGCCGTCGATCGAGGCGATCGCGAACGGTGCTCCGCCGTCGGCGACGTGCGCTGCGAGGAACCGGTCGTAGCCCAGGCTCCGCCCGAAGAACGAGGTGTGGTCGTCGCCGTAGCCGTGCAGGGCGACCGCCACCGGCAAGGGGGTGTCGGACGCCGGTGCCGCGATCGTCCACCCGACGGTGCGGCCCTTCCGCGCTGCCGACACGAAGGTGCCGGAGGCGGTGGGAACCGCCTCGACGTCGGGGACCGTGCCGTCGGTGCCGTCCAGACCGAGGACCCGGTACAGGGTCGAGCGCCCGGGCAGCAGGCCGAGGTTGATCCCCTCGGCCACGGCTCCCGCGGCGACGACGCCCGTGCCACCGATCAGCAGGGAACGGCGGGTGACCGTGGCAGCACGCGATCGGGTCATGTGGTGGGCGCCGTTCCGTCTGGGGTGTGTTCCCGGATGAGGGACGCGGCGACGGACCGTGCCGTCGTCGTGTCGAGCGCGGGGTCGCGCAACCGCATCGCAAGGTAACCGGAGACGATGAGCAGCAGCTGGTCGCCGAGGACCTCGGCACGGGGACCGACCACCGGCACCGCCTGTGCCACGAGCCGCCGGCGCAGGGTGGTGGTCTCGAGGTCCAGGACCTGCCGGACCTCGGCGGGGGCGTCGGCGTACTCGGCGGCGGTGCCGAGGAAGGCGCACCAGCGGGAGCCCGTGGGCGTCGAGCGGTAGTCGTCGAGGGCGTCGAACACCGCCAGGAGTCGGCCCAGGTCGTCCCGTTCGGCGGCGACCGCACGGTCCCAGGTGGCGATCCAGTCCTCGTGGCGACGGGTGAGGGCCGCGGCGACCAGGGACTCCTTGCTCGCGTAGCCGCGGTACAGGGTGGCCGTCGAGACCCCGGCCCGTTCGAGGACGGCGTCGATCGGGGTGGCGGCGATGCCCTGTGAGAAGAAGAGCTCCTCGGCGGCGTCGAGCAGCCGTTGCTCGGTCCCTGGGCGCATCACCATGAGAGCACCCTAGGCTCTGAAAAGTGAAACGATCGTTTTCGTTACGACATCGTCTGCTCCTGGTGAGCGGGCTCGGCCTGATCGCCGCCACCTACGGCCTGGTGCGCCTGGCGTACGGGCTGTTCCTGCCCGACGTGCAGCGCGACCTGGGGCTCCGGTCCGACGCCGCCGGGTGGGTATCGTCGGGTGCCTCGGCGCTCTACTGCGTCGGCGCGGTGGCCGGGTTCGTGCTCGCCGCACGGATGCCCCGGGTGCTCGTCACGGTCGCGACCCTGGTGGCGGGGGTCGGTGCGATCGCCATGGCGACGGCCGGCGGCTCGCTGGCGTTCGGCGTCAGCGCCGTGCTCGCGTCGGCAGGTGCCGGACTCGCGTCGCCCGCCCTCGTGCGGATCGTCGCCGAGCAGGTGCCGTCGGCGCTGCTCGGTCGAGCGCAGGCGATCGTGAACGCCGGCACCGGCCCCGGGCTCGTGGGCGCCGGGGCGCTCGCCCTCGTGCTGCTGCCCGACTGGCGGACGGCCTGGGCGGTGTCCGGGGTGTTCGCCCTGGCCGTCGGAGCGCTGCTGCTCGTGGTGTCCCGCGGCGGGACTGCCGCGTCCCGGTCACCGCTGCCCGGCACCCCGTGGTTCGCGGCGCACCGAGGGGTGCTCGTGCTGGCGCTGCTGTTCGGAGCGGGGTCTGCCGTCGTCTGGACCTACGGACGTTCGGCGCTGGTGGAGGCCGGTGCGTCGGTCGTCGTCTCGGTGTCGGCATGGATCGCGCTCGGGATCGGCGGAGCGGCCGTCGTGGTCACCGCGCGTTGGACGAACGGACTGCGCGCCCGGACGCTCTGGGCGGTCACGGCGGGGTCGGTCGCCGTCGCCGTCGTGGTGCTGGGGGCAGCGCCGCAGTCGACGGTCGCGGCACTGCTGGCGTGTGCCGTGTTCGGCTGGGGCTACACGGCGGCGACCGGGGCGCTGATCGCGTGGACGACCGAGATCGATGCCGAGCGGTCGTCGGCGGGCACGTCGATGCTGTTCGTCGCACTCGTGCTCGGGCAGGCCGTCGGCGCTGCGGGTGCCGGAGCGCTGGTCGGTGCGATCGGGTTCGTGGTGACGTTCGTGGTCGGGGCAGGTGCGACCGCGGCGAGCGCCGTCCCTGCGGTGGTCCGCCGGCCGGGTGGGGTCCGTGCCGTCAGAGCAGCGGGCGGAGCTCGATCTTCCGGTTGCACGCCTGCGACGCCTGGTGTGCCACCCGGGCAGCAGTCTCGGGGTCGGGGAGGTCCATGACCCAGAACCCGGCGACGTACTCGTCGGCGCTCGTTGCGGGCCCGGTCGTGGCGGGCCCGGGCGTTGCGTCGGTCGCGCCCTCGCGGGCGTCGACCACGGTGGCGTCAGCGGGTGCGGAGACCCCGGCGGCGAACACGATCACGTCGGCCATCCGTTGGTTGAAGGCATCGACCGCGGCGGCTTCGGCGTCGGTCGCGGAGTACGTGTTGCCGACGGCGGCGGCCTGGCCGTCGTCGATGACGTTGACGAGGAACTGCATGGCGTCTCCCCTGCTCGTTGGCGGGAGGCTACTCCTGCCGCGCACCGACCGACGCGTTCGGTGCGAAGCTGCTGTTCCGCTGGGACATCCGCGGACGCGGCAGTTTCACGTTTACCATCTGTGAACATGAACACTTCCACTCGAGGAGCTGCAGCCGGGACTCGCCTCCGGCACGGGCGCGGTTGGCAGACACCGGTGTTCCTCTGCAGTGCCGCCGTGGTCGCGTCCTTCGTGTTCGTGGTCGAGGGGCTGGATGCCCCGCGGCTGCCGATCCTCACGGTCGCCGCGGTCGTCGTCGTCGTGCTCTGGCTCGTCGCGAGTACCCGGCGGGTCGTCCCCCGCGGCGGCAACCGACTGATGACCGTCGCCTGGGTCGCAACCGGTGTCCTGTACGTCCTCGTCGTCGCACCGCTCGATGCCGCGCTGCTCCGAGGACTCGACGGGTCGACGTCGGTGCTGGCGTGGGGAGTGACCTCGCTCGTCGTCGCAGCGCCACTCGTCGTGGCGGCGGTGCAGGCTCGGCCGAGGCGTCGATGACGAGCGGCTCCCACCCTCGGCACGAACTCGACGATCGGATCCACTCGCCGGTGCGGTTCTCACTGCTCGCGCTGCTCAGGACGGTGGACGAAGCGGAGTTCGGTGTCGTCCGGGACGCACTCGAGGTCAGCGACTCAACGCTGTCCCAAGCAGCGGCGACCCTGGGAGAGGCGGGTTTCCTCCGCGTCCGCAGACTCCGCGTGGGGCGGAGCACGAGGAGCTGGCTCGCCCTCACCGACGCAGGACGAGATGCGTTCGAGCGGCACTTCGCCGTCATCCGGGCGATCGCCGAGCCCGCTGGGTGACCAGAGCACCGTGACGCGAGCGGATGCCGAGCAGTCCAGCGTGGTGGCGACATCGCACGGGGATTCCGCTAGCGTTTCGCGAGTGGGGACGACGGCGGAGTGGTCGCGACTGCCGGTGGGGCGGCACGAGTACCGGCAGGACACGGTGCTCGCAGTTGTGCTGGCCGGTGGGCTCGCGGTCACGACGTTCCTGTACGGGTCGGCCGGTACGTACGGTGACGACCAGGCCGCCTGGTGGGTCTCCGCGCTGATGATCGTCGCGAACGCCGCCCCGATCGCGTTCCGCCGACGGTTCCCGATGTCGGTGGCCCTGGTGTCGGCGCTGGCATTCGCCGCGACGCAGCTGCTCCAGGTGCCCGAGGTCTTCCTCGTCAACTTCACGCTCTTCATCGCGCTGTACACGGTGGGCGCGTGGTGCTCCGACCGGGTGCGGGCCGAAGCGGTGCGCTGGGTCGTCATCGGCGGCATGTTCGCGTGGCTGTTCGTCGCGATCTCGTTCGGGTGGGCGTCGCCGAACGCTCTGCCGAACGACACGGACTCCCCCGTGGCGCCCTACGTCGCGATCTCGCTGCTCAACATCGTCATCAACGTGATCTACTTCGGCGCGGCCTGGTACGCCGGCAACCGCGCCTGGGTCTCCGCAGTGGCCCGGCACCAGCTCGCCGAACGCACCGCCGAACTCGCCGCCGAGCGGGAGCGGTCCGCGGCACAGGCCGTCACGATCGAACGGGTACGGATCGCTCGCGAGCTGCACGACGTGGTCGCCCACCACGTCTCGCTGATGGGGGTGCAGGCGGGTGCTGCACGGCGCGTGATCGACCGCGACCCCGCGCAGGCCACCGCCTCGCTCGGGGTGGTCGAGGAGAGCGCCCGCACCGCGGTGGAGGAACTCCGGCGGATGCTCGGCACCCTGCGCTCGGACGACGACGCGTCCGGCCTCGGGGCGGCCGGTGGCGACGGCCCGAGCACCGAGGGCATCACGCGGATCGCTGAGCTGGCCGATTCCGCCCGGGTGGCGGGCCACCCCGCCGAGTACGTCGTCGTGGGTGACGAGCGCCCGGTGCCGCCGACGGTGGCCGCGGTGGCGTACCGGATCGTGCAGGAAGCGGTGACGAACATCCTCAAGCACGCCGGCCCGACCGCCCGCGCCGACGTCCGGCTGCGGTACCTGGACGACGGCGTCGAGGTGGAGGTCACCGACGACGGGCTCGGTGCCCGTGCTGCCCGGAGCACCTCCGGCAGCGGCCTCGGACACGTCGGGATGCGGGAACGCGTCGCCGCCGTGGACGGACGGATCGAGATCGGGCCACGAGCCCGGGGAGGCTACCTGGTGCGGGCATGGCTGCCGACGACCTGACCATCGTGCTGGCCGACGACCAGGAACTCGTCCGCGCCGGGTTCCGCGTGATCCTGGAGTCCGAGCCCGGGTTCCGGGTCGTGGGCGAAGCCGCGGACGGCGCCGGGGCGGTCGAGGCCGTGCAGCAGCTCCGTCCGGACGTGGTCTGCCTCGACGTGCAGATGCCGGGCGTCGACGGGCTCGAGGCCGCGCGACGGATCGCGGCGCTGCCGGACCCGCCGGCGGTGCTCATCCTCACGACGTTCGACAGCGACGACGCACTGTTCCAGGCGCTCGAGGCGGGAGCGAGCGGGTTCCTGTTGAAGAACGCCTCCCCCGAGCGGCTGATCGACGCCGTGCGGACCGTCGCCGCCGGGGACGCACTGCTCGCGCCGGACGTCACGCGTCGGGTGATCAGCCGGGCGACGGCATCGGCTGCGGTGCAGCCCTTGGCGACCACCGCCGCGACGACCGACACGACTGCCACGACGGGCGACGACGCACTCACCGTGGCCGGGCTCACCGAGCGGGAGACCGAGGTGCTGCGGCTCCTGGCCCGGGGCCTGAGCAACGCGGAGATCGCCGGCGAGCTCTACGTCGGGGACGCCACCGTGAAGACCCACGTGTCGAACGTGCTGCAGAAACTCGCACTGCGCGACCGGATCCAGGCCGTCGTCTGGGCGTTCGAGCACGGCGTCGCCGGCTGACCGAGCCGAGCAGAAGCCGCACGAGCCGAACAAGCCCGCACGGTGCCGGGTTCGCAGACATGGCCGCACCGTGCGCCTTCGTTCAACCCGTGCAGCGTTGACCGCACCGTGCCGCGCCACCACAACGCACCGTGCAACCAAACCCGCACCAGCCCAACAAGCCCGCACCGTGCCCACCACCGCACCCCACGCCCGCACCGTGCGCCTTCGCTCAACTCGTGCGGCCCTGACCGCACCGTGCGCCGCCACAACGACGCACCGAGCGACCAAACCCGCACGAGCCGAACAAGCGCGCACCGTGCCGACCCGCACCCAGCGCGCACCCGGGCCGACGCGCGCTCCTCCCCCACGCGGTGGAGCCGACCACCCACCCAAGTCCCGCCTGGCGGCGGAGGCGGGGCGTGCCTCCCGGCCAATAGCGTCGGACGCAGCGACGACCAGCGTCGCGACGAAGGGGAACGACATGCTCACCATCGAAGGGGTGACCAAGCACTTCGGCGACCGCCGGGTGCTCGACGACGTGGGGTTCACGGTCGGCAGCGGCCGCCTCACCGGCTTCGTCGGCGGCAACGGTGCCGGCAAGACCACCACCATGCGCATCATGCTCGGCGTGCTCCAGGCCGATGCGGGCACGGTCTCGATCGACGGCACCGCGGTCCGTCCCGCCGACCGCCGCCGCTTCGGCTACATGCCCGAGGAACGCGGCCTGTACCCGAAGATGCCGGTGGCCGAGCAGATCACCTACCTGGCCCGGCTGCACGGCGTCGACAAGCGCGCCGCGACGACCCGCACCGGCGAGCTGCTCGAACGCCTCGAACTCACCGCACACGCCGGCGACCCCGTCGAGAAGCTCTCGCTCGGCAACCAGCAGCGCGTGCAGATCGCAGCGGCGCTGGCACACGACCCCGAGGTGCTCGTGCTCGACGAGCCGTTCTCAGGCCTCGACCCGATGGCCGTCGACACGGTGCTCGGTGTCCTGCGCGAGACCGCGGCCCGGGGCGTCCCGGTGCTGTTCTCGAGCCACCAGCTCGACGTGGTCGAGCGGCTGTGCGACGACGTCGTCGTCATCGCCGGTGGCACGATCCGCGCCGCCGGTCCGCAGGAGGAACTCCGCAAGCAGGCGGGCCCCGCCGCGTGGGAGCTGCTGGTCGACGGGGACGTCGCCTGGCTCCGCGACGAGCCGGGTGTGGCCGTACGGGAGTTCGACGGCGGGTACGCGGTCTTCGAAGCCGACGCCGCCACCGCCCAGCGTGTCCTGCAGCGCGCCGTGCAGCACGGCACCGTCGGGTCGTTCTCGCCGCGGGTGCCGCGGCTCAGCGAGGTCTTCCGGGAGGTCGTCCGATGAACAACTCCTTCGTGCAGGCCGTGCGGCTCGTCTCCGCACGTGAGATCCAGGCACGCATCCGCAGCAAGGCCTTCGTGGTCTCGGCGCTCATCCTTATCGGCATGGTCGTCGCATCGATCGTCGTCGGCGGGATCGTGAGCAAGGCCACCGCCGACGACACCACCCCGGTCGCGGTCGTCGACGGCGTCTCGCTGCCGACGACGAGCGGGCTCGACGTCACGAAGTCGGCATCGGTCGACGACGCCGAACGGCTCGTGACCAAGGGCGACGTCGACGCGGCGATCGTGCCGTCGGACGACCCGCTCGGCTACAAGGTCGTCGGGCTCGACGAGGCACCGTCCGAGGTCGTCTCGGCGTTGAGCGTCACCCCGCGCATCGAGTTGCTCGACCCGGACGCGTTGCCGGGTGGCCTGGTGTACCTCATCGCCATCGCGTTCGGCGTCGTGTACTTCGCGTCGGCGGTGACGTTCGGCCAGTCGATCGCGCAGAGCGTCGTCGAGGAGAAGTCGACACGGGTGGTCGAGATCCTGATGTCCGCGATCCCGGCAAGGGCGCTGCTCGCCGGCAAGGTCCTCGGCAACAGCATCATGGCCTTCGCGCAGATCGTCGCGGTGGCCGTCGCCGCCATCGTCACGTTGGCGGTGACCGGCCAGGACAACATGTTCGCGATGCTCGGCCCGAGCATCCTGTGGTTCATCGGCTTCTTCGCGATCGGGTTCGTGCTCCTGGCGTCGCTGTTCGCCGCGGCGGCCGTGCTGGTGTCACGCCAAGAGGACGTCGGCAGCGTCACCACCCCGGTGATGATGCTCGTGATGATCCCGTACTTCCTGATCATCGTCGCGTACAACAACCCGACGATCCTCGGCATCATGTCGTACGTGCCGTTCAGCGCTCCGATCGGCATGCCCATGCGGATCTTCCTGGGGACCGCCGAGTGGTGGGAGCCGATCCTGTCGCTCGTCATCGTCGCCGCTTCGGTGGTCGCGGTCGTGGTCATCGGCGCCCGCGTCTACGAGAACGCCCTGCTCCGCACCGGCAGTCGCGTGAAGCTGTCGGAGGCACTGCGCGGCTGATGCCGCCTGCCGGGCAGACCCGGCAGACCCGGACTGGAGGCCCGCCCCACGTGAGCAGATCTGCTCACGCGGGGCGGGCCTCCAGTCCGTTGCCCGGCGCCGGTCAGGCGGTCAGGGTCGCGAAGGCGGACCGGTGCCAGACCAGCGGGTTGTGCGCGAAGTCGGACATGAGTCCGAGCACCCGGAGCACCACGATGTCGTGGTCGCCGGCCGGGTAGGTGTGCTCGACCGAGCACTCCAGCCAGATCGGGGCCCCCTGCAGGAACACCGCACCCGTCTCGGCGACCGTCGTGTCGACACCGACGAAGCGGATCGACTTGTCACGCGAGGCGAGCTGCCGGGTGACCTGCGCGTGCCCCTCACCGAGGATCGAGACACCGATCGTGCCGGCGTCCCGGAGCACCGGCCACGTGGTCGACGTGTGCTGCACCGCGAACATCACGAGCGGCGGGTCCTGCGAGACGCCGACCGTGAACGAGGACGCCACGAGCACGGTCGGTTCGCCGTCCACGACGGCGGAGAGCGCGGCGACGCCGCACGGGAACCCGGAGAACGCCTGCTTGAGCGCGGACAGGTCCGGGGCCTCGGTGGAGTAGGGGCTGATCATGACGCGGTTCCTTCCTGGTGGACGGCGGCCGCACCGAGGACGACGTCCTGCCAGCGGGCGAGCCACACGTCGGTCGATGCGGGGTCCGAGTACTGCTTGTCGTTGAGGTACAGGGCGGGTGCGACGACGGTCGCGCCGAGTTCGACCAGCACCGGTTTGAGGAAGACCTCGGGGGCGAGGGCATGAGCCGGGCCGGCGCCGAGCATGAGCGGCACCGCGACGACACCGGCGAGTCCGTCGCCGGTACCGAACTGGTCGAGGAACAGCTTGAGCACGCCGGTGTACGTCGCCTTGAACGTCGGCGACGCGACGACGACGAGGTCCGAACCGGCGACGGTCCGGACGGCGTCCGACACGGCGGCGTCACCCCAGCCGAGCAGGCCGGCACCGAGGTCGATGACGTCGACGACGTGGTCGGGGGCGCGGCCGGTGAGCCGTTCGAGCACGACCGTCGCGGCGTCGAGCGTCCGTGAGGCCGGCTTGGGGTTGCCGGCGACGACGGTGGTGATCATCGGGGTGCTCCTGTCGGTGGGCGGGTGGTGGGTGCGGGGGTGTTCGTGGAGCGTGTGGTTCGTGCAGCGGGTCGTTGGTGCAGTCCACCGCTCGTTCGTTTCGCCGCCGTGCCGCGTCCGTATCGGGTGGGTTACGCCAGCTGCGCCTGCCCCGTGGCACCCGAATGTCCCGGTCAGCGGGGCTGCGCGTCCGGGTCTCCCGGCCATTCCGCCAGGCACGGTCCTCGCTGACCGCGCCGAATTGTGAGAGCGCCGTTTCCGGAAGTCGCCTCGGATGGGTCCGGCGTGTTTCGCCCCGCCGTCGCCGGCCCGTCACCGCCCGGATCCGCCCCTGCTCGCGGGTCGGTGGCGCAGTCGTCCGCCCCGGATCGGCGGGGCGGACGCCCCTCGGCGTCGGGCGCCGCAGGTGGCCTAACACCAGCGAAACAAACGCCTAACAGGACCGTTACCGGGCGACCGCCTGCCGGTGCCCCGCGGCCGTTACATTCGCATCAGCCCCACTGCAGCGGCCGGCGTCACCGGCGATCCGCCGCCCCGCCGCCGCCCGGTCCGGCTCCCTGCACGTCCTGCCCCGCTCCGCGGGGCCTTCGTCGTACCCGCCGCAGCTCCCCCGTCCCCGCTCCGGCTCCCCGTCCCCGCACCTTCCCTGCTCCACCCGTCCAGGAGGTCCCCGACCGATGTCGTCCCCCGCACCGTCCCGAACGCGTCCGTCGCGTCCCGCGCTCCTCGCCGCCGCACTCGCCGGCGTGCTGCTGCTGTCCGCCTGCTCCGCCACCTCGACCGCGTCGACGAGCTCCGGTGACGACACCGCCGGTGTCGAGCACGCCACGAGCCAGATCAAGGCCGCCAGCGTCGACCCCGAGTTCACCTTCGAGGGCGCTCGCTTCGACATGTCGGGCATCGCCGGCAAGACGATCTTCAACATCCCGAACTCGTCCGCCGTCCCCTTCATCACCGCGGTCGACGAGGCCGGCGAGAAGGTCGCCGAGCAGTACGGCGCGAAGTGGATCGAGTACACGAACCAGGGCACGCCCACCGAGCACTCCGCCGGCATCGACCAGGCGATCAGCCGCGGAGCCGACATCATCGTGCTGGCGCAGGGCGTCAACGGCGAACTGATCGTCCCGGCGCTGAAGCGTGCGAAGGCAGCGGGGATCCCCGTGCTGATCAGTCACACCTACCAGACCGGGCAGGCGCTGCCGGACCAGCTGCAGGACCTCGTCGCCGCGCAGGTGACCGCCCCGTTCCACGAAGCCGCCAAGCTCAACGCCGACTGGGCCATCAAGGAGACCAAGGGCCAGGGCGACGTCCTCATCATCACGTCGTCCGAGGTGCCGCCGTCCGACGGCATCGTCAAGGCGATGCAGGACGAGTTCGAGGCGCAGTGCGACGGCTGCAAGGTGAAGGTGACGAACGTCCCCGTCGCCGACTGGGCGACGAAGATCTCGTCGACCGTGCAGTCCGCCGTGCAGTCCGACCCGAACCTCGACTACGTCCTGCCGGTCTACGACTCGATGACGCTGTACGTCGAGGCCGGCGTGACCGCTGCCGGCAAGACCGGCCAGGTCTTCACCTCCTCGTACAACGGCACCCCCGCGGTGCTGAAGATCCTGCAGGAGGGCAGCGTCCTCACGATGGACATCGGCGAGAACATGGAGTGGCTCGCCTACGCGACGCTCGACCAGGCCGGCCGTGTCCTGACCGGCACGCCGATCATCGAAGACGGTGACGAGAAGACCCCGCTGAAGGTCTTCACGAAGGACAACGTCGACGAGACCGGCACGCCGCCGGCGCCGAGCAAGGGCTACGGCGACGCGTACAAGACCGGGTACGAAGCGATCTGGGGCGCGGCCGAGTGACCGCCATCCGGGAGGCACGGCTCGGCTCCGCATCGTCGGCTGCGGTCGTCGGGTCCGGTGCGGACACCGCATCCGGTGCGGCCACCGCATCCGGTGCGGACCCCGCGTCCGTCGCGGACACCGCGCCGGTCCTGCGGATCAGCGGGCTCACGAAGCGCTTCGGCGGGCTGACCGCACTCGACGACGTCGACCTCGAGGTCCTGCCGGGTCAGGTGCACGCACTGCTCGGCGAGAACGGCTCCGGCAAGTCGACCCTCATCAAGATCCTGTCCGGCACGTACGCGCCGGAGCCGGGCGCGACGATCGAGGTCCGAGGCGCCCGGCTGCCCCTGCCGGTGCCTCCCGGGTACTTCCGCCGCGTCGGGATCAGCTTCGTCCACCAGGACCTCGCACTCGTGCCGTCGCTCGGCGTGACCGAGAACCTGCGGCTCGCGACCGTGGTGGCCGGACGCGGACCCTTCGTCCGCTGGGGCGCCGAGCACCGTGCCGCGGCCGAGCTGTTCGCGCGGTACGGGGTCGACATCGACCCACGAGCCCGGATCGACGAACTCACCGACACCCAGAAGGCCCTCGTCGCGATCCTGCGGGCCGTCGCCGAGCTGGGCGACGACCGGGCGCTCATCGTGCTCGACGAGCCGACGGTCTTCCTGCCGAAGGAGGACGCCGACCTGCTGTTCCGCGTCGTGAAGGACCTCGTCGCGGACGGCCGCACCTCGGCACTGCTGGTGTCGCACGACATGTCCGAGGTCCTCCAGCACGCCGACCGGGTCACCGTCCTGCGGGCCGGCCGGATCCAGGCGCACCGGGACACCGCCACGACGACGGCGGACGAGCTCGTCTCCCTCATCGTCGGACGCGGACTGGACGGTCCCGCCGCCAGGACTCCGCGCCCGGCGACCACCGGCGACGCCGTCGTGACGGTGCGGGACCTCCGGGTCGGTGTCGTCGACGGCCTGTCGTTCGACGTCGCGGACGGCGAGGTCGTCGGCATCACCGGGCTCGCCGGCTCCGGTGTCGAGGACGTGCTGCCCGGCCTGTACGGCGCACGGCCCGCGACCGGCTCGCTCGCCGTGCGGTACGACGGGGCGACGCCCGCGCCGGTCGACCTGGCACGGGTGACGCCCGGCTCGTCGATCGCCCGCGGCGTCGTGTACGTCCCCGCGGACCGCAAGCGCGAGGGCGGGGCACTCACCCTGTCCGTCGAGCAGAACGTCACGCTCCCCGTCCTCGGGAAGCTCCGCGGACTGCTCGGCCTGTCGCCCGCAAGGGAACGCGCCCACGTCGCGGGACTCGTCCGCGACTACGACGTCCGGCCCGCCGACCCGGCCGCCCTGTTCGGGACACTGTCCGGCGGCAACCAGCAGAAGGCCGTCCTGGCCAAGTGGATGCAGGACGACCCGAGGCTCGTGCTGCTGCAGGAACCGACCCAGGGCATCGACGTCGGGGCCCGCGCCGCGATCTTCTCGATGCTCCGCCGGAGTGCGGAGCAGGGCGTCACGATCGTCTGCGCCTCCACCGACTACGACCAGCTCGCGCAGGTGTGCGACCGCGTCGTCGTGCTCGCCCACGGCCGCGTGCACGACGTGCTGACCGACGACCGCATCGACCGCGACGTCATCGCGGCTGCCGTCGTGGCGAGCCTCGTCGACGACGACGCCCCGGCGTCCCCCGCCGTGCCCTCCTCCCCCGATGCCTCCTCCGCAGTCAAGGAGAACGCCTGATGTCCACCACCGCCGACCCCGTCCTCGAGACCTCGATCGTCCGTCCGACCCGCCCGCGCTTCTCGTGGGGGCACACCGAGCGGTACGCGCTGCTCGGCGCCTGGCTCGTCATCGTCATCGCGTTCAGCATCGCGCTGCCCGACACCTACCCGACCCTCGGCAACCTGCAGAACATCCTCGGGTCCCAGTCGGTGCTGCTCATCCTGGCGCTCGGGTTCCTGTTCCCGCTCACCGCGGGTGAGTTCGACCTCTCCGGCGCTTCGACGATGTCGCTCTCTGCCATGACCATCGCCGTGCTCAACGCGAAGATGGACATCCCGCTCGTGCCCGCGATCGCCGCCGGCCTGGTCATCGGCGTCGTCGTGGGGCTGGTCAACGGCCTGCTCACCGTCGGGTTCCGCATCGACTCGTTCATCGTCACCCTCGGCACGTCGACGTTCATGATCGGGATCATCCAGTGGATGAGCGCGTCGTCGTCGGTGACGGGCATCGACCCGGCGCTCGTGCAGGCCACCGTCGGGTGGCGGGGCCTGGCGGGCCTGCCGCTCGCGTTCGTCTACGGGCTGGTCGCCACCGTCGTCGTCCTGGTCGTGCTGAGCGCCACCCCGGTCGGCCGGCGGCTGCTGTTCGTCGGGACCGGCCGCACCGTCGCCGAGCTCTCCGGGCTGAACGTGCGACGGCTGCGGGTCGGCGCGTTCGTCGGCGCGGGGCTCACCGCCGCGGTCGCCGGGGTCGTCTACGCCGGCACCCTCGGCGGCGCCGACCCGTCGAGCGGACAGTCGTTCCTGCTCCCCGCGTTCGCCGCCTGCTACCTCGGCGCGACCGCGATCGTCCCCGGCCGCTTCAACGCGATCGGCACCTTCATCGCCGTGTACTTCCTGTTCTCCGGAGTCGTCGGCCTGCAGATGCTCGGCGCCGACAACTTCGTGCAGCAGCTGTTCTACGGCGGCGCCCTCATCGTCGCCGTCGCCGTGTCGCAGACCATCCGGCGGCACTCCGTCGCGACCGCCGCCAAGGCCGCCGCGAAGCGTTCCTGACCCCGCTCCCCCGTTCGTCCCTCCCTCGACACCCACCACAGAAAGCGAGTCCCCCATGGACATCGGAGTCTTCATCCCGATCGGCAGCAACGGCTGGCTCATCTCCACCACCTCGCCCCAGTACAAGCCCTCGTTCGACCTGAACCTCGAGATCGTGCAGAAGGCCGAGGCGTACGGCTTCGACTTCGCCCTCTCGATGATCAAGCTGCGTGGCTTCGGCGGCCCGAGCGGCTTCTGGGACGAGAACCTCGAGTCCTTCACCCTGATGGCGGGTCTCGCTGCCCGCACCGAGCGGATCCGCCTGTTCGCGACGACCGCCGTCCTGACCATCCCGCCGGCGATCGCGGCACGCATGGCGGCGACCGTCGACTCGATCTCGCACGGCCGCTTCGGACTGAACCTGGTCGCCGGGTGGCAGAAGGCGGAGTACGACCAGATGGGCCTCTGGCCGGGCGACGAGGTGCACTTCAAGCGCCGCTACGCCTACCAGACCGAGTACATGCAGGTGATGAAGGAGCTGTGGGAGACCGGCCGGAGCGACTTCCACGGCGAGTACTTCCAGATGGACGACTGCCGGATGCTCCCGCGGCCGACGTCGCACATCCCGATCGTCTCGGCCGGCCAGTCGTCACAGGGCATGGCGTTCGCCGCGGAGTACTCGGACTACAACTTCTCGATGGGCGTCGGCGTGAACACCCCGACGGCCTACGCCGAGCAGAACCAGGCCCTGCTCAAGGCCCGTGAGAAGACCGGCCGGGACGTCGGCTCCTACGTGCTCTTCATGGTCATCGCCGACGAGACCGACGAGGCCGCCCAGGCGAAGTGGGAGCGGTACAGCGACGGGGTCGACGTCGAGGCCATCGCCTGGATGACCGGGCAGGCGCTCACCGACGCCGAGGGCGAGGAGGGCAACACGGCCAAGCGGATCTCGCTGCCCGAGGGCGCCGTGAACATGAACATGGGCACGCTCGTCGGCTCCTACGAGCACGTCGCGGCGATGCTCGACGAGGCCGCGGCGGTCGAGGGCACGAAGGGCATCATGCTGGTGTTCGACGACTTCCTGCAGGGGATGGACGACTTCGGCACCCGCATCCAGCCGCTGATGCGCACCCGCGAGGGCGTGGCGTCGGCTGCTCCGAGCGCGGTCACGGCATGAGCGCCGCAGCGAGCCGTCCGGTCATCGAGGTCGCGGTCGTCCAGGCCGGTGAGGTCCCCGCCGACCACGACGTCGCCCTCGACGAGCTCATCGCCCTGTTCGAGGAAGCCGCCGTCGGCGCCGACCTCGTCGTCTTCCCCGAGCTCTGCACCACGCCCTACTTCTGCGGCGTGGTCAACGACAGCCGGAAGTCCTGGGCACAGCCCGTCCCCGGTCCGGCGACCGCCCGCTTCGCGAGTGCGGCGAAGCGTCTGGGCACCGCCGTCGCCTTCGGTCTGTACGAGGACGCCGGAGGTGCCCAGTACAACAGCGCGGTGCTCATCGACGCCGACGGCACGCTCGTGCCGGGCACCGACGTGCACGGCGAACGAGTGGCGTCGTACCGCAAGACCTCGATCCCGACGAACGCGATCTCCGACGTCGACGAGAAGCACTACTTCGAAGCCGGGTCCGGACCGGTGGTGTTCGACGCGCTCGGCACCCGCTTCGGCATGCTCATCTGCTACGACCGGAGCTTCCCGGAGTACTGGCTCGCGTCACGGGCCGCCGGCGCCGAGGTGATGCTCGTGCTCGTGTCCTCGATGGGCTTCCGCGAGACCCTGTTCACCCAGGAGCTGCAGGTCCGCGCGCTCGAGACCCAGACGTGGGTCCTCGCCCCGAACCGCGGCGGCGAAGAGACCGTCGACGGCAAGACCGTCAGCTACTTCGGTCGGTCCTCGGTCGTCTCACCACGGGGTGACCTGGTCGTCTCGGCCCCCGCCCACCAGGCGGGGCCGATCATCCGGGCCACCATCGACGTCGGCGAGGTCGCGGCAGCCCGCCGGGACTTCCCGCTCGGACGTGACCGGCAGCCCGGGGTGTTCCGGTACCTCGCCGACGCCCACGCAGCGGCGGCGGTCCCCGCGTGACGGACGTCGCCGCCCTGGTCCGCGGCACCATCGCACCGCAGCTCGACCGCGCGCTGGCCGCGAGCCGCGCGAACCCGTTGCCCGCCGCCCCGTCGGCGCTGCCCGCGGAACCGGCCCACAGCGCGCAGCTGTTCGGCCGGCTCCTCGACGCAGCGGTCGATGGGGCCCCGGCGCCGACCGCTGCCGGTCCGGACGACGACCTGGCGGCCTCCCGGGCTGCCACAGACCCCGCCGCCGCCTCGGTCGTCGAACTCCTCGCCGCGTACCGATCCGGCACGACGACCCCGTCCGAGGTCCTCGCCGCACTCGCCCCGCACTGGACGAGCGACGACGTCTGGTCCGACGCCGTCCTGCGCCTGGTGCAGGGGGCCGAGGAAGCCGCCGCTGAGTCCACCCGCCGCTGGGCGGACGACGACGCCCGGCCGCTCGAGGGGATCCCGTTCGCCGTGAAGGACATCATCGACGTCGCGGGGACGATCGTCACGAGCGGCTCGCTCCAGACCGGTGACCGTGTGGCCCCGGCCGACGCCACCGTCGTGGCCCGGCTCCGCTCCGCCGGCGCGATCCCGGTGTTCACGGCGGCCACCACCGAGTTCGCCTGCGGCGGGCCGCACAACGCCCGGTACGGGGCCGTTCGGAACCCCTGGGACCCCGAGCGCTGGACCGGTGGCTCCTCGACCGGGTCGGGTTCGGCGC
The DNA here is from genome assembly GCF_003234405.1 of Curtobacterium sp. MCLR17_045. Lineage (NCBI taxonomy): Bacteria > Bacillati > Actinomycetota > Actinomycetes > Micrococcales > Microbacteriaceae > Curtobacterium > Curtobacterium sp. MCLR17_045. Next base: position 23,885 of record NZ_QKTB01000034.1, read on the forward strand.
TCGCCGCCCGGATCGTCCCGCTCGCGCTCGGGTCGGACACCGGCGGGTCGATCCGCGTGCCGTCCGCCCTCTGCGGGACCACCGGGATCAAGCCGACGTACGGGCTCGTGCCACGCACCGGGGTCGCGAGCCTGTCGTGGACCCTCGACCACGTCGGACCGATGGCACGCTCCGCGGAGGACCTCGCGCTCGTCCTGCGGGTCATCGCCGGCTCCGACGGCCAGGACCCGACGACGTTCCCCACCGTCCCGCTCATCGAGGCCGCGCCGGAACGGGTCGAGGGGCTCCGGATCGGGGTCCCGCTCGGCTGGTTCACCGAACGCGTCGACCGTGCGGTGCTCGATGCACACGCCGCGGCGGTCGAGCGGTTCCACGAGCTCGGTGCGACCCTCGTACCGATCGAGTTCGACGACCTGGAGTCGATCGACTCGGAGTGCTGGACGGTGTTCTACGGTGAGCTCGCCGCGAACCAGGAGGCCAACGCCGGCACGGCCGACCTGTTCGACGCCGGGACCCGCGCCCGGTTCGACGTGTCGTTCCTGCCGACCGCTGCCGACTACCTCCGGGCACTCCGCCGTCGCCCGCTCGTGCAGGCCGCGATGGTCACCCGGATGGACGAGGCCGGCGTCGACGTGGTGCTCACCCCCGGGATCGGCGCCACCGCCCCGCGACTCGACGACCTGACGATGTCGGTCGACGGCGAGCGCTTCAACCTGCACGACGTCATCCCCCGGAACACCCGGCTGTTCGACTACGTGGGGTTCCCCGCGCTCATGATGCCGGCGGGCACCGCGCCGGACGGTCTGCCCGTCGGCGTGCAGCTCGTCGCGCGGCCGTGGGACGACCGCCTCGTGCTGTCCGCAGCGGCCGCCTTCCAGCGGACCACGACGCACCACCGCAGGGTGCCGTCGTCGTCCGCCGTGCGAGGGCCGAGCGATCGGTAGCCGCACCGTCGACGACGGCGCCGCCCGACGACGCGCCTGGCAGGTGCTCTGCGCGTCGAGCCTCAGCGTCGTCCTCGTCTTCATCTCCTCGAGCGCACTCCTCATCGCACTCCCCGACGTCAGCCGTGACCTCGACGCCAGCGCCGTGCAGTCCAGCTGGGTGCTCCTCAGCTACATGCTCACCACGACCACCCTCATCCTGGTCTTCGGGCGCATCGCCGACCTGGTCGGTCGCCGCCGCCTCTACATCGCCGGGATCCTCGTCTTCCTGCTCGCCTCACTCGCGTGCGGCTTCGCCCCGGACGCGGCGGTGCTGCTCGGCGCCCGATTCGTGCAGGGCGTGGGCGCGGCGGCGATCGTCACCAACACGACCGCGCTGCTCACCGATGTCTTCCCGGAGTCGATCCTGTCGCTCGGCCTCGGTCTGAACGCCACCGTCGCCGCGGTGGGGCAGGTCATCGGTCCGGTCGTGGGTGGCCTGGTCGCCGAGTCGTTCGGCTGGCGCTGGATCTTCCTCGCCGGCGTGCCGATCTCACTGGCCGGACTCATCTGGTCGCTCCGGTTGATCCCGCACAGCACGCGTCCCCGTTCCGGCGAGCGCCTCGACGTGCCGGGGTCGGTCCTGTCCGTCGCCGCCGTCGGACTGCTCGTCGGTGCGGTCTCGACCGGCGGCTCGGTCGGTTGGTCGGCCGTCCCCGTCGTCGCGATGACCGGCGGCGCGGTCGTGCTCGGCGGTGTCTTCGTGTGGACCCAACGCCGGGTTGCGCACCCCCTGGTCGACCCGGCGATCTTCCGCGACCGCACCACCATCACCCTGTTCTCCGCCGCCGGGCTGTGCGCCCTGTCCAGCTACGCACTGGTCCTGCTGGCTTCCCTCTCGTTCCAGGCGGTCGACGGCAAGGACGCCGTCGACGCCGCCCTCTGGGTGCTGCCCACGCCGATCGGCACGACGGTCGCGGCGGTGAGCGCCGGGTTCCTCGCCCGCCGGGTCGCCGCACGGACGCTGTCGACCATCGGCATGCTCCTCATCGCCCTCGGCGCCGCGGTCCTCGCGGTGTCCCTCGCCGACGGCGACGCCTACGCCGTCACCGCCACCGGCCTCGGCGCGGTCGGGGTCGGCACCGGCGTGTTCATGACGCCGAGCACGTCGGCACTGATGACCCGCGTCCCGGAGCACCGCCGCGGCATCGCGAACGCCATCCGTTCGGCCCTGCAGAACGCCGGTTTCCTGTTCTCGACGGCGCTCGGCCTCGCGATCGCGACGGGCGGCCTGTCCGCGGCCCAGGCGGCTGCGGCCTACGACGGCAGCCTGCTCAGCCTGCCGTCCGGCGACGTCCAGGTGTTCGTCGACGGCGTCCGCGCCGCGGCGCTGACGTTCGCCGGCTGCGCGGCCCTGGGGGCGCTCATCGTCGCGTTCGGTCCGTTCGGGCCTCCCGACCGGGAGGCGCCACTCCGGCCCGACAGGTCGGGGCCGATCCCCGAGCCGGGGGCGTCCACGTGACCGTCCCCACCCTGGCAACGACCACCCACGACGGAAGCAGGACGCCATGACCGACGACCACCAGGACTACGCGGCAGCCGGCTTCACCGGCACGCTCCGCCCAGGACGACGCGCTGCGCTCGTCGTGGTCGATCCGGTCCGCGCCTACGTCGACCCCGACTGCGGGCTCTACGCCGGCGTCGAGGAACCCGTCGAGCGGATGCGGGAGCTCACCACCGCTGCCCGCGCCGCCGGGGTGCACGTGGCGATCACGACGATGGCGCTCTCCGCCGACGGGTCCAACGCCGGCGTGTTCTTCCGCAAGGTGCCGGCACTCGCCGCGTACCTGCCCGGCGCGTCGACCGGAGCGTTCGTCGACGGGCTCGAACCCCTCGACGGCGACACCGTGGTCCCCAAGCAGTACCCGAGCGCGTTCTTCGGCACGTCGCTGGCCGCCGACCTCGTCGCCCGCGGCGTCGACACGCTCTTCATCGCGGGGCTGTCGACGAGCGGGTGCATCCGCGCGACGGCCACGGACGCCATGCAGCACGGGTTCGTGCCGATCGTCGTGCGCGAAGCCGTCGGCGACCGGTTGCCGAGCGTGCACGAAGCCAACCTGTTCGACATCGCCGCCAAGATCGGCGAGGTCTGGCCCATGGACCAGGTCCTCGAGCACTGGGACGCGGCATGAGCACCACGACGCGCATCGAGGCGCCGGTCCGGGGCCGGCCGCGGAGCGCTGCCGTCGGCGAGTCCGTGTACACCGCGTGCGTCGAGATCCTGGCCGAGGGCGACCCCCGCGCGTTCACGATCCGGGCCGTCGCCGACGCGGCCGGCGTGGGTGCGGCGACGATCTACCGGCGCTGGTCGAGCAAGGAGGTCCTGCTCACCGAGACCGTGATCCGGCTGATGGAGGCGTACATCCCGACGGTGCAGGACGCCCCGATCGCCGAGGGTGTCCTCGGGCTCACCCGGGGATGGGTGCACGCCCTCGTCGCGACGCCGGTCGGTCGGGCACTCCCGCTCATCGTGGAGACCGCGTCGCACGAGCCGCGGGTCGCCGAGGCCGTCGCCGAGTGGCACCTGGACCGGCGGCTTCGGGTGAACGCGATGCTGCAGCGGGCGATGGACGCGGGCGACCTGCGACCGGACGTCGACCTCGGCATCGCCGTGGACCTGCTCGGCGGGCCGACGTTCTACCGACGCGTGTTCGTCTCGCTCGACATCCAGGCGCCCGACTACCCGGTGCGGCTGGCCCGGGAGTTCCTACGGTGGGCCGGTTGGACTGGCGACCTGTCGACGGTGGGGGTGACCTCGTGACCGGGACCGTGCCGGAGGGGTTCGCCCCGTCCGCTGCCTGGACCGACATGGGGGTCGGGACGACACCGTCGGCACCGGGTCACTGGATCGGGTTCAACCGACGCTCCGACGCGGCCCGCCAGGTGTCCGACCTGATCCGGGCCGACATCGTCGCGGGGCGGTTCACCGGGCCGCTGCCGTACGAGTGGGAGTTGCTCGACCTGTACGGCACGACGCGGAACGTCCTGCGGGCTGCCCTCGCGTTGCTCAAGGAACAGCGGCTGCTCACCCGTGCGCCGCGATCGGGCACGTTCGGTGTGCGGCCCGTCGCCTCGGTGAGCCTGGCACGCACGTCCGACGAGGTCACGATCTACGGCGAGACGGCCGGGGGCAGCGTCTTCGAGTCGCCCCGGCTCAGCATCGTGCACCTGTGCGTGCAGCAGGTGACCGCCCCGGAGACCGTCCGGCGCAACCTGCAGATGACCGGCAGCAGCGCCTTCTTCGTCGAGAGCCTCATCTCGTTCGACGGCGAACCGAGCCGGGTCCGGACGAGCTGGGTCCCGCACGAGCGCTTCCCCGACCTGGTCGCCGAGCCGCTCACCGAGTACGTGCCGGACGTGCTCGTCAGGAAGGCCGGCGCGCGGCCGGAGGCACGACGGTTGCTCCTGAGCACCGTGAACGCCGACCAGTGGACGGCCGACCTGCTCGACATCGATCCCGGCCAGGCGATCTTCCACATCGAACGGCTGATGTGCCTGGCCGACGGGACACCCGTCGAGTACGGGTTCTCGCGGTACCGCGGCGACCGGGCGGTGATCGACTCCCGGATCACGTGAGGCCCGGGCGAGGATCGTCAGTCCGTGCGCACCGAGAAGACGTCGCCCGGTTGGCAGCCGAGCACCTCGCACAGTCGGGTGAGGGTGGAGAACCGGATCGCGCGGGCCCGGTTGTTCTTGAGCACCGAGAGGTTGACGACGGTCACGCCGACGCGGTCGGCGAGCTCGGTCAGGGTCATCCCCCGCTCGGCCAGCAGGTCGTCGAGGTGGCAGACGACCGCGTGGCCGTCCTCCTGTTCCGGGGGCATCAGACCAGCCCGGCCTGGTCCCGCACCATCCGCTGCGAGGCGGTGAGCGCGAACCGGAAGCAGACGACGACGAGCAGGCCGAGGTACACGGGCAGGAACTGGTGGTCGACCACCGGCGTGGGCAGGTACCCGTCCCATCCGAGCCCGGACACGACCCAGTTCCACCCCATCCGGCGGACGAACGACGGCAGGAACCCGGCGGCCAGCACCGCGCCGGCGAGCCAGTCGAGGATCCGGGTGGTCGAGCGGTCGAAGAGCCCGCCGCGTGAGATCTTCCAGGCCACCGCCGCGACCAGGGCGATGAGGGCGCTGACGAGCAGGACCTCCAGGGCGTCGCCGACGCGGATGTACCCGATCGCACCACCCGGCACGTCGGCGATCGGCGCCCGGAGCACGAGCTGGTCGGACGTCACCGTCGCACCGCCCGGAGGCTGCGGGACGGCACTGGTCTCGCGGATCCGGACCGGCACCGCCACCGTGCCCGAGGCGATCGAGTGGACGAGCAGGTCGACGTACCGCCACACGACGATCGCGATGCCGATCGCACACGAGACGACGTAGGCCAGGTAGGAGTTCCGCCCGCGGGGCGGTTCGTAGACGGGCGTGGTCATGGCTGCTTCCCCTGTCGATCATCGATACCATCGAATTTCGATGCAACGATAAACGATAGGTCCGGTGCCGGCAACCCCTACAGCAGCCCGAAGGCTGCCTGCATGCCCAGGCTCGTCCCCGCCACCAGGACCCAGAGCGCGATGCCGAGCAGCATCGGCCGGAACCCGGCACGGCGGAGCGCGGCGAAGTCCGTCGAGCAGCCGATCGCGGCGAGCGCCACCGTGATGAGGAACGAGGCGGCCGTCGCGAACCCCGGCGCCACGGACGCGGGCAGGACCCCGACCGTCCGGAGCAGCACCACCACGAGGAACCCGATCAGGAACCACGGCACCAACCGGAACACACGGAACCCGCGACCCGGCCCCGAGGCGGGAGCGAGCTGTTCGCGGGAGGCGCGGCGGGCCTCCAGTCCGGCCAGCCCGATGACGATCGGGATGATCATCAGGGTGCGCACCAGCTTCACGACGACCGCGGTGTCGGTCGCCTGGCGGCCGTAGACCGTCGCCGTGGCGACGACGGACGACGTGTCGTTCACGGCGGTGCCCGCGAAGACGCCGAAGGCGTGCTGGCTGAGGCCCAGGGCGTGCCCGAGCAGCGGGAAGGCGAAGACGGCCGCGATGTTGCAGAGGAAGATCGTCGACATCGCGTAGGCGACGTCCGCACTGACCGCACCGATGACGGGCGTCACGGCGGCGATCGCCGAGGCACCGCAGATGCCGGTCCCGACGCCGATCAGGGTGCGGAGTGCGCCCGAGACCCGGAGCAGCCGGCCGATCCCCCACGCGGCCACCAGGCAGACGACGAGCGTCGCGAGCATCACCGGCAGGGTCTCACCGCCGATCCGCAGGACCTCGCCGATGGACAGCTGCGCGCCGAGCAGGACCACGGCGAACTGCAGGACCCGGCTGGACGAGAACTTCACGCCGGGAGCCAGCGCGGCGAGTGTGCCACCGGTGCGGCGTCGGACGAGCCACCCCACGACGGCACCGATCAGGACGGCGGGGACGGGACCGCCGACCACCGGGACGACCCGGCCGACGAGGGTGGCGACGATGCCGATCGCCACGGCGAGGGCGACACCGGGTACGGCGGCACGGACGGACTGCATGGGAACAGCATGTCGCGCTCGCGGACGATCGGTGGCCGTGACGGGCAGGATGGCACGGTGGAGTACTCGGGGGAACGGTGGGTGCAGCGGCTGCGCGACGGGGAGATGCCGAAGCGGGGGCCGGCGCTGCTCGCGGCGGTCATCACCACGGCGGTGGGGCTCGCCGCGCTCGTCGCCGAGTTCGCGTTCCCAGACTTCCTGCGCGGCATCGACAGCGCCCGGACACAGGGATCGTTCGTGCTGTGGCCGATCGTGGTCGCGGGGATCGGGGTGCTGCTGGCCGTGTCGACGCTGTCCGCCGGGCGAGGCGACCGCCGGACGCTCGCGCGCATCGGAGCGGGCCGGGCACCCCGGTTCCACCTGCCCGTGCTGACGTCCGGCCTACGCACCTCCGACGACTTCCCGAAGCCCCGGCCCGAGGTCTGGACCGTCGACGAGTTCGGCCTGCACGCGTGGGCACCGTCACGGGACGCGCCGGTGTTCGACCTGCCGTGGGCGCGCATCCGGCGGTTCTCCGTCGCGACGAGGGAGTCCCGCGGCCAGCGTGCCGACTTCGGCGTCTGGATCACCACGACCGACGGTGACGACGTGGTCGTGCAGCCCCGGTCTGCCCTCGGACGTGGGTTCGAGGCCGGACCGGACAAGCTCGACACCCTCGTGCGGGTCCTCCGCACCCTGCAGCGGGAGCTCGGCGTGGCCTCGGCGTCAGCCGACCGTCACTGAGCGGGCGGGGTGTCCCCCGTCATCACGACGCGGCCGGTCTCGTCGTTCCAGGTGAAGGTGGCCGTGGTGCGGCCGGAGGGCGCTGCGTTCGGCTCGCCGGCCTTGGCGAACCGGTAGGTCACCGTGACGGCCGAGTCGCTCTGTCGTTCGACGGTCGGCTCGAAGGCGTACTGCTGGGCAGTGGCCGTGCCGAGGTACCGGCCTTCGTGGAACAGCAGGATCGCGTACGGGGATCCTGCTGTCCCGAACTCGGGTGCGACCACGGACCAGGACAGCGGCGCGCAGGCGTCGTAGCCGGAGTAGTCGGCGTTCGCGGCGTCCCACTTCGCATCCTCGAGGCCGGCGGGCAGCGGCAGGGCCGCGATGCCATCGGCCGCAGCCGCGGCACCGCTCGACGGCCCGCAGGCCGCGCTCGGCGAGTGCCCGTGCGACGGCGTCGGACTCCGGCAGGTCGAGGTCGCCCCGGAAGAACC
>NZ_QKTB01000035.1:0-31374 GCF_003234405.1 Curtobacterium sp. MCLR17_045
GGGCTGGGCTGGGTGGGGCTCGCGCTGCCTGGGGTCGCGTTGCCTGGTCGAATCGGGCGTACCGGGTGATTTCGGGCGTACCGGGTCGAAAGTTCCGACCAGGTACGCCCGGTTCCACATTCCATCGCGGGCGTTCTGGGAAGGAACGCCCGCTCGTGTTCGCCGTCTCGCGCTACGCTTCGCTCGTCGTTGTGAGAAGGGGGAGCGCGATGGTGCTCAGTTGGTCCGCGTTCAGTGAGCTCGAGGGTCCGGGGGAGTCGGGGATGCCCGACCTGTTCGACGGCTGGTTCGGCATCGCGTTCGGGGTCGTCGCCGCGTTGGCGATCCTCACGACCCTGACGATCGTCATCCTGGCGCTCTACCGGGGCAAGCGGATGGCCGACCGCGGTCAGAACCCGCTCACCATGCAGGAGGACATCGCGTACCAGGCGATGCAGAGCCGCACGTTCGCACCGGACAAGCCGCTCGAACAGCGGCTCGCCGAGCTCGACGACCTGCACGCCCGCGGCGTGATCTCCGACGAGGAGCACCGCAGCGCCCGAGCCGAAGCGCTGCGCGGACGATGATCGCCTCCGAAGAAGTGCACAACCCCCTGATCCCGCCGGTCTACGACCTCGTCTGGACCCTGCTCATGGCGCTCATCGTCATCGCGGTCATCGTCGCCGTGTGCATCGCGGTCGTCCGCAGTCGGCGCCCGCACGGTGCCCGTCGGAGCTCGCCGGAACAGCGGCTCCTCGAACTCGACGAGCTGCACGCCCGCGGGGTCATCACCGACGACGAGCGCCGAGCCGCGCGGGCCGAGGCCCTGCGCGGTTAGCCTGGTCGGGTGCTGCTGCCGACGGACCTGCTCGGGGTGTGGGACCTGCACCGCACCGTGCACGACCACCGTGCCGGGGCCACGGGGACCGTCACCGGGACCACCACCCTGACCCGGGTCGGCGGCGACGAGGTGCGCTGGGACGAGTCGGGCGTGATGACCTTCGACGGCCGGACGACGCCCGTCTCACGGACCCTCGTCCTGCGGCGGACGAGTACCGGCGGCTGGACCGTGCACTTCTCCGACGGTCGAGTGTTCCACGACTGGGTCTGGGGCACGAGCGTCGCCCACGCCTGCACCCCGGACGACTACACGGGTGCCTTCGACGGCGACGAAGACCGCTGGACGGTGCGGTGGGAAGCGCGCGGCCCGGCGAAGGACTACCGGCTGGACAGCGTCCTCACCCGACCCCGGTCGTGACCCGCGGGTCGGCGGTCACCGCCAGACTGGGGGCATGGCACGCTCCTCCGGCACCGACGCCCCGCGCATCACCCTGACCGAACCGACGAACCTCGAGGACTGGGTGCCAGCACCCGGTGACGTCCTGACGGGTGACCGCATCGAGGGCAAGCGCATCGACGTCCTCGACCTGGCCGGCGAGCGACTGCCCGACCTGGAGATCGAGGAGTGCGTCATCGACACGTTCCGGGGCGACGACGCGGACTTCCGTGGGCTCCGGGTCCGTGACTCGATCATCGACTCGCTCGACGCCCCGATCCTGCGGGCGTCGAGCAGCACGTGGCGCGAGGTCCGGGTCTCCGGCGGGCGCGTCGGCTCGGCGGAGCTGTACGACTCTGGGCTGAACGGCGTGGAGTTCGTCGGCATGAAGTTCGGGTTCGTGAACCTGCGCGGCTCGACGATCACCGACGTGGTGTTCCGCGACTGCGTCATCGACGAGCTCGACATCGCCGACGCGAAGCTGTTGCGGGTGTCGTTCGACGGCAGCAGCATCCGCGCCGCCGAGGGGTCGAACACCCGCATCGACCACGTGGACCTTCGCGCAGCGGACCTCGATCGGGTCGAGCGGCTCGAGGGGTTCCGCGGGGCCACGATCGGTGCCGACCAGCTCTACACGCTCGCACCGCTGCTGGCCGCGCAGGCCGGCTACCGCGTCGACTGACCGAGCCCAGGTTTCGCGCTCACCGACACTCCACGCCCGCCCGGCCCCGCGAACTGTCGCTCAGCGCGAAACATCGGCCGCACCGACGGCCGCACCGACGCCCGCGCCCACCCCGGCCAGTGCCGCCGCCAGGTCGGCCTGCACCAGGTCGCCGTGCACCGCCGCACCCGTCTGGGTGCCGGCCGCCGCCGACGCGATGACCGTCGCCATCGGGGACGTCACGTTGCCGGCCGCGTAGACCCCGCGCACGGCGGTCTGCCCGGCGGCGTCCACGGTCAGCGCCGTCGCGAACCGGTGGTCGCCCATGAACTGGTCGGTGGCGTCGAGGCCGAGCCCGGACAGGAACCCCACCCGCGCCTCGGGCCGGCTCGCCGTGGCCAGGGCATCGAGCTCGACGAACGACCCGTCGCCGAGCCGGACCCCGGTCAGCCGGTCACCCTCGGAGACCACGGCGGCGACGGGGCCCTCGATGACCGAGACGCCACGGGCCGCCAAACCGGCCAGGGCGGTGTCGTCCATCAGGGCCGGCTCGGTCAGGAACACGATCACCCGATCGCTCAGCGCCCGGAACATGAGCGCGTGGTGTGCGCCGTTCGGCGTCGTGACGAGGACCCCGATCCGCTGGTCGCGGATCTCCCACCCGTGGCAGAACGGGCAGTGCACGACCCCGCGCCCCCACTGCTCGGCCAGGCCCGGGATCTCCGGCAGGACGTCCACGGCGCCGGAGGCGACGACCAGCCTGCGCGCCGTGACGACCTCGCCCGAGTCCAGCGTGACCGAGAAGCCGACCGGGTCGTGACCGTCACCGGTCGTGGCGGACGTGGCCACGATCCTCCCGGCCGTGACCTGGACGCCGTAGGCGGCGACCTCGTCGCGACCGATGCGGAGCAGCTCGGCGGGCGCGACGCCCTCGTGGCCGAGGTAGTTGTGCGCGCCGGCCGCCGGGGCGTTGCGGGGCTCGCCGGAGTCGACGACGAGCACCGAGCGCCGCGAACGGCCGAGGATGAGGGCGGCGGAGAGGCCGGCGGCCGAGCCGCCGATGACGATGACGTCGAAGTGTTCAGGCATGCGCTGATCATGCGGCGGATCGAGCGAGAACAGCAACGAAGTTTGCCGCTGTGGCAACATGTCCGCCATGGGACACGGCAGCCAGGACGCGACCGCCCCGCGCACGACCGCCGAGGTCGTCGACGGGGTCGGCCCCCGCCTGCGCGCGCTGCGTGCCCACCGCGACGTCACGCTCGCCGCGCTGTCCGAGCAGACCGGGGTCTCGGTGAGCACGCTGTCGCGGCTCGAGTCTGGGCAACGGAAGCCGACGCTGGAACTGCTGCTGCCCCTCGCCCGGGCGTACCAGGTGCCCCTCGACGACCTGGTCGGCGCGCCGCAGACCGGCGACCCGCGCGTGCACATGAAGCCCGAGGTGCACGGCGGCCGCGTCGTCGTGCCGCTGACGAAGCGGACCGGCGGGGTGCGCTCCTTCAAGCAGCTGTTCCCGCCGAACACCCCGGGTGGGGAGCCGTCGCTCAAGACGCACGAGGGCTACGAGTGGCTCTACGTGCTGTCCGGACGGCTCCGACTGGTGCTGGGGGAGCACGACCTCGACCTCGGACCCGGTGAGGTCGCCGAGTTCGACACCCACACTCCGCACTGGATGGGCAACGTGACCGACTCCGTCACCGAGGTGCTGTGCCTGTACGGGCCGCAGGGTGAGCGGGCGCACGTGCGGTCTCGACCCGCCCGGTGACCCGCTGCGTCAGTCCGTGAAGACGTTCGCCACGACGTCGTCGAGCAGATCGGTCGTCTCGATGTTCGACTGCTGGATGTGGATGCCGAGGTCACCCCGCGTGTAGTACGTGTCGCCGTCCGTGACCGGGTACTGCGAGTTCTTCGAGACCTTCTGGCACAGGTACCCGTCGGACTCGTCGCCGCAGTCGTAGCCCTTCGCGCTGAGCTGCTCGAGCGCGTCGCGGGCTGCGGCCGGGTCGACGGCGTCGACCGCGATGGACAGGTACGAGATGTCGGCCTGCGGCTCCCGCCACACGCAGTACAGGCGCTTGCCGTCGCCCTGCAGCGCCGGGGTGAACGAGCTCTTCGGGATCGCGATCGGGTCCCCGACGACCGACGGGTCGTTGAGCGGTGCCGATGCGAACGCCTTGTCCCACTTGCCAGCGGTGATCAGGTCGGTGCAGCTGGCCGGGACGGCGGCGGTCTCGTCGCTCGGGGCCCCCGTGCCGGTGGGGCTCGGAGCGGTCGTGGTGTCGGTCGGGCTCGGTGCCGTCGTCGGGTCGGCTGCGGTGGTCGCGGTGTCGCTCGAGGGTCCGGCCGGTCCGGCCTGGGCGCAGCCGGTCAGGGCGAGGCCCGCCGCCAGCAGGGCAGCGAGCGTGATCGTGTGGCGCATGGTTCCCCTTCGTCCGGTCGCGTCAGGTCGTGACCGTCGCTCACGAACGTACCGACCGAGGGCCGCGGTGGCTGGGACCGTCACCGATTCGTTGTCCCCCGACCCCGTCGGTCAGCGGCTGCGCCACCACCGCCGCGACCGCGACTGCGATCGCAGCCGTCGCGCCCACCGGCGCACCGGGTTCGCCCGCCGGCCGTTCACGCGGAACGTGTGGAAGGCGCGTCGCGTCCGCACCCAGACGGACGGGAGGCCCGCCAACGGTCGCGCGGACACCTGCACGGTGAGCACGGGGTCGGCAACCACCCGCCAGGCCGGGTCGAGCTGCATGCTCAGGTCGACGTCGTCGTGCACCTCGGCGTCGTCGCGGTGCGCTCGCCCACCGACCGCGGCCCAGGTCGACCGGCGCATCGCCATGGCGGACCCGAACAGCGGCGGACGCCCGAGCGCGCTCCACATCAGGACGAAGTACGGGCCCATGTACACGGCGTTCCACAGTCGGCGCACCACGGCGCCACCGTTCCGGGGCCGGCCCGGCCCGGTGACCGCGACGACCTCGGGGTCGGCCAACAACCGGACCGCGTCGGCGATCCACGACGGCGGTGGGACGGAGTCGGCGTCGAGCCGCACGACGACGTCGCCGGACGCACGGTCGTAGCCGCGCGCCGAGGCCCGGGCGATCCCGCGCACCGGCTCCGTGAGCACGACCGCGCCGGCGTCCCGGGCGATCGCCGCGCTGTCGTCGGTGCTGCCGTTGTCGACCACGACGACCTCGTCGGCCGGCCGGGTCTGGGCCGCGAGGGCGGCGAGGCACCGGCGCAGGTGCACGGCGTCGTCCCGCACGGGGATCACGACCGAGACACGGAGCACCCGTCGATCCAACCGGCTTCCACCTGTGCGGATTGCCGGACCGCGTTTCCCGGTGATCCTGGGACCGGACCAAGAGGGCGCGGCGCAAGTTCGTTGCGAAACGCCCCCGGTGCACGCCGGGGACGACGACAACCGGAAGGCCGACCATGACCACGAACCCACCCGGGAACGACTCCGGGACGCCCATCCACGACCGCACCGCAGCCTCCGAGGGGCACGAGGTCGCCCCCGGCGTGACCGTGCCGTCGTACGCCAGCGGTACCCCCGCCGCGCGACCCACCGACCCCGGTGCGCCCCAGACCTACGACCCGTACGGCGACAGCGCCGCCGAGGTGCCGTTCGACGCACCCCTCGACGCCGTCCCGGCCGACGAGCAGCTCCCCGCCGTCCCGTCCGCGGCATCCGCCGGCAGCGTTGGTGGCTCCGGCAGCACCGGCACCGGCAGCGGCTCCGGCTCCGGCAAGGCCGACGCGGCCAAGGGTGCCGCGCAGGACGTCGCCGGCGACGCCAAGGAGAAGGCCGCGAACGTCGCGGGCACCGCCAAGGAGCAGGCGTCGAAGGTTGCCTCCGAGGCGACCGACCACGCCAAGCAGCTCTACGGCCAGGCGTCCGAGAACCTCAAGCAGCAGGCCGGCGAACAGCAGCAGCGCGCTGCCGGCGGACTCCGCTCCCTCGGCGAGCAGCTCGGTCGCATGGCCGAGAACGACGACGAGCAGGGCGTCGCCTCGAAGGTCGTCCGCGACCTGTCGGGCCGCGCGACCTCGGCCGCCGGGTTCCTCGAGAACCGCGACCCGGGCTCGCTGCTCGACGAGGTGAAGACCTTCGCCGCGAAGCGCCCCGGCACCTTCATCGCGATCGCCGCCGGTGCTGGCCTGCTCGCCGGCCGCCTGACCAAGGCGCTCGCGACCGAGGTCAAGCACGAGAAGGAGGCCGGCGACGGCACCACCGGATCGGGGAGTGGCGTATGAGCCAGTCCGTCCCCGGCGCGACACCCCTGGGTGAACCGACGCCCGAGGAGCGCGCCGCGACCACACCGCTCGGTGAGCTGCTGTCCGACGTGTCGCGTGACCTCTCCAGCCTGTTCCGGCAGGAGGTCGCCCTCGCGAAGGCCGAGCTGACCGACTCCGCGAAGAAGGCCGGCAAGGCGGGCGGGATGTTCGGCGGCGCCGGACTCACCGCCGTGTTCGCCCTGCTGTTCCTGTCGATCGCCGCGTGGTGGGGCCTCGGTTACCTGATCGGCAACGCCTGGTCTGCCCTGATCATCGCGGTCGTGTACGCGATCGTCGCCGCGATCCTGGCCGTCCGCGGGCGCAAGGAGATCAAGGAGATCAAGGGCGCCCCGCAGACGGTCGAGACCGCCAAGGAAGTCCCCGAGACACTCAAGCCCAACACCGGGAGGAAGCCATGAGCACCCCAGACGAGATCCGCGCCGACATCGAGCGCACCCGCGGCGAACTCGGCTCCGACGTCGACGCCCTCGCCGACAAGGTCAGCCCGTCGTCCATCGCCCACCGCCAGAGCGAGAAGGTGAAGGGCCGGTTCCAGGACGTCCGTGAGTCCGTGATGGGCGCGGCCCAGTCGGCCCGCTCGAGCGCCTCCGGTTCCGCCTCGGGCGCGACCGGCCAGGCGAAGGACGTCGCGCAGAAGGGCGTCGAGAAGGCCAAGGGCAACCCCCTGGCCGTCGGCCTCATCGCGTTCGGTGCCGGTTGGCTGGTGTCGTCGCTCCTGCCGACCACCGAGAAGGAAGAAGAGCTCGCCGGTGAGCTGAAGGACAAGGCTGCACCGCTCGTCGACGAGGTCAAGGAGCAGGCGAAGGACGTCGGCTCGCAGCTCGGCGACGTGGCGAAGGAGCACGCGCAGGACCTCAAGGGGACCGCGCAGGACGCCGCGCAGGCGGTCAAGGGCGAGGCGCAGGGGGCCGCGTCCGACGTCAAGGACAACGCGCAGGGTGCGGCGGACGACGTCCGCAGCAGCTGAGCGGAAACCCCACGACGGACAGGAGGCGCGGTGCCAGCTGACTCCGCGCCTCCTGTCCGTGAAGCGGTAGCGTTCCGGGCATGGACCCGATCGACGAGCTCGCTGCGGAGCTCCGACAGTCCATCGGCCGGGTCGTGCGTGCCGCACGACGCGAGGCGGACGCGCTGCCGGCCACGCACACCACCACCCTCGGGTTCCTGCACCGCGAGGGCCCGATGACGATCGCGGAACTCGCGCGCCGCCGCGGGGTGAAGCACCAGGGGCAGTCCCGCACGGTCGGCGAACTGGCCGAGCTCGGCTACGTCGACCGGACGGCGTCGGACACCGACCGCCGAGCGTCGGTCATCCGGATCACGGACGCCGGCCGGGCCGCACTGCAGCGCGACATGGACGCCCGCACGGACTGGCTGGCCGACGCGATCCGCGAGGAGACCGACGCCGAGGAGCGCGCGCTGCTGCGCCGTCTGCCCGAGCTGTTCGAGCGGGTCGCGCGTCGGGCCGACTGAACGACTCCTCACCTCCTGGGCGACCGCAGAAGTACAACACGGCTGTACAGTTGTGCGCATGGAGTTGACGAAGTACAACCACGCCACCGTCGTCCTCGAGCAGGACGGCGTCACCCTCGTCATCGACCCCGGGGTGTTCACGCCCGAGGCCGTCGACCTCGTCCGCGGAGCAGCGGGCGTCCTCGTCACGCACGACCACCCCGACCACTTCGACATCGACGCCCTGCGCGCGGGACTCGCCGCGAACCCGGACCTCGTCGTCCGCGGTCCGGAGACCGTCGTCGAGCAGCTCGGCGAACACCACGGCCGGGTCGCAGCGGTGCACGCCGGCGACACGATCACCGTCGGACCGTTCTCCGTCCGGGTCTTCGGCGAGCAGCACGCGGTCATCCACCCCGACATCCCGTCCACCGCGAACGTCGGCTACCTGGTGGACGACGCGGTGTTCCACCCGGGCGACGCGTACCTCGAGCCCGGTGTCCCGGTGCCGACCCTGCTGCTGCCGACGAGCGGGCCGTGGACGAACACCGCCCAGGCCGTCGACTACGTGCGCGCCGTGGCGCCGGAGCGGGCCGTGCAGATCCACGAGGCGATGCTGAGCGAGCTCGGCCAGCAGTCCGCCGCGCGCTTCCTCGGCCCGGACGGTCTCGGGCCGGTGCCCGTCCTGATCCTGCCGGCGGGGGAGACGATCACCGTCTGACGGACGCGGGCGGCCCCTGGGAGGCGATCCGGGCCTCCCGAGCAGCATGGACGGATGGCCGACGCACCCACGACAGCAGTCCTCTTCGACATCGACGGCACCCTCGCCGACTCGAACTACGCGCACATCGACGCGTGGTGGCGGGCGTTCCTGGCGGCGGGGGAGTCCGTCGACGCCTGGCGGATCCACCGCGCGATCGGGATGGACTCGGCGAAGCTGCTCGAGACGCTGCTGCCGGACGCGTCCCAGGAGACCCGCGACACCGCGAAGCAGTTCCACACCGCCTACTACGCCGAGCAGATGCCGCGGCTCCGGCTGCTGCCGGGTGCGCGCGAACTCCTGCAGGCCGTCGCCGAGGCCGGGCACGCCGTGGTCCTGGCGACCAGTGCGCCCGAGCACGAACTCGCCCGCCTGCGTGACCTGCTCGACGCGGGCGAGTGGGTCACCGCCGAGACCAGCTCGGAGGACGTCGAGCAGGCGAAGCCGGACCCCGGCATCATCCGGGTCGCGCTCGACAAGGCCGGGGTCTCCGCCGACGACGCCGTGATGGTCGGGGATGCCATGTGGGACGTCGAGTCCGCCGGCAAGGTGGGGGTACCGTGCGTCGGCGTGATGACCGGCGGCATCGGCGGTGACGAGCTCCGCGGTGCCGGGGCGGCAGAGGTGTACGACGACGCGGCGGCCGTGCTCGCGGCGTTCCGCGCCGGCGAGGGCCCGATCGCGGCACTCGGCCAGCGCGACTGACGAGCGGCGCCGGTCGCGCCCGACGGGCGGCGCCGGTCGCGCCCGACGGGCGGCGCCGGTCGCGCCCGATGGGCGCCTCGGTTTCCGCGTCGTCGGTCGCCCGTGCCAGGATCGACGTTCGTGATCACGATCGAACGCGTGTCCTGGGACGACCCCCGCAGCGTGGTGCTCCGCGCCCGCATGGACGACGAGATGCACGAGCGCTACGGGTCGGCGAACGCCGGCGAGGACCCGGCGGTCACCGCCGAGCGGGGTCGTGCGCTGAGCGTCGACCCGTCGACAGTCGTCACGTCGATCCTGGCCGTCGACGAGTCCGGCGAACCGGTCGGGCACATCGCCGTCCGGCGCCTGGGTGACGAGGTCGAACTGAAGCGCCTCATCGTGCTGGCCTCCGCGCGTGGCAAGGGTGCGGCCACCGCACTGCTCGACGAGTGCGAGCGCGTCGGCCGCGAACTCGGCGCCCCGCGGCTCATCCTGCAGACGGGCGACAAGCAGCCCGACGCCGTCGCGCTCTACCGCAAGACCGGCTGGGACCAGATCGACGTCTACGAGCCCTACGCCGCGACCATGCCGTGGTCGTTCTGCTTCGAGAAGACGCTCTAACTCGACCCGATCCAGATTGCACTTTCAACACGAGAGTGCAATTCTTGCTCGGTGAGCACCACCGAACGCACCCGCGCGCTGCGCCGACGCATGATCGTCGAGGCACGTCGGGCGACGGTCGAACACGGGCTGCACGGGTTCACGATCGAGCAGCTCTGCGAGACCGTCGGGGTGTCGCGCCGCACGTTCTTCAACCACTTCGGGTCGAAGGACGACGCCGTGCTCGGCATCGAGCTCAACGCCGACGTCGAGGCGATCGACGCCTACGCCGCGGGCGGGATCGTCCCCGGCGAGCTGGACCCCCTCGGCTCGATCGTGGCGCTGGCGATCGACCAGTTCCACCGGGTCGGCATCGCCCGCGCCGACGAAGCCCTGGTCCGCCGGGTGTTCGAGCGGGAGCCGGCACTCGTCGCACGGTTCCTGTCGGCGACCGACGTGCAGCTCGCCCGGATCACCGTGGCCCTGCGGCGACGGTTCGGGTGGGACGACCCCGCCGACCGCCGACCGCGCCTGGTCACCGAGGCCGCGGCAGCCTTGATGAAGGCCACCGCGACCGAGTACTTCGACGACGCGTTCGACGAGGCCACCGGGCCGACGTTCGACGAGCTGCTCACCGAGAACCTCCGCCTGCTCAGGGCGGTCACCACGACCGAACGGGAACACACCACATGAGCGCCACCGCGCCGGGCACCACCAAGCGTGCCCGCCCAGGCTCCGACGGCCCGCTGCTCCTGACGCAGCGTCGCATCTGGATCATCTTCTCCGCCCTGATCGCGGGGATGCTGCTCTCCAGCCTCGACCAGACCATCGTCTCCACCGCGATGCCGACCATCGTCGGCGAGCTCGGCGGCGTCGCGCACCAGGCCTGGCTGACGACCGGGTACCTGCTCGCCTCCACCATCGTGATGCCCGTCTACGGCAAGTTCGGCGACGTCCTCGGCCGACGCAACCTGTTCCTCATCGCGATCGCGCTGTTCACCATCGCGTCGGCCGGGTGCGCGTTCGCCACGGACTTCACGCAGCTCGTGGCGTTCCGCGCCATGCAGGGGCTCGGCGGCGGCGGCCTGATGATCCTGTCGCAGGCGATCATCGCGGACATCGTCCCGGCCTCGCAGCGCGGCAAGTACCTCGGCCCGCTCGGTGCGATCTTCGGCCTGTCCGCCATCGGTGGCCCGCTGCTCGGTGGCTTCTTCGTGGACCACCTCACCTGGAACTGGGCGTTCTACATCAACATCCCGGTCGGCATCGCGGCGTTCTTCGTGGCCTGGTTCGCGCTGACCCTGCCGAACAAGAAGGCGACGAAGCGCATCGACGTCCTCGGCGTGCTGTTCATGTCCGCAGCGACCACGTGCCTGGTGTTCTTCTCGGAGTTCGGCGGCAGCAAGGACCACGGCTGGGACGCCCCCGAGACCTGGGCCTGGTTCGCCGGTCTCGTCGTCTCGGCAGCGCTGCTGGTGTTCGTCGAGTCCCGTGCGCAGGACCCCGTGCTCCCGCTGTCGTTCTTCCGCAACCGCACCTTCCTGCTGGCCACCGGCATCGGCCTCGTGCTCGGCATCGGCATGTTCGCCGCGATCGGCTTCGTCCCGACGTTCCTGCAGATGGCCTCGGGTACCTCGGCTGCGGTCTCCGGCCTGCTGATGCTGCCGATGATGGCCGGTCTGATCGGCACCTCGATCGCCTCGGGTGTCCTGATCACCAAGACCGGCCGCTACCGGATGTTCCCGATCGTCGGCACGGTCCTGGTGGCCATCGCGATGCTCGCGATGACCCAGCTGGCGGCGGACACCCCGATCTGGCTCATCTGCGCGTACCTGTTCGTCTTCGGTGCCGGGCTCGGCCTGATCATGCAGGTGGTCGTCCTCGTCGCGCAGAACGCCGTACCCGCCGAGCAGGTCGGTACCGCCACGTCGACGAACAACTACTTCCGCGAGGTCGGCGCCTCCCTCGGCACGGCCGTCTTCGGCGCGCTCTTCACCGCGCGGCTCACGACGTCGCTGACCGACGTGTTCCGCGGTGCCGGTGGTTCGGCGACCGATGCGGCGTCGTCGGCGGGCAGCATCGACCCGTCGACCGTCGCCGGGCTGCCGCCGGCGGTGCAGGACGGCGTCGTGAACGCCTACGCCGACTCGCTCGCACCGGTGTTCTGGTACCTCCTGCCGTTCATCGCGGTGGCGTTCCTGCTCGCGCTCTTCCTGCCGCAGATCACGCTCTCCGACACGGCCGGCATGGTCGCCCGTGGCGAGGCCGTCGGCGGCGAGGAGGCCGACGAGCTCGAGCGCGCGCAGCGTGCTGCGCGCGCGGAGCACGCGGCGGCGGAGCCGACGGACCGCACGCAGCAGTAGCCCGCCTCGCGAAAGCGACAGATCTGCGCGGAACGTCCCCGGACATCTGTCGCTTTCGCGGTCCTGCCGGTCGGTGGGCGGCGAGATCTGTCGCCATGGCGGGGTGGTCGCGTCCGTCGCTCCCTGGAGGCGCGGTGCGGGCTGGCACCGGGCCTCCCGTCCGGCGCGTCCGCGCCCACGGCGCGTGGCCAGCCCGCCTCCTTCGCGAAAGCGACAGTTCTCCGCGGAACATCCGCGTCGAACTGTCGCTTTCGCGGACCTGCCGCCTCGGACGTGCGAGATGTGTCGCTTTCGCGGGCCCCGGCTCGGGCGACGCGTGCCGCTACGCGCCGGTGCTCGCGCGCGGCACGAGCCGCGTCGGCAGGGCCGCGGGCTCGGCGGCCGTGCCGTCGAGCGTCGCGAGGAGCCGCAGTGCCGCCGCGCGACCGAGGTCGGCGCCGGGCAGCGCCACGCTCGTCAGGGCCGGCGCGGTGACCGACGACGACGGCAGGTCGTCGAAGCCCGCGACCGCGAGTGCGCCGGGGACGGCGATGCCGAGCGCACCGGCGACCCGCAGGACTCCGTAGGCCAGGGTGTCCGCGGCCGTGACGACGGCGGTGACGTCGTCGTCCTGCCAGGCCTCGATGACGTGCTCGGTGGCCGAGGCCGCGGCCTCCACGGTGAGGTCGGCGCGCGCGGTGACCTCGGAGACCGTGATGCCGGCGTCCGCGCAGGCCTGCTCGAACAGTTCGCGGCGCACGCCGAACGTCGCCGCTCGCGAGGTGCCGTCGAGGTAGCCCACGTGCCGGTGCCCCCGGTCGTGCAGGTGGGCGACGAGGTCGTGCACGCCCGTGGAGAGGTCGTAGTTGACGGCCTCGGGGCCGCCGGGGGCGTCGAGCAGCACCACGGGGACGCTCGCCGACATCGGCTCGTCGGCAGCGGGGGCGTCGACCAGGATGCCGGCTGGCCGGAGCCGTTCGAAGCGCCGGACGTCGGCCGCGACCGGCTGTGCACCCCGCTCGGTGACGGAGAGCACGAGCTGGAACCGGTCGCCCAGGGTGTCGCGGACGCCACGGATGACCTCGGCGAAGAACGGGTTCGACAGGTCGGGGGCGATGAACACGACGAGGTCGCCGCTGCCGCGCGCCAGTGAGCTCGCCGCGTGGTCGACGACGTAGCCGAGGTCGTCCACGGCGTCGCGGACCCGTGCGGCGATGGGTGCGGAGACCCGCCCGCGGTCCTTGCCGTTCACGACGAGGGAGACCGTGGCGATGCTCGTGCCCGCACGCTCGGCCACCATCGCAGCGGTCACACGACGGCTCGGAACGGCGGGGGAGGGCACCCGTCGATGCTAGCGAGCGCGGTGGTCGAACTTGACGTCAAGCGTTTGACGTGTTTCGATGTCAAACGCTTGACGCGCCACGTCGCCAGCGCTCTGCCGGCTCGTGGATCCCCACCACGTCGAGCACTCACCTCGATTCCCCGAAGAAGTGGAGCGCCCAGCGTGCCCGATGCGACCCAGCCCGCCGCGAAGATCATCCTCGACTGCGACCCCGGCCACGACGACGCCGTGGCGCTCCTGCTCGCCCACGGCAGCCCCGCCATCGACCTGCTCGCCGTGACCACCGTCGTCGGCAACCAGACCCTGCCGAAGGTCACCCGCAACGCCCTGGCCGTCGCCCGCATCGCCGGCATCACCGGGGTACCGTTCGCCGCCGGAGCCGCCCGCCCGCTGCTGCGCCAGATCGAGGTCGCACCGGACATCCACGGCGAGAGCGGCCTGGACGGCCCGATGCTCCCCGAGCCGTCGTTCGAGCTCGACGAGCGCCACGCCGTCGACCTGATCATCGACACCGTGATGGCCCACGAGCCCGGCACGGTCACCCTCGTGCCGACCGGGGGTCTGACGAACATCGCCCTCGCGGCCCGCAAGGAGCCCCGCATCGTCGAGCGCGTCAAGCAGGTCGTGCTCATGGGTGGCGGCGTGCACGTCGGCAACTGGAGCCCGGTCGCCGAGTTCAACATCGTCATCGACCCCGAGGCCGCGGCCATCGTGTTCGAGGCCGGCTGGGACGTCGTGATGGTCGGCCTCGACCTGACGCATCAAGCCCTGGCCACCCCCGAGGTCGCCGCGCGCATCGCCGGCGTCGGCACCGCCCCCGCCGCGTTCGTCGGCGAGCTGCTCGACTTCTTCGGCCAGACCTACAAGGACGCCCAGGGCTTCGACGCCCCGCCGGTCCACGATCCCTGCGCCGTCGCGTACGTGATCGACCCCACGATCGTCCGCGCCGTGAAGGTCCCGATCCACGTCGAGACCCAGGGCGCGCTGACCCTCGGCATGACCGTCGCCGACTTCCGCGCCCCCGCGCCCGAGGACTGCCGCACGAGCGCCGCGATGGAGCTCGACCACGGCCGGTTCTGGGACCTCGTCGTCGACGCCCTCGAGCGCATCGGCGAGACGGCCGACACCGGGTGGACCCCACGTGCCGCCGCCGACGCCGTCGAAGCCGGCATCACCACGACCCCGGAGCACTGAACCCCATGACCACCACCTCGACGAAGAAGTCGATCGGCGCCCTCACCGCCGCGCTCCTCGCCGCGTGCATCGCGTTCCAGCTGAACGCGAGCATGCTCAGCCCCGCCCTCGTCACGATGGCGCGCGAGCTGAACACCGACGACGCCACGATCGGACTGTCGCAGACCCTGTACTTCACGCTCGCGGCGCTGTTCTCGCTGTTCCTGCCGCGGCTGTCCGACATCGTCGGCCGCAAGCGGGTGCTGATCGGCATGCTCGCCGTGATGCTCGTCGGCAGCATCGTCGCCGCGCTCGCGGTGAACGTGCCGATGCTGTTCGCCGGTCGCATCATCCAGGGCGTCACCGGTCCGGTCGTCCCGATCTGCCTGCTCGTCCTGCGCAACGAGATCAGCGACCCGAAGCGCTACGGCGCCGCGCTCGGCCTGCTCACCGCGGTGAACGGCGGCATCGCGGGTGTCGACGCCCTGGCCGGCGGCTGGATCGCGACGAACTTCGGGTTCCGCGGGATCTTCTGGGTCATCGCCGTCGTCACCGTCCTCGCCCTGTTCCTGGTCGCCGTCTGGGGTGTCGAGTCGAAGCCCTCGGCCGGCACCCGGATGGACTGGATCGGCGTCGTCCCCCTCGTGGTGAGCGTCGGTGCGCTGCTCACGGCGTTCAACGAGGCCGGCAAGCTCGGCGCGGCGAACCCCGTGCTCGTGGTCGGTGGCGTCGTGGTCGCGCTCGTCGCCTTCGCGGTGTTCTGGGCCGTCGAGTCGCGGGTGCGGGAGCCCCTGGTCGAGACCCGGTTCCTGAAGCGCCGCGCGACCTGGGCGCTCCTCGCCACGACGTTCCTCACCATGACCGGCGTCTTCGCCGTCGTCAACGGTCTGGTCACGTCGCTCGCGCAGAACGGGGACGCCGACTTCGGGATGGAGGCCGACCTGGCCTCGCTCGTGTTCCTCACCCCGTACGCGCTGGTCGGCTGGATCGTCGGACCCTTCGCCGGGCGCCTCGCCCCGACCATCGGGTACCGCGCGGTCCTGCGCTTCGGACTCATCGGCAGCATCGTCTCGACGGTCCTGATGGCGCTCGTCGGCGTGCATTCGCTGCCGGTGCTGGTCACCGCGACGGTGCTGATCGGCATCACCTACGCCGGCATCGCGAACATCATCCTGAACGGCCTCGGCATCGTGCTGTCGCCGGAGTCGAACCCCGGGTTCCTGCCCGGGCTGAACGCCGGTGCGTTCAACCTCGGCGCCGGGGTCAGCTTCGCGGTCCTGCCCGCGCTGCAGATCGCGCTCGGCGTCGGCGGTTCCGCGGGCACCGCCGGGTACTCCGGTGGCATGCTGCTCGGGGCCGCGATCACGACCGTCGCACTCGCGATCTCGTTCCTCATCCCCCGTCCGGAGGGCGCCGAGACCACGTCCGTCGCCCCGCAGAAGGAGACCGTCCGTTGACCGAGAGCATCGTCGTCGTCGGGTCGCTCAACGCGGACCTGGTGGTCCGCACCGCGCGCTTCCCCCAGCCCGGTGAGACCCTGCAGGGCTCCGACCTCGCGATCCTGCCCGGGGGCAAGTCCGCCAACCAGGCGGTGGCTGCCGGGAGGCTCGGGGGCACGGTGCGCATGATCGGTGCGGTCGGCGACGACGGGAACGGTGCGCTGCTCCGCGACTCCGTCGCGGCTGCGGGGGTCGACACGACGCACGTCGCGATCCGGGAGGGCGTCGCGACCGGCACCGCCGTCATCACGGTCGACGCCGCAGGCGAGAACACCATCGTGATCTCCGCCGGTGCGAACGGCACGCTGACGCCGCACGACGTGCCGGCCGACGCCTTCGCCGACGCCGCGGTGCTGGGGCTCTGCCTCGAGGTGTCGATCGACGTCGTCCTCGCCGCCGCTCGGGCCGCGCACGCCGCCGGGGTCGCGGTGCTCACGAACCTGTCGCCGTTCGGCACCGTGCCGGCCGAGCTCCTCGAGCTGACCGACGTCCTGCTGGTGAACGAGCACGAGGCCGCGGCGCTCGGGGACCACGGCGTCGCGCGGTCGATCGTCACCCGCGGTGGTGCCGGCTGCGTCGTGCACGACGGGGACGCCGAGCCGGTGCCGATCGACGCCGTGCGGGTCGAGCCGGTGGACACCACGGGCTGCGGTGACGCCTTCATGGGTGCGGTGGCGCTGCGTCTGGCCGCGGGCGACACTCTCGTCGACGCCGCTCGGTTCGCGGTGGGGGTCGGGGCGTACGCCGCGACCAAGCCGGGCGCACAGGCCTCGTACCCGACCGCCGCCGAGCTGGAGGCGTTCCTGCGGGCGTAGGGCGGGCCTCCAGGCCGTTAGCGTTGTCCCCATGCGCGTGGGAGTCCTCGACATCGGGTCCAACACCGGCCACCTGCTCGTGGTGGACGCCCACGGCGGCGCCGCGCCGCTGCCGGCGTCCTCGTTCAAGCAGCCGCTGCGGCTGGCCGAGCACCTGGACGACTCGGGCGCGGTGACCCAGCAGGGGATCGACGCCCTGACCACCTTCGTCGCCGACGCCGTCCGTGTCGCCGAGGAACGCGGTTGCGAGGACATGCTCGCGTTCGCCACGTCGGCGGTGCGCGACGCCGGCAACTCCGAGGCCGTGCTCGCCCACGTCGAGGCCTCCACCGGGGTCGAGCTGGCCGTCCTGTCCGGCTCCGACGAGGCCCGGTTGACGTTCCTGGCCGTGCGCCGCTGGTTCGGCTGGTCCGCTGGTCGCCTGGCGGTCTTCGACATCGGCGGTGGCTCGCTCGAGATCGCCGGCGGTGCCGATGAGGCACCCGACGTCGCGTGGTCGATGCCGATCGGCGCCGCACGGCTGGCGCGCTCCTACTTCGCGGCCGGCACCCCGACCGAGGACGACGTCCGCCGCATCCGGCACGAGATCCGTGTGGAGATCGCCCGGGACGCCGGACGGCTGCTCCGGTCGGGCCGCCCGGACCGGGCCGTGGCGACGTCGAAGACGTTCCGGTCGATCGCCCGCATCTGCGGTGCCGCCCCGTCGGCCGCCGGGCCCCTGGTGCCGCGCGCGCTCGACGGCGCGGTGCTGCGGCAGCGGCTGCCGGAACTGCTCACGATGTCGGTCGACGAGCTCGCGGCGCTTCCCGGTGTCTCACCGAGCCGGGCGCACCAGGTGGTGCCCGGCGCGCTCGTCGCCGAGGCGTGCCTGGACATCTTCGACCTGCCGGCCCTCGAGATCTGCCCGTGGGCGCTCCGCGAGGGCGTGATCCTCGAGCGGCTCGACCAGCTGTCGGTGCTGGGCAACTCCCAGTAGTGACCGTTATGGTCAGTACATGACCAGATCGGACACTCCTCGCGTGCTCGTCCCCGGCGCACTCTGGACGGTCGCGGGAGTCGGATGGCTCGTCGGCGAAGCCGTCTCGGCGTCGGCGTTCCCCGGCTACAGCTACGCGACGAACTACATCTCCGACCTCGGGGTCCCCGGCGTCGGCACGTTCCAGGGGCGGTCGATCGACTCACCGCTGCACGTGCTCATGAACACGACGTTCATCGGACAGGGCGTCCTGTTCGGGATCGCAGCGGTGCTCGCCGCCGTGGTGTTCCGCGCCGCGTCCCGCCGTGCCCGGGTGGCGACCGCGGTCCTCGCCGTGGTCCACCTGGTCGGGATGGTCCTGGTCGGCTCGTTCCACGGCAGCCAGACGAGCACCGACGGCGGCACCATCGTGTTCCACGTGCTCGGCGCCGCGGCAGCGATCACGACCGGCAACCTCGTGGCCATCACCGCCGGCATCGGGTCCGGGGCGCTGCGGGCACCGGCGGCCTACCGGATCGCGAGCGTCGTGCTCGGGATCGTCGGCCTCGTCTCCCTCGTGATGCTCGTCGTGGACTCGTCGTCGACGGTGATCGAGGTGCTCCCCGACGGCGTGTGGGAGCGTGCGTCCGTGTACACGATCGTCGCGTGGGAGCTCCTGACCGGGATCGCCCTGCTGGTCGCAGGGTCGCGGCGCCTGCGGACGGCGCGGGCTTCGGCGGTCGGCGCGTGACCCGCCCTGCGCGCCGTGCTCGGCCCTCCGCCGAGGAGATCAACGGGGGCGTCCTGGACATCACCGCCGGACTCATCGCCCGACGCGGCATCAAGGACACCGCCGTGCAGGCCGTCGCCGACCAGGCCGGCTACTCGAAGGCGGGCATCCTCGCCCGGTTCACGAGCAAGGAGCTGCTCGTCGAAGCCGCGCTCGCGCAGTGCACCGCGCAGACCGAGGCGATCCGGGCAGCTGCCACCGCCGCCCCCGTGGGGGAGACCCGCGACGCCGCGGCGCTCGCAGGCATCGCCGACCTCGCTCTCGTCCGGCCGGGGTGGGCTGAACTCGCGCTCGCGGCGTTCACCCTGCGACGCGGGGACGACGTCGGCGTCCGGCTCGAACCGGTCGCAGCGACGCTCCTCGACGTGTTCGGCATCGACATGGCGGACGCCACGGCCACCCCGCTCGACCGGCGGGCACGGGTCTCCGGGGCGTTCGGTGCGATCGTGATGCTCGCGCTGACGTACGAGACCGAGGCTTCCGCGGCGGAGGCCCGGCCGCACGTGCTGCAGATCGGATGGGACGCCCTCGGCCACGACGGGCCCGTGCCGCTCGGGGCCGTCGGCCAGGCCCGCTCGGGGTCGTCGGCTAGGCCCGCTCGGACCTCGGCGGAGCGAGCAGCCACGGACGGATCAGCTTCGTCACGAACGGCAGCACCCAGAACGTCATGATCGGCGTGAGCACGACGGTCGTGATGAGCACCCGGGGCAGGATCGCGACGTGCGCGAACGCGGGGACGAGCCAGGCCATCAGGTACGTGAACGCGAGGTTGACCGGGAAGAAGCCGAGCCAGATGCTCACGGACTGCTTCCACCGCGGGGGAGCGCTCGAGGCCGGGGCGTCCTGCGGGACGTCGAACCACCCCTCGATGCCAGTGCGCTTCTCGACGCGGGACTCCACCACCAGGTCACGGCCCAGGTCGAGCCAGCGCAGCCGGTCGTCGGAGTTCTCCCACGTCGCCAGGGAGTCGTGGTCGGCGAACCGGTAGAGCATGTGCCACTCGCGGGACTGCGCGGTGGAACGCACCCACCCCGAGCCGAGGAAGCCGGGGTAGCGGTTCGCCAGGTTCACCCCGGACTGCACCCAGCGGGTGACCTCGGGGATGCGATCGGGTTCGACCAGGCGGGTGACGGAGACGGTGACGGGCGGGCCTGCGGTCTCGGATGACGACTGCAGGCTCCCAGGCTCTTGTGGAGTCATCCGACCAGTGTCGCGGACCCGTGTTTCCGGCTCGTGACACGTGCCTCGCGCGCCGGCTGAACGGATCCGCGTCGTCCTTCGACCACCGTCCCAGGCGGGTGCAAGACGATCATCTGGCGAACGCACCACCGAGAGGACCCAGATGCACCCCGAGCCCACCACCACCCTCATCGCCACCGTCGACGGGCCCGACGGCGGCACGTACGAGGTGCGGCGGCTGACGCTCCCGGTTGGTGCGTCGACCGGCTGGCACCAGCACGACGCACGCCAGACGGGTCTCGTGGTGCGCGGGGCGCTGACGCACGTCACCGAAGAGGCCACTCGGGTCGTCGGGCCGGGGCAGGCCCTGGTCGAGGAGCCGCGCATCGTGCACGACGGCCGCAGCACCGGCACGGAGGACGCCGAGCTGCTCTACGTCGCCCACCTGCCGGCAGGTGCAGCGGCGTCGACCCCGGGCGAGCCACCAGCCAGCGAGGGGCCGGTCCGCAGCGCGCTCGTGACGGTTCCGCTGGGGCGGCCGCAGTTCGTCCACGCCCTGCGCTACACCGCGATGTACGCGCCGAAGCCCTTCGCCGAGGCCCTGCTCGTCTACCGGGACAACGGCACGTACACGATCCTGTCCCCGGGTGAGGACCACCACGGCTGCTACGTCTCGGCGACCGATCCCGCCGAGGGGATGCGGCACGTCGCGTTCATGTCGTGGCCGTCCGCGGACTGGGGCCGGAACATCGCATCGCACACCCTGACCTTCGAGGCCGCGAGCGGCGCGTTCACCCAGGAACTCCGGTTGCCGGGTGACCCGGTCCCGCGGGCGCAGTACGGGTACGCGGTGCCCGTCGAGGACCCGGAGTCGATCGACACCGGCGCCGGGTGGGCAGCGCTCCGCCAGCAGCACGCCGAGGTGTTCACCACGCTCGAGCGCCTGGCGGGCGGCGGGTCGACCGCGGCCTGAGCCGTCAGCTCGCCTGCTTCTTGGCGGCGGGCTTCTTGGCCGGGGCCTTCTTCGCCGGTGCCTTCTTCGGCGCCGACTTCGCGGTGGCCTTCTCCGTCGTGCTCTCCGCGGCCTTCTTGGCGGGCGCCTTCTTCGCCGGCGCCTTCCTGCCGGAGCCGGACGTGCCGGAGCCGGACGTGCCCGAGCCGGAACCGGACGACGACCGTGACGTCGACGACGAACGCGACCCCGAGCCTCCTGTCCGCTTCTTGTCGACGGACGCACGCAGGGCGGCCATCAGGTCGAGCACGTCACCGCCCTCGTCGTCGTCGTCCTCGTCGTCCTGCGCGCCGAAGGTCTTCTCGGTGTCGATGTCGTCGCCCGCCTCGAGCTTGGCGTCGATCAGCTGCTGCAGTTCCTCCTGGTAGGAGTCGGTGTAGCGGTCGGGGTCGAAGTCGGTGGACATGCTCTCGACGAGCGAGGACGACATCTTCAGCTCGTTGGCGCTGACCTTCACCGTCGTGTCGAGGGTCTTGAAGTCGGCAGCGCGGACCTCGTCGCCCCAGAGCAGCCCCTGCAGCAGGATGACCTCGTCGTGCACCCGGAGCACCCCGAGCCGCGTCTTCTGCCGCAGGGTGAACTGCACGATCGCCAGACGGTCGGTCTTCGCCAGGGTCTCGCGCAGCAGCACGTACGCCTTCGGCGAGCGCGAGTCGGGCTCCAGGTAGTAGGTCTTCTCGAACATCATCGGGTCGACCTGCTCGACGGGCACGAACTCGAGCACCTCGACCTCGTGCGACTGCTCCTCGGGAAGCTGCTTGAAGTCGTCCGCGGTGAGCACCACGGTCTTGTCGCCGTCGTCGTAGGCGCGCTGGATGTCGGCGTACTCGACCTCGTGGCCGAACTCGCACACCCGCTTGTACCGGATGCGGCCCTTGTCGTCGTCGTGGACCTGGTGCAGGGACACGTCGTGCGTCTCGGTGGCCGCGTAGACCTTGATGGGCACGTTGACGAGCCCGAACGCGATGGAGCCCTTCCAGATCGACCTCATGCGCACATGATGCCCGCCCGCACGCGTGCGTGCCCGGAGCCGACGGTTCCTCCACAGGTCCGTCGTCCGGGGGATCGTTCCACGGATGTCCGGTTCGCTGGACCGCCGCGAGGCCGGCGCGAGCACGATGGGCCCATGAGCCAGCTCGACAAGCAGGACCCGCGCGACCAGTTCCCCCGTCCGCCGTTCCCCGCGCAGACCCAGCAGGGGTCCGGGCTGGCGAGTGCGATGGACCCCGCCCCCGACCACGGCGAGACGAGCTACCTGGGCACCGGGCGGATGCGCGGGTACCGGGTGCTCGTCACGGGCGCGGACTCCGGCATCGGGCGCGCTGCGGCGATCGCGATGGCGAAGGAAGGGGCCGACGTGGCCCTGAACGCCCTGCCCGAGGAGCGCGAGGACCTCGAACAGGTCCGCGACGTCATCGGTGACCTCGGGCGCAAGGCCGTGCTGTTGCCCGGCGACCTGACGGACGAGGCATTCTGCGACGTCCTGGTGCAGGACGCCGTCAGCGAGCTCGGCGGCCTGGACGCGCTCGTGCTGGTCGCGGGCCACCAGCAGGTGCACGAGGACGTCACCGTGCAGAGCACCGAGGACTTCGACCGCACGATGAAGGTCAACCTGTACTCGCTGTTCTGGCTCGTCCGCGCTGCCGTCCCGCACATGGCGCCGGGCAGCTCGATCGTCACGACCAGCTCGGTGTCCGCGTACCAGCCGCAGGACCGCATGATCGACTACGCCGCGACGAAGGCCGCGATCATCACCTACACGAACGGGCTCGCGCGGCAGCTCGCGACCAAGGGTATCCGGGCCAACACGGTGGTGCCCGGGCCGGTGTGGACGCCCCTGCAGCCGATCAGCTACCCGGGCGACGAGATCGCGGCGTACGGCCAGGACACCCCGTTCGGTCGTCCCGCCCAGCCCGTCGAGCTCGGCAGCGCCTACGTCTACCTGGCCGGGCCCGAGTCGTCGTACACGTCCGGCACGACCCTGACGGTGGCGGGAGCGACCGGGGTGGCGTTGTGAGTCCCGCCTCGCGCAAGACCGTCGTCCTGGTCGGGGACCGTCGGCTCGCGCTCACGAACACCGACAAGGTGCTCTACCCCGAGACCGGCACCACCAAGGGTCGGGTGATCGAGTACTACGAGCGGGTCGCGCCGTGGATGATCCCGCACGTCAAGGACCGCCCGGTGACCCGGAAGCGCTGGGCCAACGGTGTCGAGGGCAAGGTCTTCTTCGAGAAGAACCTGCCCGACTCGGCCCCCGACTGGGTGCGGCACCACACCATCCACCACTCGGAACACGACAACGAGTACCCGATCGTCGACGACCTGCCGACCCTGGTGTGGATGGCGCAGCAGGCCGCGCTCGAACTGCACGTCCCGCAGTGGCGGTTCGGCCCCCGCGGCGCGCAGCAGAACCCGGACCGGCTCGTCCTCGACCTCGACCCGGGCGAGGGCGTGGGGCTGCCCGAGTGCGTCGAGGTCGCCGTGGCCGCGCGCGAGATCCTGCACGGCATGGGGCTCGACCCGTACCCGGTGACGTCCGGTTCCAAGGGCATCCACCTGTACGCGGCGCTCGACGGCAAGGCGACGACCGCGCAGGTCTCCGACGTCGCCCACGAGTTGGCCAAGGCCCTCGAGACGGACCTGCCGGACCTGGTGCTGTCGTCGATGAGCCGTGCCGAGCGGAAGGGCAAGGTCTTCGTCGACTGGTCGCAGAACAACGGCAACAAGACGACCATCGCCCCGTACTCGCTGCGCGGCCGTGAGCGGCCGACGGTCGCGGCGCCCCGCACCTGGAAGGAACTCGAGGAACGCGGGCTCGCGCAGCTCACGTTGGACGAGGTCCTCGAACGCCTGGAGGCCCGTGGGGACTTCCTGCACCCGGTCGCCTCCGCCTCGCTGGCCGTCGGGCGCGACGACCACGGTCACTGGGACAGCGACCGGACCGAGCGCGCGAACGACGCCGAGCAGCCCGCACGTGACCGGCTCGCCGCCTACCGGGCGAAGCGGGACGCCTCGAAGACGCCGGAGCCCGTGCCCGAGGGAGCGCCCACCGTGCGGAAGGACGGCACACCGACCTTCGTCATCCAGGAGCACCACGCCACCCGCGACCACTACGACTTCCGGCTCGAGCACGACGGGGTGCTGGTGAGCTGGGCCCTGCCGAAGGGCGAGCCGACCGACCCGGGCAAGAACCACCTGGCCGTGCAGACCGAGGACCACCCGCTCGAGTACGGGTCGTTCGAGGGCACGATCCCGAAGGACGAGTACGGCGGCGGCACGGTCACGATCTGGGACGACGGCACCTACGAGCTCGAGAAGTGGCGCGAGGGGCAGGAGGTCATCGTCACCCTGCACGGTCGGGCCGGCGGCGCTCGCCGTCTCGCGCTGCTCCACACCCGCGGCCGTGGCGGCGGGGACGAGAAGAACTGGCTCATCCACCGCACGAAGGAACAACCCGAACGGCTGGCGGACGGCAGCGGCTCTGCCGTGCCGGCGGCGGCGCGACGGTCGGAGCGGCCGTCGGACGGGCACAGCGATGCGCACCGCGCCGGGCAGCGACGGATCAGCGGGACCGCGGACGCCGAGACCCCGCCGTCGGAGCGCCGGACGATGCAGGCGACCCTGGCCAAGGGGGAGCCCCGGCTGGACCCGGCCGACTGGGCCTTCGAGATGAAGTGGGACGGCGTGCGCGCGCTGGCGACGGTCCGCGACGGATCCGTGACCCTGCGCAGCCGCAACGACAACGACCTGACGGCCCAGTACCCCGAGCTGCAGGAACTGGGCGAGCGGGCCGGTGTGGACGGCGTGTTCGACGGTGAGATCGTGGCCGTCGACGATCGTGGCCGACCATCGTTCCAGCTGCTCCAGAACCGCATGGGCCTGACGAAGGCGCGCGAGGTCCGGAGCGCGCAGGAGACGACGCCCGTGCGGTTCCTGCTGTTCGACGTGCTCGAGGCGGACGGGCACGAGCTCACGCGGCTCGGCTACGACGCCCGGCGGCAGGCACTCGAGACGGTCGTGGACCCCGGCGGTGCGATCGACGTGCCGCCGGCGGTGCAGGGCGACCTCGACGCGGTGCTTGCGGCATCGCGCGAGCAGGGACTCGAGGGCGTGGTCGCGAAGAAGCGGTCGTCGAAGTACGCCGAGGGTCGGCGGTCCGAGGCCTGGCTGAAGCTCAAGCACCACGCCACGCAGGAAGTCGTCGTCGGCGGTTGGAAACCGGGCAGCGGTCGGCGTGCCGGCGGGATCGGGTCGCTGTTGCTCGGGGTGCCCGGCCCCGACGGGCTGGAGTACGTCGGCAAGGTCGGCACCGGGTTCCGTGACCGTGACCTCGACGAGATCGCCGGGGTCCTCGCACCGCTGGAACGGAAGACCCCGCCGTTCGTCGACGTCCCACGACCTGACGCTCGGGATGCGCACTGGGTCACGCCGAAGCGCGTCGGCGAGGTCGAGTTCGCCGAGTGGACCGGCGACGGACGGCTCCGGCAGCCGTCGTGGCGTGGGTGGCGCGTGGACAAGGACCCGGACGACGTCGTGCGGGAGACCTGACCCGCGCTCCGGCCTCGGCTCCACATGCGTGCGCATGGGGTCCGCCGCTGGCGAACATCCGTCCCCCGTACCGAGTCTGCGCGGGGGACAGTGTCGGCACCGCTGGCCACGATCGGCCATCGGCTGTTACGTTCGCCGGGACGAAGGGGGCTTCGAAGATGAACTCGAGCAAGTACCTGCCGCCCTACACGGCCGCAGAACGCGTCGCGATCACGGGGGACGACCTGTCGCAGCGGACCGTCGAACCGGGCAGCGGCGCCACGGAGACCGAGGTCCGGTACGCGGACTTCCTGGCCGACGAGGACGACGACTGACCGGGGCGGTCTGAGCGGCTGACCGCCCGGCGGGCGGGACAGACCCGACGGCCCGCACGCTGGATCAGGGAGCGCACGGACCGTCGCCGGGGCACGTGACCGGCCGGTTCAGGGAGACCGACCACGAGGCCCCGCACCGGGCTCGCCGAAGCGCGACCGGTGGGTCCACTGGTGAGACGTGCCGAATGACCGGATCGTCACACGAGCGGCAAGAAGAATCGCCGGGCGACCTCGATGGTCGCCCGGCGATCTCGTCTGTCCGGGGGGGGGGGGGGGATCCTGTCGGATCAGGACGGGGTCAGGCCGCGGGTGCAGGGCCGTCGGAGGGCACCGCGTGGTCGGCCACTGGTGCGTCTTCCTCGATGAGCTCGTCCTCTTCCGGCTCGACCACCTCGGCCGCGGCGGCCTTGGCCTCGTCGATGGACGCCTGGGAACGGCGGAGCAGGTCGTCGTCGTGTGCTGCCTGATCAGTCATGCCCAGCAACCTACGCGGGCGTCCCTGTGTCGGCGTCCCGACGGCGGGCTCCGTGCGTCGGGTCGTGCCGGCCGGTGTGCGGTGGCTCGAAGTCCACCGCGGACGTCGGTGCGGGCGTCGAGGGCATCGCCGGGGCGGCCGGTGAGCCGAACGCGTCGGCGGCGTCGAGCACCGCACGGGTGGCGGCCACGGCCGTCCGGAGCGCATCGCGGACGGGCATCGCCCGGTGCGCGGGGGTCCGGACCTCGACGCCCCACGGCTCGTCGAACCCGAGTTCGCGCACGGTCCGGACGAAGCCGGGCAGGTCCCACGCCCCGGCACCGGGCAGGTACCGTGCCGTCCGGGACTCCTCGGCGAGGGTCATCCCGCTCGGGGTGTGCAGCAGTCCGTCGCTCAGCTCGACGGCTGCGAGGACCCCCGGTGCGACGCCCTGCCGGATCGACGCGAGCGTGGAGCCGCCGCGGAGCGCGTGCATGGCGTCGATGAGCAGGCCGCCGTTGGGGTGCCCGGCAGCGGCGACGAAGCGGGAGGCCCGTTCGATCGTGGGCAGGTTCGACCACGGTTCCGGTTCGAGCACGAGCTGCGCTCCGACCGCTTCGGCCTGGTCGGCGAGCACGACCCAGTCGTCGGCCATCGTCGCGGGGGAGGCTCCGGGCAACGAGGTGTCGGCGCGCGCCACCACCTGCCAGGCGCTCAGCGTCGCCGCGGCCTCGAGCACGACCCCGCGGTCGGCGTCCTCGTCCTGGGTGCGGCTCGTGCACGTCCACCACCGGTCGAGTGGTCCGAGCTGGACCCAGACGATGCCGGCGGCGTCGAGCATGCGGCGCAGTTCGGCGAAGCCCGTCGTCGCGCGGACCTCGTGCAGGTCGTCGAGGGACAGCGACAGGCCGGCGAACCCGGCGGCGCCGACGGCGTGCACGCGGTCGCGGATGCTCTCGTCGCCCGCCCACGTCCAGGACGTGGCGAGCAGGTCGTGTTCCAGCACGGTGGTACCTCCGGCAGTCCCGAGGTGTCCGCGTCGCCCCGTCGCGATGCGCCGCCCCGTGTCCGCCGCGGGCCCCACCCGCGACGATGCCCAAGACTTACCCGTGCTGCCTGCGAACGCTCCCAGCCCGTCGACACATCGCCGACACGTGCTTCAGACGATCCGGGTCCGGACCTCGCCGACGCCGGCGATCGTGCCGACGAGCACGGCGCCGCGTTCGAGCACGCCGACACCGTCCGGAGTGCCGGTCATCACGAGGTCGCCGGGCGCGAGCGCCACGGACCGTGACAGCGCCGCGATCGTCTCGGCGACCGACCAGATCTGGTCGGTCAGGTCGCCCGACTGCCGGAGTTCCCCGTCCACCGTCAGCTCGATCGCGCCGCTGGTCGGGTCGACCTCGGCCGCCGGGGTGATCGCCCCGATCGGTGCCGAGGCGTCGAAGCCCTTGGCCGTGTCCCACGGCCGCCCGAGTCGTTTCGCCTCGGCCTGCAGGTCGCGACGGGTGAGGTCGATCCCGACGGCGTAGCCACACACGTGTGCGAGGGCGTCGGCGACGGCGATGTCCGTGCCGCCGGTGCCGATCGCGACGACGAGCTCGACCTCGTGCTCCAGTTGCTGCGTCAGCGGCGGGTACGGGGTGTCGGCCCCGTCGACCACGACCGCGTCTGCCGGCTTGGTGAAGAAGAACGGCGGCTCGCGGTCCGGGTCGTGGCCCATCTCGCGGGCGTGCGCGGCGTAGTTCCGTCCGACGCAGAACACACGGCGGACGGGGAAACGGGCGCCCGTCGTCGTGGGCACGGTCGGGAGGCTCGGGGCCGGGATGACGAGTTCGGTCACTGTCCCAGCGTGGCAGGCTCGCAGGGCATCGGTTCAGCTCTCACCGAAGGACGCCTCGTACTTGAGCTTCCGCGCCCGTGCGCGCTCCTGGCGTTCGCGCCATTCGATGCGCGCCTGACGGAGCTCTTCCTCGGCGCCCTTCGCCCGCATCATGGGCCCGTAGTGCGGGTCCGCCAGCAGTGCGGGCGTCGTCAGTTCACGTCCGTCGAGCCAGCGCTTGAAGTCCTTGTCACTCAGCTTCGAGATCATCGTTCGCTCCTTCGATCGTCGCTGTGGTCAGGTCGTCGAGTGCCTGGCCGACCCAGCGGTCGTCCGCGGTCGTCCAACTGCGGGTCACCAGCGCAGCCGACATCACACCGGCGGCCGCGCGCTGTCCTTCGTCGTCCGAGGTCGCCCGGTCGGCGACCCACGACCAACGCTGCCACCACAGGTCGCGGTGCGCCGAGAACTCTGCATTTCGCCGTCCTGCGCGCCCGTCGAGCACCGAGGCGACGAGCGCACCCAGCGCGACGGTCGCGCTCGTGACCGACACGAGCGCGCTGATCCAGCCGATGTCCATGCCGGAACCCTGACAGCACGGAACCGGCCACGCGGCGGGCGTGACCGGTCCTGTGGAGGGCGATCCGGGCCTCCAGGCCTGTGGAGGAGTGCGTCAGTTCCCGGGCGCGGCCGCCTCGGTCTCGCCCGCACCCGGGTCGCCGCCGGTCCCGCTGCTGGCGGGCTCGTCCTGCGGCCAGCCCGCGAACTCCCAGCCCGCGAGGGAGGGGTGGTCCTCGCCCTTCGTGTAGGCGAACGTCCGCGCGGCGTCACGCGCCTCGGACAGCTTCGTGAGCAGGTCGGCGTGCGCCTCGGCGTCCACCCGCGTCAGGGCGTCGTGGGCCAGGGCGAAGCGGTCCATCTCGTTGCGCATGAGCATGTCGAACGGTGAGGTCGTCGTGCCCTGCTCGAGGAACCCGTGCACGTGCAGGTCGTCGTGCCCGTTCCGGCGGTACGTCAGCTGGTGCACGAGCGTCGGGTACCCGTGGAACGCGAAGACCGTGGGCGTGCCGGGCAGGAAGAGCGCGTCGTACTGCTCGTCCGGGATCGGGTGCTCGTGCTTGCGCGGGTCGCCGAGCGCGAGCAGGTCGACGACGTTGAGCACACGGACCCCGACGCCGGGAGCGTGCTTCCGGATGATGTCGGTGGCGGCGATCGCCTCGACCGTGGGGACGTCACCGGCGCAGGCGAGCACGACGTCGACCTTCCCGACGGCCTGCTCCGTGCCGGCGAAGTCCCACACGCCGAGTCCGGCCTGCGCGTGCGCGACCGCGTCGTCGAGGGACAGGAAGACCGGCTCCGGGTGCTTGCCCGCGACGATCACCTCGATGCGGTCCGTGGTCTCCATCGCGTGCGCGGCGACGGCGAGCAACGTGTTGGCGTCGGCCGGCAGCTTGATCCGGACGAGGTCCTGCTGCTTCGACGCGACGACGTCGAGGAACCCGGGGTCCTGGTGGGAGAACCCGTTGTGGTCCTGTCGCCAGACGTGCGACGAGAGCAGGAGCGACAGGTTGGACACCGGCACCCGCCAGTCGATGTCGGTCGAGGACTCCAGCCACTTGGCGTACTGCCCGACCATCGAGTCGATGATGTGGGCGAATGCCTCGTAGGTGTTGAGCATCCCGTGCCGACCGGACAGCACGTACCCCTCGAGCATCCCCTCCAGCAGGTGCTCGGACAGGACCTCGGTGACCCGTCCGCGTGCGGCGAGGTGCTCGTCGCCTGCGGCGCGCTGGGCCCGCCAGACGCGCGAGGTCACGTCGAAGACGGCGTCGAGCTTGTTCGAGATCGTCTCGTCCGGACCGAACAGCCGGAAGGTCGAGGCGTTCTTCTCGATGAGTGCGGCGAGCCAGGGGCCGAGCGTGCCCGTGGCGGATGCCGTGGAACCGGCCTCGACCGCGTACGGCTCGAGCGGCGGCCGGTCGAGCGCGGTCCGCAGCCGTCCGCCGTTGCCGTGCGGAGTGGCACTCATCCGCTCGTCACCGGTCGGACGGATCGTGGTCATGATGCCGACCGGGTGGCCGTCCTCGTCGAAGAGCTCCTCGGGGCGGTACGAGCGCATCCACTCCTCGAGCTGCGCACGGTGGCCGTCGTCCTCGCGCACCGCGGGCAGCGGCACCTGGTGCGCGCGGAAGGTCCCCTCGACCTGTTCGCCGTCGACCTCCTTCGGGCCGGTCCAGCCCTTCGGGGTGCGCAGCACGATCATCGGCCAGCGCGGACGCAGGTCCGCGGCACCGGCGGGCTGCCCCGCGGCGGCGCGGGCGGCCTGGGCGCGGGCAGCGGCCTGGATGTCGTCGATGCCGGCGAGGGCACGTCGCAGGGCGCCGTCGAACAGGGCGTGCACCGCGTACGGGTCGTCGTCGACGCGGCGGGAGTCGACCACGATCGGGTCGTAGCCGAGCCCGCGGAAGTACGCGGTGAGGTCCTCGTCGGGGATGCGGGCCAGGACGGTCGGGTTCGCGATCTTCCAGCCGTTGAGGTTGAGGATCGGCAGCACGGCGCCGTCGGAGACCGGGTCGAGGAACGTGTGCGCCTGCCACGAACCGGCGAGCGGACCGGTCTCGGCCTCACCGTCACCGACCACGCACGCGACGACGAGGTCCGGGTTGTCGAGCGCCGCACCGTAGGCGTGCGACAGCGAGTAGCCGAGTTCACCGCCCTCGTTGATGGAGCCGGGGGTCTCCGGGGCGGCGTGCGAGGGGATGCCGCCGGGGAACGAGAACTGGCGGAAGAACCGCTGCAGGTCGACGTCCTGGTACAGCTCGTTCCACGTGCCGTCCAGCCAGGCGTTCGCGTTCATCGCCGGACCGCCGTGCCCCGGGCCGCAGATGTACAGGAACTCGCGACCGGTCTCCGTGATCAGCGCGTTGCAGTGCGCGTACACGAGGTTCAGCGCGGGGGAGGTGCCCCAGTGGCCGAGCAGCCGCGGCTTGACGTCGTCGGGTTCGATCGGCCGGCTGAGCAGCGGGTTGTCCAGCAGGTAGATCTGCCCGACCGTCAGGTAGTTCGCGGCGCGCCACCAGGCGTCGACCGCCCGGAGCCGGTCGGTGGTGGAGATGTGTGCTGGAGCCATGGGTACACGGTACGAAACACCGGGTTGCGGCACCTCAGGAAACTCGTCCCAAACCGTTCGGGCGGGGGCGCCGAATGACTTGCACAGGGCAAAAGCCCAGGGCGCTCTCCGGTCACAGTTGGCCGGTACTCAGTGTGTGCACAGTGCACATTCGGCCACCGGCCGGAGCGCCTCCAGAGCAAAGGACTGATCACGATGCGTAAGAGCCTCAAGACCTCCATCACCCTCGCCACGACCGGCGCCCTCGTCCTCGGCGGTGCCGCGTTCGGGATCTCCTCCGCCCAGGCC
>NZ_QKTB01000036.1:0-30468 GCF_003234405.1 Curtobacterium sp. MCLR17_045
GGTGGGGCGGGACGGGCTCAGCGGCGTCCGAGTCGGCGTTCGCCACCGCTGCCGGTGCGGTACTCCAGCCCGTAGTGCTGGAACAGCTCGGGCTCGGTCGCGGCGTCGAGTTCGCCATCGGTCGAGATCGACGGGGCGTCCTTGACGAGCTTCTTCGGGAACGTCACGCGCAGGTGCTTCGGGGCGACGGTGGCGCCGAACAGCGGGACGAAGACGAGCTTCTGGAACCCGACCATGCCGGTGGTCAGGGCACCGAACGCCGGCTCGGACGTGGCGGTGTCGTAGTAGATGCTCTCGAGCGTGCCGACCTTGTCGTCGGCCTCGTCGACGACGGGCAGACCGATCCAGTCACGGATGTTCGCGGCTTCGAACACGAAGGACTCCCTCCGAGCGTCCGGCAAGTCCGGGTGGCTCTCGGTCGACGCTACCGCCCGGCTGCCTGAGCGGTCACCCGGAGCCGGTCCACCGCGCCGAGCACGTCGTCCGCGGTCACGGCCAGGATCGCCGGGTCCGGGTCCTCGGCGAAGACGTCGCCGCGACGGACCGAGGCGTCGGTGAGCACGATGTGCGGGCCGGTCGACGGCGGGCCCCACGCCTCGGGCGGAGCCGGGCCGAAGAGCACGACCGACGGCACCCCGTACGCGGACGCCAGGTGCGCAGCGCCGGTGTCGACCGTGACGACGAGCCGCGCCGCGGCGATCACCGCGGCGAAGGCCTGCAGGTCCAGGGCGCCGGCCAGGACCGCCTCCGGCGCCAGGCCGGACGCGTCGGCGACGGCACGGGCGCGCACGACGTCGTCCGAGCCTCCTGTCAGGACCACGTCGGCACCGCGCGCCCGGAGCCCGCGCACCACGTCGGCGAAGCGGTCCGTCGGCCAGTGCCGCGCACCGTGGAAGGCACCCACGTGCACGACGGCCGCGTCGGCGACCACCGGTGGCTCGGTGGGGCGGTCGATGTGCACCTCGGTGGCGTCCGCCTGGATGCCGTGCCACGTGAGCAGGTCCGCCCAGCGGTCGCGCTCGTGCACGTCGTCCGGCCACTCCGGGCCCTGGTAGTCGTGGGTCGGGTCGGCGTGCCCGATGACCCGGCGCGGGGCGAGCGCGGCGACGAGGTCCGAGGACTCCGGGCCGGCGCCGTGCAGGTTGACGGCGATGTCGACGGCACCGTGCGGCACCGCGATCGGGTGGTCGAGACCGTGCTGGGCCAGGTGGACGTCCACCGCCGGCACGAGTTCGACGACCGGCGCCAGCCACGCCGTGGTGGCCAGGGTGATGCGGTGGTCGGGGAACGCGCGGCGGAGCGCGTGCAGTGCGGGGACGGCGACGAGCAGGTCGCCGAGCTTGATGGCACGGAGGACGAGCAGTTCCGGGCGTCCGTCGGGGTCGGGCAGCTTCTCGAGGGCGGTCACCGCCGCGACGGTAGACCCGACACGCTGACGGTCCTGCCGGGACCGCGCTCCGCGGCTCTTCCTGGGGCGGTCCCCGGCCGTGGACCGGTAGTCACGGAGCATGGCCCTCGCACCGGACCGCGTCATCCGCGGCCTGCTCCTCGACCGCGACGACACCCTGGTGGTGGACGTCCCGTACAACGCCGACCCGCACCTGGTCGTCCCCGTCCCCGGTGCCCGCCGCGCCGTCGACCGGGCGCGTGCCGCCGGGTTGCAGCTCGGCGTCGTCACGAACCAGTCGGTGATCGCGAAGGGCATGGCCACGCGCGAACAGGTCGATGCCACCAACGCCCGGGTCGACGAGCTCGTCGGCCCGTTCGACGTGTGGTGCGTCTGCCCGCACGACGCCGGCGACGACTGCGCCTGCCGGAAGCCCCGGCCCGGGATGGTCCTCGACGCCGCCGAGCGGCTCGGCATCCCGCCGGAGTCGATCGTCGTCGTCGGTGACATCGGTGCCGACGTGCAGGCCGCCCGGAACGCCGGCGCGCAGGGGATCCTCGTGCCCACCCCGCGCACCCGCGCTCAGGAGATCGACGAGGCCGACACCGTCGCCGCGGACCTGGACGAGGCCGTCACCCTGGTGCTCGAGCACGTCGGCAGCGTGGCGGACCGGGCGTGAGCGCGGGTCGGCGCGTCCTCGTCGCCCGGCTCGACTCCTTCGGCGACGTCCTGGTCGCCGGCCCCGCGGTGCGCGCGGTCGCCGCCGGTGCCGCGCACGTGACGATGCTGTGCGGACCGCAGGGGGCGCCGGCCGCCGACCTGCTGCCCGGCATCGACCGGGTGCGGGTGTGGGCGGCACCGTGGGTCACCGAGACCGCACGCCCGATCGACGACGCCGTGCTCGCCGAGTTCCGCGCGCTGGTCGCCGAGGAACAGCCCGACGAGGCCGTCGTCCTGACGTCCTTCCACCAGTCGCCCCTGCCCCTCGCGCTGCTCCTGCGCCTGGCCGGGGTCCCCCGGGTCTCCGGGGCCTCGGTCGACCACCCCGGGTCACTGCTCGACGTGCGGCTTCGCCCCGGCGAGGACCTGCCCGAGGACCTCCCCGAGCCCGAACGCGCGCTGCGGATCGCCGAGGCGGCCGGGTTCCGGCTGCCGCCGGACGACGACGGGAGGCTCGCGGTGCGCCACGACGCCGTCCCGCCCCCGCCCGTGGCCGGCCTCGACCGCTACGTGGTCGTCCACCCCGGAGCCAGCGTCCCGGCACGGTCGTGGCCGGAGTCCCACCACCGTGCGCTCGTCGCCGCCTACGCCGAGCGCGGCGTCCCCGTCGTCGTCACCGGCTCCCCCGGCGAACGCGCACTGACCGCCGCCGTGGCGGGCGACACCGGCATCGACCTCGGCGGCCGCACCAGCCCCGCCGAACTCGCTGCCGTCCTCGCCGGCGCCGAGGTCGTCGTCGTCGGGAACACCGGTCCGGCCCACCTCGCCGCGGCCGTCGGGGCGCCCATCGTGAGTCTGTTCTCGCCGGTCGTCCCCGCCGTGAAGTGGGCGCCGTACGCCCCGCTCGTCGAACTGCTCGGCGACCAGGCCGCACCGTGCCGGCTCAGCCGCGCTCGCGAGTGCCCGGTCCCCGGCCACCCGTGCCTGTCCGGAGTGCGCATCGCGGACGTCCTGGAGGCCCACGAGCGGCTCCTTGACCGCGTTTCGCGGACTGATCCGAGAAGTCTGCGGGGCGGCCCAGAAGGCGCTGCGTAGCGTGCGCCACTGCTTCTCCTGCTCCTTCTCCTGCTGCTCCGGCAGCGGTGGGGAGCAGCCCCATCGACACCGACCGGAAGGCCCTGCATGCGGATCCTCGTGTGGCACGTGCACGGCGGCTGGATGGACGCCTTCGTCCGCGGCCAGCACGAGTACCTCATCCCGACCACCCCGGCGCGCGACGCCTGGGGACTCGGCCGCGGCGGGCGCGCCTGGCCGGACTCCGCGATCGAGATCGACCCGGCCGACATCGCCGAGGCCGAGGTCGACGTGGTCGTCCTGCAGCGCACCGAGGAGCTCGAGGAAGCCCGTCGTCTGCTCGGTGGCCGGGACGTCCCGATCGTCTTCGTGGAGCACAACGCCCCGCGGGTCGACGTGCCGAACAGCCTGCACCCGATGCGTGACCGCGACGACCTGACGATCGCGCACGTGACGCACTGGAACGCCCTGATGTGGGACTGCGGCACCACCCGGACCACCGTCGTCGAGCACGGCGTCGTCGACCCCGGCCCGCTGTACACCGGTGCGCTCGAGCGCCTCGGCGTCGTGATCAACGAACCCGTCCGGCGCAACCGTGTCGTCGGCACCGACCTGCTCCCCCGCTTCGCCGAGGTCGCCCCGGTCGACGTCTGGGGCATCGGCACCGAACGGCTGCCGGAGCTCGGCTTCGGCCACCGCGTGGTCGCGCGGGGAGACGTGAAGGCCGACCCCATGCACGCGGCCCTGGCCGAACGGCGGGCCTACGTGCACCCGAACCGCTGGACCTCGCTCGGCCTGTCGCTCATCGAGTCGATGCACATGGCCATGCCGGTCCTGGTGCTCGCGACGACGGACGCGGCCCGCACGGTCCCGGGTGAGGCCGGGGCGATCGCGACCGACGTCGAGGAGCTGGTGCGGGCCTCCAGGCTGCTGCTGGAGGACCCGGACGAGGCGCGCCGACGGGGGCTCGTGGCGCGTGAGGCCGTGCTCGCACGGCACGCGCTCGGTCGGTTCCTGGCCGACTGGGACGACCTGCTCGACGACGCCGTCGCGCGCGGTGCGCGACGGAACCGTGCGGCGGGAGCCGCGCTCGAAGGGAGCCTGCGATGAAGATCGCCATGGTGTCCGAGCACGCGAGTCCGCTCGCCGTGCTCGGCGGGGTCGACGCCGGTGGGCAGAACGTCCACGTCGCCGAACTGTCCGGTGCACTGGCCGACCGTGGCCACCACGTGACCGTCTACACGCGACGCGACGACGCGTCGCAGCCCGTCCGCGTGCCCCTGCGCCCCGGTGTGGACGTCGTGCACGTCGACGCCGGTCCCGCGCGTGCCGTGCCGAAGGACGAACTGTTCCCGTTCATGGGGACGTTCGCGTCGGTGCTCGCCGCCGAGTGGTTCCTCGACCGTCCCGACGTGGTGCACGCGCACTTCTGGATGTCGGGCCACGCCGCCCTCGACGCGGTGACGCAGGTGCAGGCCCGGACCGGTGGGGTGCGGATCCCGGTGGTGCAGACCTTCCACGCCCTGGGTGTCGTGAAGCGCCGGCACCAGGGTGCCGCGGACACCAGCCCGGCCGAGCGCGAGTGGGTCGAACCCGCCGTCGGCCGGAGCGTCGACCAGGTCGTCGCGACGTGCTCGGACGAGGCGTTCGAGCTCAAGGCCCTCGGTGTCCCGCTGCACCGCATCTCGGTGGTGCCGTGCGGCGTCGACGTGTCGCTCTTCCGTCCGGACGGCCCCGTCGAACAGTGCGACCGTCCGCTCCGGGTGCTCACCGCCTCACGACTCGTGCAGCGGAAGGGCGTCGGGACGACGATCGCCGCACTCGCCGCGCTCGTCGAACAGGGCCGTGACGTCGAACTCGTCGTCGTGGGCGGTGCCGGTGTCGCCGGTGCCGACCTGGTGGACGACCCCGAGTACCAGCGCCTCGACGCACTCGCCCGGTCGCTCGGCGTGCGCGACCACGTGACGTTCCGCGGGCAGCTCGGGCAGCACGACATGCCCGCCGTCTACCGCAGCGCCGACGTCGTCGTCTGCGCCCCCTGGTACGAGCCGTTCGGCATCGTGCCGCTCGAGGCGATGGCCTGCGGCCGCCCGGTGGTCGCGTCGAGCGTCGGCGGGCTCATCGACACCGTCGTGGAGGACGCCACCGGCCTGCACGTGCCGCCGCGCGACGAGACCGCGGTCGCCGAGGCCGTCGGCGCACTGCTCGACGACCCGGAGCGCCGCGAGGCGT
Organism: Curtobacterium sp. MCLR17_045; assembly: GCF_003234405.1. Taxonomy (NCBI): domain Bacteria; kingdom Bacillati; phylum Actinomycetota; class Actinomycetes; order Micrococcales; family Microbacteriaceae; genus Curtobacterium; species Curtobacterium sp. MCLR17_045. Next base: position 5,354 of record NZ_QKTB01000036.1, read on the forward strand.
ACGGCCGAGCCGGTCGACAGCGCGCCGAGTCCCGCTACACGTGGCAGAAGGTCGCGGCCGACAGCGAGCGCGTCTACGAGCGCCTGCTCGCCGGCACGACCTCGTCCGCCAGCACCACCGGGCCCGCTGCCGGCCGCTCGCGCACCACCCACGCCGGCCGGGTCACCCGCGCCGCGCAGTCGACGGAGAGGACCGCACGATGACCATCGACCAGCAGACCGGGCTCGAGGACCGCGCCGTCACCGACAGCGCCCGCGTCGTCGTCGACCACGTCGCGGCGTCGGTCCCCGTGATCGCCTCCCTCGTCGACCACCGGGACCACATCGCCGAGTGGGCGGACGACATCGCCGGGCGGCTCGTCGCCGGGCGGCGGCTGCTCGCCGCGGGCAACGGCGGCTCGGCTGCCGAGGCGCAGCACCTGACGTCCGAGCTCACCGGCCGCTTCGAGGGCGACCGGCCGGCGTACTCGGCCATCTCGCTGCACGCCGAGACCTCCGCCGTGACCGCCATCGGGAACGACTACGGCTACGACCAGGTGTTCGCGCGGCAGGTGTCGGCGCACGCCCGGGCCGGCGACGTCCTCGTGCTGCTGTCGACGAGCGGCAAGAGCCCGAACCTGCTGCGGGCCGCCGAGGCCGCACGTGCCGTGGGTGCCCGCTCCCTCGCGCTGACCGGGTCCGGGCCGAACCCACTCGCCGACCTGGTCGACGACGCGATCTGCATCGAGGGGCCGTCCGCCAACGTCCAGGAGGCGCAGCTCGTCCTGGTGCACGCGCTCTGCAAGGCCATGGAGCCGACGCTGCGTCGCGGGGGCCGTCGATGAGCGGCCCCGCTGCCGTCGCACCGCGTTCCGGTGCTGCCGGTGGCCGTGCCGCCGCCCCGCGCTTCCGCATCGCCGTCGTCGGGGACACCCTGCTCGACGTCGACGTGTCCGGCACGAGCGAGCGTCTGAGCCCGGACGCTCCCGTCCCCGTGGTGGACGTCGCCACCGACGACCGCCGTGCCGGTGGTGCCGGGCTCGTCGCGACCATGCTCGCCCGCGACGGCCACGACGTCACCCTGGTCACCGTCCTGAGCGACGACGGCCGTGCCCAGGAGATCCGCGACCTGCTCCCCGACGTCACGATCGTCGCCGGACCATCCGGAGTCCCGACCCCCGTGAAGACCCGCGTGCGCGTCGTCGACCACGCCCTCGTCCGGATCGACGAGGGCTGCGCGACCCCGCCCGTGCCCGAGGCCACCGACGCGATGACCGCAGCCCTCGACGGCGTCGACGCGATCGTCGTCGCCGACTACGGCCGCGGGGTCGCCGCTGCCCCGGCACTCCGTGACGCCCTCACCCGTGCGGCCGAGCACCTGCCGGTGGTCTGGGACCCGCACCCCAAGGGCGCCGCCCCCGTCCCCGGCACCACCGTCGCCACCCCGAACGCGGCCGAGGCACGACGCTTCACCGACGTCGAGGGACACGGTGTGCCCTTCGCGACGGTCGCCGCCGCCCGGCTCGTCGAGCAGTGGCAGGCCGGCGCCGTCGCCGTGACGATGGGTGACCGCGGCGCGCTGCTCGCCGACGCCCAGGGCGACAGCCGCTTCGTGCCGGCTCCGTCCGTCAGCGCCGGGGACCCCTGCGGTGCCGGCGACCGGCTCGCCGCGGGCGTCGCCGTCGCGCTGGCGTCCGGGGCGGACGTCCCCGACGCCGTCTCTGCCGGCGTGGTCGCCGCGTCCGAGTACCTGGCCGCCGGTGGCGTCACCGCGCTCTTCGCCGACGACGGCCCCGCGCCACTCGCCGTGCCCGGGGCCGACCGGGACGCCATGCGCCTGGTGCACGACGTCCGGAGCGCCGGCGGAACCGTCGTCGCGACCGGAGGCTGCTTCGACCTGCTGCACGCCGGGCACGCCCGCACCCTGTCGGCCGCCCGTGCGCTCGGCGACTGCCTGGTCGTGTGCCTCAACTCGGACTCGTCGGTGCGTGCTCTGAAGGGCCCGGACCGGCCGATCATGACCCAGGACGACCGGGTCGAGCTGCTCCTGGCACTCGACTGTGTCGACGCCGTCGTGGTGTTCGACGAGTCCACCCCCGACGAGGCCCTGCGCCGCTTCCGACCGGACGTCTGGGCGAAGGGCGGCGACTACACCGCGAGCGAACTGCCCGAGACGGCGACCCTCGCCGAGTGGGGTGGTCGCGTCGTCACCGTGCCGTTCCACCCGGGCCGCTCGACCACCCGGCTCGCCGCCGCGATCGAACGCGTCGGCTGAGCGTCCGCTCGCCGTCACACACCTGCTCGACCACTTCCCGCTCCACTACGCAAAGGACATCCATGCCCGTCCCCACCACCCCCATCGGCCGCGTCCTCGTCACCGGCGGCGCCTCCGGACTCGGTGCCGCCGTCGTGGCTGCCGTCACCGAGGCCGGCGGCACCCCGATCGTCCTCGACCTGCGGATCGACGCCGTCCCCGAGGGCGTCGACGCCGTCGCCGTGGACGTCTCGGACACCGACGCCGTCGAGCAGGCGGTCCGTGACGCTGCCGAGCGGCACGGCGGCCTCGACGCCGTCGTCACCGCCGCGGGCATCGACACCCCCGCCCCGATCGACGCGATCTCGTCCGGCAAGTGGGAGCAGATCGTCGGCGTCAACCTGATCGGCACCGCCTCGACCGTGCGCGCCGCCCTGCCCGCCCTCGAGGCCACGCACGGCCGCGTCGTCACGATCTCGTCGTCGCTCGCCCTGCGCGGCGTCGGCGACGGCACCGCGTACTCGGCGTCGAAGTTCGGCGTCCGCGGGTTCTCGCAGGCGCTGGCCGCCGAGACCGCCGGTCGCATCGGCGTGACCAACATCATCCCCGCCGGGATGCGGACGAACTTCTTCGCCGACCGGACCGAACAGTACAAGCCGGGCCCGGACGCGCAGCTCATCGAGCCGGAGTACGTCGCGAACTCGATCATCTTCGCGCTGTCGCAGCCGGCCGGCTGCGAGATCCGCGAGCTGTCGATCATGCCGGCGACGGAGCCGAGCTGGCCGTAGCCGCTCGCCGCTGACGGACGGGAGGCGCGGTGCCGGCTGGCACCGCGCCTCCCGTGTGTCCGCGTGCCGGGTCCCGTGCACGGTGCGCGGTGCGTCGCCTGGTGCAGCGTTGACGGCTGGGTGCGCGCTTGCAGCGCCGCACGCAGCGGGCAACCGCGCACGGGGTGACGGCGTGCGCACGGTGCGGCCGGGAGGCGCGGTGCCGGCTGGCACCGCGCCTCCCGTCTGTCCGCGTGTCGGGTCCCGTGCACGGTGCGCGGTGCGTCGCCTGGTGCAGCGTTGACGGCTGGGCGCGCGCTTGCAGCGCCGCACGCAGCGGGCAACCGCGCACGGGGTGACGGCGTGCGCACGGTGCGGCCGGGAGGCGCGTTGCGGGCTGACAGCGGGCCTCCCGTCCGGCGTCCGGTCGCGTTCCGTGCACGGTGCACGGTGCACGGTGCGCGGTGCGTCGCCTGGTGCAGCGTTGACGGCTGGGTGCGCGCTTGCAGCGCCGCACGCAGCGGGCAACCGCGCACGGGGTGACGGCGCGCGCACGAGACCGAAGCTCGCACGGTGCGAGGCTCGTCAGAGCGTGCGGAGCAGGTCCTCGACGTCGGCGAGGACGGCCTCCGGCTCGACCTGGTCCACGTAGGACGGGTCGTGCTCGCACCGCTCGGCGGTCCAGCCGACCTGGGTGACGTCGGTGCCGCACACCGGGCACTGCGTCACGAAGGACAGGTGCACGCGGTGCCGACCACGGTCGAACGGCCCGGCGTTGATCACGTTGCCGAACCAGAACACCCCGACGGTCGGGGTGCCGACGGCGACGGCGAGGTGCCGCGGGCCGGAGTCGTCGCCGACCATGACGTCGGCGGCGGTCAGGACGTCGGGCAGTTCACGCAGCGGCAGTGACCCGGTGAGGTCGTGCACGCGCTCCCGCAACTCGGGCGGCAGCGACGCGACGATGGCGGACGACGCCGGGACGTCCGAGTCGTCACCCACGAGCACCACGTCGTCCCCGGCGGCGAGCCGGGCACGGGCGACCTCGGCGAAGCGGGATGGGCTCCAGCGGCGACGCGGGTCGGTGGCGCCGGGGTGGATCGCGACGAGTCGTCCGCGGACGCCGAGGCGCTGCCGGACCCCGGCCCGCGCGGCCTCGGGGACGTGCAGGCGGGGGTCGAGGGTGACCGGTTCGGCACCGGCGAGCGAGGCCACCTCGAGCGCCCGGACGACCTCGTGCTGGTAGTAGACGTAGCGGACCCAGCGCTCCAGGACCTCGGCGTCCTCGGTGGCGGTGCCCACGGTGTGACGGGCGCCGAGCCGGAGCAGGAACGGATTCGAGTTCCGGCCGCCGCCGTGCACCTGCACCGCGAGGTCGAAGCGCCCGCTCAGCCGGTCGAAGAAGTCCTGCTCGGTCGGTGCGCCCTCGCCGGAGTCCCGGACCCCGGGCACGACGGGGAGCTCCTCGTAGGCGTGCACGGCCTCGGTCCGGCCCTCGAGCACCGGCCGCGCTGACGGTGCCCCGAGCAGCGTGATCCGGGCTCCGGGGTACGCGGCGGCCAGGGCCTCGACCGCCGGGAGGGCGAACATCAGGTCGCCCAGTCCCCCGCCGCGGAGCACCGCGATCTCGCTGACACCTTCGAACCGTTCTCCGCCCACACCGATCTGTTGCACAGCTCCACGTCTACCGGTCGGACCCGTCCGGACGCCCAGCAGCGCCCCCGGATGGACGAGAAGCGCGATGCCGTGACCGCACACAGCGGAGCACGAGCAGCGTGTGAGGCCCCGCCCGCCTCCGGAAGGACCCCATGACGATCGCACCCCCCGCCGCCGACGACCTCGTGGTGACCGACCCCGTGAACGGATCGACCGCGTCCACCGTGCGCCGCTCGACCGAGGACGACGTCCGCAACGCCGTCGCTCGCGCCCGTGCCGCTGCCGGTGCCTGGGCCCGGACCGCGCCGGCCGAGCGCGGTGCCCTCCTGCACGCCGCGGCCGAGCACCTCCGTGCGCACGCGCAGGAGCTGGCGGACCTGAACACCCGCGAGACCGGCAAGGTGCCCGGCGACGCACTGGGCGGGGTCGAGGCCGGCATCGGCACGCTCGTGCAGTACGCCGAGCTCGGGCCGGTGCACCGTGGTGAGGCCCTGCGCGGGCAGTTCGGTGCCGCCGACTGGTCGGTGCCGCACCCGCGTGGCGTGGTGCTCGCCCTGACGCCGTGGAACGATCCGGTCGCCGTGGCCTGCGGGATCCTCGGCGCAGCGATCGTCACGGGCAACACCGTCGTGCACAAGGGCAGCGAACGCTGCCCGGCGACCTTCGCCCGACTCAACGCGCTGCTCGCCGAGGTCCTGCCGGACGGCGTGCTCATCGGGGTCGACGGCGACGCGACCACCGGCGAGCTGCTCCTGGCGCAGGAGGGCATCGACGTCTACGCGCACGTCGGGTCGACCGCGACCGGCGACCGCCTGAGCGAGGTGGCCGCGACCACCCGCGCTCACGTCATCCGCGAGAACGGCGGCAACGACCCGGTCATCGTCGACGCCGACGTCGACCCGGAGTGGGCCGCCGCACAGGTCGCCCTCGGCGCGTTCGCGAACACCGGCCAGATCTGCACCAGCGTCGAGCGGGTGTACGTGCACCAGGACGTCGCCGAGCCCTTCGTCGCCGCGCTCGTCGCCGAGGCGGAGCGCCGCACGGCCGCACCCGCCGCCGAGTTCGGGCCGCTCGTGGACGACCGGCTGCGCGAGCTCGTGCAGCACCACGTCGACGACGCGATCGCCCGCGGCGCCTCGGCCCGGACCGGTGGCGTCACGCCCGGCGGGCTGGGATCGTTCTACCCGGCGACCGTCCTGACCGACTGCACGGACGACATGCTCGTGCTGACCGAGGAGACCTTCGGCCCGATCGCCCCGGTGCGCGTCGTGTCGGACTTCGCGGAGGGACTCCGGCTCGCCGCGGCCGATCGCTACGGCCTCGCGGCCACGGTGCTGACGAACGACACCGCGCACGCGCTCCGTGCCGCGGCCGAGCTGCCCGTCGGCACCGTCAAGGTGAACGCCGTGTTCGGTGGCGCTCCGGGCGGCAGCGCCCAGCCCCGCGGTGCCTCGGGTGCCGGGTTCGGGTACGGCCCGCACCTGCTCGACGAGATGACGACCACGACGGTGGTGCACCTCGAGGCCGCACCGCCGCGCCGCACCGTCGAGCCGTCGACGGCAGCAGACCGCAGCAGCGCAGCCACAAACAGCACCGCAGCCACCATCGGCACCGCGACCGACACCGGCCCGGCAGCCGCTGCCGGCGCCACCGCCGGCAGCGCCGACACCGTGGGAGGCACCCGATGACTGCCGACGTCCGCCTGGTCCGTGACCTCGTCGCCACGATCGACGACCGCGAACCCCTCGTCGTCGTCATCGGCGACTGCATCCTCGACCGCTGGACCGTCGGCGAGGCCGAGCGGGTCTCCCGCGAGGCCCCGGCCCCCGTCGTCCGCGTCACCGAGACCATCGCGGTGCCGGGCGGCGCGGCGAACACGGCCGTGAACGCCCGCGCCCTGGGCGCCCGGGTCCGCATGGTGGGGCTCATCGGTGACGACGAGGCCGGTGACGTCCTGCGCCAGCGGCTCGAGGCTGCCGGCGTCGACACGTCGTTCCTGGTCGAGATCCCCGGTGCCCGCACCACGACGAAGTCGCGCGTGGTCGGCGGTGACCGCGTGGTGGTCCGGGTCGACGAGCTGGCTGCGACCCCGACCGCCGAGCACGGCGAACGCCTCGCCCGTTCGGTGGCCCGTGCCATCAGGTGCGCCGACGCCGCCGTGGTGTGCGACTACGGCCTAGGGGTCCGCCCCGAGGACGTCGTGCCGATGCTCGACCGTGACCGCCCCGGCGCCGTCGTCGTCGACGCGCACGACCTGACCCGCTGGGCCGCGCTGCACCCCGACCTCGTCACGCCGAACGCCGGTGAGACCGCCGCACTGCTCGGCACGGAGCTCGGCACCGGTGCCGACCGCGTCGGCACCGTCGTCGCAGCCCGTGCCGACGTGCTCGCCCGCAGCGGTGCCCGTGCCGCGGTGGTCACGCTCGACCGCGACGGCACCGTGCTGCTCGAGGCCGGCTCCGACCAGGGGTTCCGCACGCGTGCGACGCCCGCCTCCGAGCAGCAGGCCTCCGGCGCCGGTGACACCTTCTGCGCCGCCGCGACCGTCGCCCTCGCCGTGCAGGCACCCCTGCGCGACGCCGTCGCCGTCGCCCAGGCCGCTGCCGACGTCGTCGTCCGCGAGGCCGGCACGTCCGTCTGCACCGCCGCCGCCCTGCTCGACTCGGTGACCGCCCCGGCGGCGACCGTGGTCGACCACGACGAGCTCGCCTCCGCCGTCGAGGCCGCTCGCCAGGCCGGCCGCCGCGTCGTCTTCACGAACGGCTGCTTCGACGTCGTGCACCGCGGGCACACCACGTACCTGCGGCAGGCCCGTGACCTGGGCGACCTGCTCGTCGTCGCCCTGAACGACGACGACTCGGTGCGCCGGCTGAAGGGCCCGGAGCGGCCGATCAACCCGGCCGAGGACCGCGCCGGCGTGCTCGCCGCACTGGCCTGCGTCGACCTGGTCACGGTGTTCGCGACGGACACCCCCATCCCGCTCATCGAGCGGCTGCGTCCCGAGGTCTACGTCAAGGGCGGGGACTACTCCCCCGAGATGCTGACCGAGACCGAGGTCGTGCGCGGCTACGGCGGCGAGGTCGTCATGGTCGACTACGTGCCCGAGCACTCCACCAGCGCCGTCGTGCGCCGGATCCGCGAAGCCGCTGCGCGGCCCGAACCGGACCCGGCACCGTGACCGCCCGCTGGTCCGGGTCCTGGGCGAAGGCCCCCGATCCAGCGGACACGAGCACGGTCGACGTCGACGTGCTCATCCCGACCGTCGGCCGGCCGGCCGAGCTCGCCACGACGCTCGCCGGCCTCGCCGCCCAGACCGAGGTCGACCTGCGCGTCGTGCTGAGCGACCAGTCCGCGGACGGAGACGCCGCCAGCGCGCCGGCGGTCGCCGCGATGCTCCGCGTCCTGGAGGCGCAGGGCCGGCCCGTCACGCTCCTCACCCACCCGGAACGGCGTGGCCTGGCAGAGCACCGGCAGTTCCTGCTCGACCACGCCGAGGCAGCCGCGGTGCTGTTCCTCGACGACGACGTCTGGCTCGAGCCGGGGTCGATCGCGCGGATGCTCGACGCGCTGCGCACCCTGGGCTGCGGGTTCGTCGGCAGCGCCGTGCAGGGCCTGTCGTACCTGCAGGACCGCCGTCCGCACGAGACCTCGGTGTTCGAGCGGTGGGACGGCCCCGTCGTGCCCGAGGTGGTGCGCCGCGGCACCCCCGGCTTCGACCGCTGGTCACTGCACAACGCCGCGAACCCGACGCACGTCGCCGCCGACCTCGACCTGCACCCCGGCGAGTGGGTGCCCTACCGCGTCGCGTGGGTCGGTGCCTGCGCGCTCTACGACCGCCGTGCGCTCGAGGAGGTCGGGGGCTTCCGGTTCTGGGACACCCTGCCGCCCGAGCACGCCGGCGAGGACGTCGTCGCGCAGTGGCGGGTGATGGAACGGTTCGGCGGTGCGGGCATCATGCCCTCGGGTGCCGTGCACCTGGAGGCCCCGACCACCGTCGTCGACCGCCGTGTGGACGCACCCGACGTGGTCTTCGCGGACGGGAACGTCATACCGCGGTAGGGGGTGGTCGAGACCGCCGCGGGATGGCCGCGGCACGTCGGCTCCGTAGCGTCGTCCTCGTCGACGAGTTCCGTCGGCGGGAGGGAGCACCCCGTGTTCGACCAGATCACCCCGCTCGTCGTCGAGCTGGCCGCGAGCCCGCTCGTCTACGTCGTCCTCTTCGTACTGTGCCTGGTGGACGGCTTCTTCCCGCCGGTGCCGAGCGAGTCCGCCCTGGTCGCGGTCGCCGCGATCGCCGCGACGTCCGGACAGCCCGTCCTCGCCGTGGTGCTCGTCGCCGCCGCCCTGGGAGCGATCGCCGGTGACTCGATGGCGTACTGGATCGGGCGCCGGATCGGGTTCGCCCGGCTGGCCCGTTCGAAGCGACCACGGATCGCGGCGGCCTTCGCGTTCGCCGAGCGGCAGATGCAGCGCCGCTCCGCCAGCCTCATCCTGACCGGGCGCTTCATCCCGGTCGGCCGGGTGGCGGTCAACATGACCGCCGGCGCGACCCGACTGTCCTACCGCCGGTTCCTCGCGATCAGCGCGATCGCGGGGCTGGCGTGGTCGGCAGTGTCGATCGGCATCGCCCTGGCCGCGTCGAGCGTGCTGCACGAACCGATCGTCGCGGCCCTGGTGTCGATGGTGGTCGCCGCCGGGCTCGGGATCGCGGTCGACCGGGTGCTCGGTACCATCAGCCGCAGGCGCGAAGCCCGTGACGCCCGCGCCGCAGCCGCAGCCACCACAGCCACACCCGCCACAGCCACCGCCATCGCCCCCGAACCCTGCCTCGCCCGAACCGGAGAGACCGCCCGCCCGTGACCGTCGTCCCGAAGCCCCGACCCACCTGGGTCCGGCCAGCCGTGCAGATCGGCTTCGTCGTCGTCGCGGTGTCCCTGTTCGCCGTCGCGGCACCCGTGACCGCCGTGTTCTACGGCGTCCCCGTGCCGCTCGCGTTGCTCGTGACCGCCGTCCTTTCGGCGAGCATCGGCCTCGCACCGCTCTTCCCCCGCACGGCGTCGGGCGCGCACCTCGTCGCCCTCGCCGGCCTCGGGGTCCTGACGGCACCCGGCACCATCGGGCCCTGGCCGGTCTCGGTCACGAGCATCGTCGGCCTGAGCGTGCTGCTCGTCGTGCTGGGTGTCCGCACCACCTGGCGGCTCACCGCGGTGGTCTGGGTCGCGGCGACCCTGCTCACCCTGCTGCTCATCGGCGTGACGCCCGACCGGTGGGGGCAGGTCGACGTCTGGGCGACGAGCTTCGTGGTGAGCGCCGGCGACACCCTCGTCGTGGCCGCCGCTGCGGTCGTGATCGGGCAGCGCCGGACCGTGCGCGAGGAGCTCGCCGCCGCCCGCCGCGACACCGAGCTCGAGCAGGCCCGACGCCGGACGGTCGAGGAGCGCTCCCGGATCGCCCGTGAGCTCCATGACGTCGTCGCCCACAGCATGTCCGTCGTGCACATGCAGGCCGAGTCCGCCCCGTACCGCGTCGCGGACCTGCCACCGGACGCCCGCACCGAGTTCGCCGCGATCGCCGAGACCTCGCGCACGGCCCTGCGGGAGATGCGGCAGCTGCTCGGCACCCTGCGTGGCGACGCCGACGCCGAGCGTGCGCCGCAGCCGCGGCTCGCCGACCTGCCCGCACTGGTGCAGGCCACCCGCGCGGCCGGCATCCCCGTCGAACTCCGACTCGACGAGGGGCTCGACCCGGACCGCGACGACGTCGACCGGCTCGCACAGCTCACCGTGTACCGGGTCGTGCAGGAGGCGCTCGGCAACGTCGCCCGGCACGCGCCCGGTGCGACCACCGTCGTGACGGTCGGGAGGCACGGCTCGGCCCTCACGGTCGAGGTCGCCAACGCCGCGCCACCGGCCGGCAGCGTGCCCGGTGCGCCGCCGGACGACGGCGGCTTCGGTCTGGCGGGCATGCGCGAGCGGGTCGCCGCGCTCCGCGGCACCATCGACCACGGACCGGACCCGGACGGCGGCTTCCGCGTCGCCGTCAGTCTGCCCACCCGGCCCACCGCGACCACGTCGCAGCCGACGGCCAACGGGGGAACGCGATGACGCGGGTGATGGTGGTCGACGACCAGCAGATGTTCCGTGTCGGACTGCGGGCGATCCTCCAGGCCCAGGACGACGTCGAGGTCGTCGGCGAGGCCGCGAACGGTGCCGAGGCGGTCGTGATGGCGATCCGGCTCCGGCCGGACGTGATCCTGATGGACGTCCGGATGCCGGAGCTCGACGGGATCGAGGCGACCCGGCGGATCACCGCGGCGCCCGCGGAGTCGCCCGTCCGCGTGGTGATGCTCACGACGTTCGACATCGACGACTACGTGTTCGACGCGCTCCGTGCCGGGGCGAGCGGGTTCCTGCTCAAGGACGCGAGCGCCGAGGAGCTCGTGCAGGCCGTGCGGACCGTCGCGGCCGGTGACTCCCTGCTCGCACCGAGGGTGACCCGGCACCTCGTCGAGGCCTTCGTCGCCGGTCCGCAGCCGGCGGCCCCGCGGACCGAGGTGCTCGACGTGCTGACCGACCGGGAGCGGGACGTGTTCCTGCTGATGGCGCGGGGGCGGTCGAACGGCGAGATCGCGGCGGAGCTGTTCATCGCCGAGCAGACCGTGAAGACCCACGTCGGCCGGGTCCTGGCGAAGCTGCAGCTGCGGGACCGGGTGCACGCCGTCGTGCTGGCGTACGAGAGCGGGCTGATCACGCCGTCCGCGTGAGGTGCGGGCCCGGAGCGCGACCCGAGACGGACGGGAGGCCCGGTGCCAGCTGGCACCGGGCCTCCCGTCAGAGGTGTGGTCGCGACTCAGGCGGCGAGGTGCGCCTGCAGGAACCAGCGGTCCTTGGTCAGCGCGCGCTCGATCTCGATCGCGACGTCCTGGCTGTTGAGGTCGACCTCGTCGAGGCCGTCGACCGCACGGCGGACCTGCAGCAGCGCGGCGTCGATCTGGGCGATCACCTCGGTGATGGTGACGTCGGAGTTCTGGAAGCCCTGCGACAGCGGCGGCAGGGTGGTGTTCGCGGCGACGGTCGCGATGCGCGAGTCGACCGGCAGGCCGAGGGCGACGATGCGCTCCGCAGCCTTGTCCGCGTAGTCCTGCGCGTGCTCGACGATCTCGTCGAGGAGCTCGTGCACGCCGACGAAGTTGCGGCCACGGACGTGCCAGTGGGCCTGCTTGCCGTTGACGACGAGCGCCTCGAGGTCGATGACGACGGGGGCGAGGAACTGGGCGACCCCGGCTGCGAGCTCCGGCGTGGTCGAGAACGGGGACGTGGTGCTCGGGGTGGTGGTGCTGCTCTGCGTGGTCATGGCACAACCATGCCCCCGTCTTTTGCACATTGCAAGGAAGAGCAGGCTGCCCTTACCCGCCGTACTCGACCTGGACCTGCTGGCCGGCGTCGGTGAGTTCGAGCTGCACCATGGACCGAGCGCGCTCGATCCACGGGCTGTCCGCGCACCCGATCCACACCGAGGTGCGGGGCTCGCAGCCCGTCACGCACCACTCGGCGGCCCACCCGGTCAGGGCGTGTGCGAGGGCTTCGCCGTGGTCCGCGAAGACCAGCGGAGCGACGGCCGAGCTGCGGGCGCTCCGGAGCAGCCAGGTCACGGTGACGCGCGGCGGGGCCGGCAGGATGCGGATCTGCTCGTCGAGGGCGACCTCGACGAAGACCTGCCCGTACGCGTTCTCGGGGAGTTCCTCGAGCTGGCGGTGGATCTCGACGAGGTCCTCGGCACCGCCCGCGATGAGGATGCGTTCGCTGGGCTGTCGCCGGGTCCGTGCCATGTGGCAACGGTAAGGGAAGCCTTACCTCATCACAAGGGGGAACGACCGGTTCCGGCGATGTCCACAGCGGGCACACCGAGTTCGTGCGACAGGAACCGCCACATCCAGGACAGGGCGACCGTGTTCGTCAGCCCCGGGACGCCCTGGGCGATCTGGGTCGCGACGCCGTCGCTGTACGCGGCGAGCTGCAGCGCGACGGTGTCTGCGTCGGCGTCGACGAACACCCCGGCGTCCACCCCGCGCCGGATGACCCGCACCAGGCAGGCCTCCCAGACGCGGATGCGTTCGGCGTACTCGGCGGCGACCTCGGGCCGCCGGACCACCGCGGTCCAGTAGTCGGACCAGATCCGCCAGTGCTGCCGGACCTGCTCGGTGTCGCCGAACAGCGGGGCGACGAGCATCCGCAACCCCACCAGCACGTCGGGTTCGGCGTCGACGGCCGCGACGATGGCGCCGTAGAAGCGCTCCGTCTCGAGCACCACGACCTCGTTGAGGATCTCCGCGACGCTCCCGAAGTGGTACGTCACGGTGCCGACGGAGACGCCGGCCTCGGCCGCGATGTCGCGCAGTCCGGTGGCGCCGACGCCGTTCCGGACGATCACCGCGCGGGCGGCCTCGACGATCATCGCGCGCCGGACCTCCGGCCGCTGCCGGACGCGTGCCGCCGCGGTCACGCCGAGGTCCGTGGGACGTCGTCGACGAAGGTCCGCTCGGTGACGAGCACCTCGGGTTCGTCGGGTCCGCCGTCGCGTGCCCAGGCGCGCACGGTGTTGACGACGTGGAAGGTGTCGGCGTCGGCGGTGACCTCGGACGTCGTCTCGAGGCGCGCGGCCCACTCCGGCTTCGTCAGCCCGATCGCCCAGCGGGAACTCGCCCGTGCGCTGGTCGGGTCGTCGGAGCGGATCCGGTATGTCTCGCGGGCGTCCTCGGTGAACACGAGGCCGTCCGGGTAGACGCGTCCGCCGCCGTACCCGGGGTCGACGTCGAGCGTCCACTCCCCCGTCTCGACGTCGTGCGTCACCGTGCGCTGCGGCAGCGGGTCGGCCGGCGCGACGCGCTCGATCACGAGGGGCTCGGACCGCTCGGGCTCGGCGAAGACCACCCCGTCGTCGGTCTCCCGGGTCCAGGTGGGCAGGGTGACGCTCGAGGCGGTCGGGTCGATCGTCACGGTGGCCTCGACGCCGTGCGGCCACACCCACGGCCAGTACGACGAGGAGACCGCGATGCGCAGCCGGTGTCCGGCGGCGAACCGGTGTCCGGTCGAGACCAGGCGCACGGGCAGGTCGGCGGGCGTCCCGGGCACGAGCACGTCGTCGCGGTCCATGCCGTCGCGCTTCGCGGCGTTCAGCACCCCGCGCGTGACGAGCGTCGACGAGCCGTCCGGTGCGACGTCGCAGAGCCGCACGGTCAGGGTGGCCCGGGGCTGGTCGCTCGTGACGGACAGCCGCACGAGCACGTTGCCGAGCAGGTCGAACGCCTTGCCGACGGGCAGGTCGAAGGTGACCGACCGGCCGTCCTCGGCGCGCTGGTCCGTCGGCAGGTCGGTGGCGTTGCCGAACGGGAAGAACCGACCGGCGTCCACCCCGGTGTGCTGCGGCGACCGCACGACGACCGGTCCGAGGTCGCCGCCCCGCAGGGCGGCGAGGGGCAGGACGCGCTCGTGGGTCGCGGCGGAGGGCCACGCCTCGGCACCGATCCAGCGACCGCGGCGTCCGGCGTAGTACGGCGCGGGGGCTTCGCCCTCGTTGATCCAGGCCCGCAGTGCGGGGTCGTCCTCGACGCCGGTGTCGACCCCGCGCAGCCAGCGGTCCCACCACCGCAGGGTCTCCTGCAGGAACCCGATCGACGGCCCCGGTGCGAGCCCACGGTCCGGGTACTGGTGCGACCACGGGCCGACGATGCCCTTCACGGGGGCGCTGACGTGGTCGACGAGCCGGAGCACGGCGTCCCGGTACGGGTCCGCCCACCCGCCGACGGCGAGCACCGCGGCGCGGATGCCGTCGTAGTCCTCGGCCGCGCTGCCGTGCCGCCAGTAGTCGTCGCGCTCCTGGTGCGCGAGCCACACCGGCGTCATCGGGCGGTTCGCCTCGAGGCGTTCCCGCCACCGGTCGATCCACCCGGCACCGACGACCTCGGGCCGTGGCGGCCGCGAGTTGAAGGCGAACATCGTCGCGCCCCAGGCCGCCATGTCGATGCCGAGCACGGCGCCGCCGACGTAGTGCACGTCGTTGTCGTACCGGTCGTCCGTCGAGCAGACCGTCACGATGGCCTTGAGGGCGGCGGGTGCCCGGGCTGCGAGCTGCAGCGCGTTGAAGCCGCCCCACGAGATGCCGAACATGCCGACGGCACCGGTCGACCACGGCTGCTCGGCGAGCCATGCGATCACGGCCTCGCCGTCGAGCAGCTCCTGCTCGCTGTACTCGTCGTCGAAGAACCCGTCGGACGACCCGGTGCCGCGGATGTCGACCCGCACCGAGGCGTACCCGTGCTGTGCGTACCAGGGGTGCCGCTCCGAGTCGCGCGGTGCGGTCCAGTCGTCGAGCCGGTACGGCAGGTACTCGAGCAGCACCGGCGTCGGGTCGCTGGGCGCACCCGACTGCGTCGGCGACTGCGACGGCGCCCAGATCCGGGCGTGCAGCCGGACACCGTCGGGCATCGGGATCCACTCGTCGCGGACCGTCACGCCCGCGGGCAGCGAGCCAGGGTCGCCGATGGCGGTGAAGGTGGTGGCGGCGGTGCCGTGGGCGGTGCCGTCGTCGGTGGTCATGCGTCCTCCCAGTTGCGGGTGCGGTGTCCGTCGCCGTGGTCGGTCCAGCCGTCGGCGTGCCGCCAGCGCGGCACCCCGTCACCGACGTCGGGCAGGGTCGTGCTGCCGGGTTCGAGCGTCGCCGCGAGCAACGTCGACGTGTACGGGTGGTTCGGGCCGGTGAACACCCGCTCGGTCGGCCCGATCTCGACGATCCGGCCGCCGGTCATCACCGCGACCCGGTCCGCCACGCCCCGCACCACGGCGAGGTCGTGGCTGATGAACAGGCAGGCGAGGCCCCGCTCGCGCTGCAGGTCGGCCAGCAGCGCGAGGATCCCCGCCTGCACCTGCACGTCGAGCGCCGTGGTGATCTCGTCGGCGATCACGAGCGACGGCTCGGCCGCGAGTGCGCGCGCGATCCCGACGCGCTGCCGCTGCCCACCGGACAGCTGCGCGGGCAGACGGTCGGCGAACTCCGGCCCGAGCCCGACCTGGCTGAGCAGTGCCCCGACGCGATCGCGCGAGGACGAGCCGCTGAACAACCGGAGCGGCCGCGCGACGGCTGCACCCACGGTGCGCCGCGGGTTGAGCGACGTGTCCGCGTTCTGGAACACGAGCTGCACCGCGCGCCGCAGGGCGGGCGCGCGGCCGGCGATCGGCTCGCGCAGGTCGCCGCTCGTCGCGCCGTCGTCGTACGTGAACGTCCCCGACTCGGCCGGCACCAGGCCGGCCAGCGCCGTCGCGAGCGTCGACTTGCCGCTGCCGGACTCGCCGACGACGGCGAGCGTCTCGTGCGCGGCGATCGTGAACGAGACGCCGTCGACGGCGGCCGGCAGGCCGCGGCCGTAGCGGATCACCAGGTCGTCCGCGGTCACCACGGGGCGGGCTGCGCGCTCGGGAGGCACGGTGCCGGTAGCCGTGGAGCCGACCGTCCCGGGGGCGGTCGCGTCCAGGGCGTCGCGATCCGCTCCTCCAGGCCGTCGCCCGTCCGGCACCGCGGCCAGCAGGGCGCGCGTGTACTCGTGCTGCGGCGCGGCGAAGAGCGCCGCGGTGGCGGCGTGCTCGACGACCTCGCCGTCGCGCATCACGGCGATCTCGTCCGCCATGGCGGACACCACCCCGAGGTCGTGGCTGACGAGCAGGACGGCCATGCCGAGCTGCCGACCGAGGTCGGCGACCAGGTCGAGGACCGCGGCCTGCGTGACGACGTCGAGGGCGGTGGTCGGCTCGTCGAGGACGAGCACGCGCGGCCGGGCGGCGACGGCCATCGCGATGGCGATGCGCTGCTGCTGCCCGCCGGACAACTGGTGCGGGTACCGGCGGACGATCCCGTCGGGGTCCGGCAGCCGGACCAGCCGGACCAGCTCGGCGACGCGTTCGGGGCCGTCGGGCTCGCCGTGGGCGCGGAGGGCCTCGCGGATCTGTTCGCCGACGCGCATCGACGGGGTGAGCGCCTGTCCGGCGTTCTGGGCGACGACCGAGGCGGTGCCGCCGCGGAGCGCCCGGCGGCCGGCCGGCGACAGGGCGAACACGTCGGCACCGTCGACGCGGACCGTCCCGCCGTCGATCGCCGACCCGGCGCGCAGGTGTGCGAGGAGCGTCCGCGCGACGGTCGACTTGCCGCTGCCGGACTCGCCGACCAGGCCGAGGGTGCGACCGGCCTCGATCGCGAACGAGACACTCCGGACGACGGGGACCCGTCGCTTGCCGGCGGCGTACGAGATGGACAGGTCGTCGACGCGGACGATCGCGTCGGGCACGGTCGTCGTCGCGGCGGACGTCGTGCCGGTGTCGGTGCGGGTCATGCGCTGACTCCCTGCTTGGCGCGGTCGACGCCGAGCGACTTGCTCAGGCCGTCGGCCGCGAGGTTCAGTCCGATCACCAGCGTGGCGAGCGCCACGATCGGGGCGAGGGTGCCGAGCGGCACCACGGTGAGCGCGGTGCGGTTCTCCTGCACCATCAGGCCCCAGTCCGGGGTCGGCGGGTTCGCGCCGAAGCCCAGGAAGGACAGCGACGCGACGAGCAGCACGATCCACGACGCCCGCATCGCGTACTCGACGAGCACGACGTCGAGCACGTTCGGCAGGATCTCGCGGAACACGATCGACAGCGGCCGCTCGCCCCGGGCACGGGCCGCGGTGACGTAGTCCTGGGTGATCACGGTGCGGGCGGCACCGCGGACGACCCGGGTCACCGCGGGGGCGTAGACGACCGTGACGGCGAGGACGATGACCCAGAGGCCGGCGTCGAAGACCGTCACGACGACCAGGAGCGCGAGGATCGACGGCACGCTGAGCAGGGCGTCGACGACGCGCATGACGACCTCGTCGAACCAGTTGTCGGCGTAGGCGGTGACGCAGCCGAGCACGGTGCCGACCGCGACGGCGATCGTGGTGGCCAGGAAGGTCACGGACAGCGCGTACCGGCCGCCGTTCAGGGTGCGGGACAGCACGTCGCGGCCGTACTGGTCGGTGCCGAGCCAGTGCGTCCACGTCGGACCGGCGAGCACGTCGCCCGCGTTCGTGGCGACCGGGTCGTGCCCGGCGATGACCGGCGCGAGCAGGGCGAGGACGACGTGCAGGGCGATGAGGCCGAGGCCGATGCTCAGCGCCGTCGACCCGCGCAGGGGTGCGATCGCGCCAGCGAGCACGTCGCGTCCGACGCGGCGGCGGCGGGGTGCGGTGGCGGTCATGCGGCGGCCTTCCTGGTGCTGCGGGCGCTGCGGGTACGCGTGCGCGGTCGTCGCTGGCGGGTCCGCAGCTTCGGGTCGAGTGCGAGCGCGACGAGGTCGGCGGCCAGGTTGCACACGACGTAGATCAGGGCGCTCAGCAGGGCGATCGCCTCGATGGTGGGCAGGTCGCGGTTGAACACCGACTCGAGCATGAGCTTGCCCATCCCCGGGTAGTTGAAGACGTTCTCGACCACCACGACACCGCCGAGCAGCCACGCGACGTTGAGCGCGACGACGTTGAGCGTCGGCAGCAGGGCGCTCGGCACCGCGTGCTTCCACACCACCCGGCGCATCGTCAGGCCCTTGAGCTCGGCCGTCGTGACGAACTCCGACGCCATCACGTCGATGGTCGACGAGCGGGCCGTCCGCACGATGTAGGCGGCCATCGCGAGCGTCAGCACGATGATCGGCAGCCAGATGGTGGGCAGCAGCTCGGCCACGGTGGCGTCGCTCCCCCGCAGCACGACGGCGGGGAAGACCGGCAGGCCGATCGCGAACAGCAGCACCAGGACGGTGGCGACCATGAACTCCGGCACGCTCATCACGACCAGGCTGACGATCGAGATCACCTTGTCGCTCGGACGGCCGCGGCGGACACCGGCGATGACACCGAGCGTCAGGGACACCGTGACGCCGACGAGCATCGCGGGCACGGCGATGAGCATGCTGTTCCGGAAGGCCGTGAACAGCGTCGGGGCGACCGGTTCGCCGCTGACGAGCGAGGTGCCGAAGTCGCCGTGCACGGCGCCGCCGAGCCACTGCAGGTAGCGGAGCCAGACGTTCTGGTCGAGGCCGAGGGTCTCGCGCAGTTGCTTGACGGCGTCGGGGGTGGCGTTCTGCCCGAGCAGTTGCTGGGCGACGTCACCGGGGAGCGCCTGCACCGCGAGGAACACGAAGAGCGAGGCGAGCACCACCGTCAGCACGGCGATGCCGACGCGGCGGAGGACGGGGACGAGGACGTCCGACGGCGTGTTCGTGGTCGTCATCGGCGCAGTCCGATCCGCAGGTAGTCGAACTCGAAGCCGTACTCCGAGTAGTTCACGACGTCGCGGGACAACCCCACGAGCCGGTCGCCGAACATCGGCGTCATGTCGGCACCGTCCTCGACGACGAGCCGCTGGGCGTCCTGGTACAGGGTGAGCCGCTTGGCGTCGTCCATCTCGGCGCGGGCGTCGTCGAGCAGCCCGTCGAAGGTCTCGTTCGACCAGGCGCTCTCGTTGTACGACGACCCCGAGCGGAAGATCTGGTTGAGCAGCTGGTCGATCGGCCGCCCCGTGAACCAGTAGCTCACCATGAGCGGCTTCTGCATCCAGATCTGCGTGTAGTACGAGTCCGAACTCGCGTTGCGGACGGTCAGACGGATGCCCGCGTCGGCGACGGCGTCGCGGTAGGCGACGGCCATCGGGGTGAACACCGACTCGTAGCTCGACGTGTAGATCGCAGCGCGGAAGTCCTCGCGCCCGGCCTGCTTGAGCAGCGCCCGGGCCTTGTCCGGGTCGTACTCGCGGTGGTCGTCGACGAACGCGGCGAGCTGCGGCGGCACGGGGTTGTCCCAACCTGCCGAACCGGTGCCCTGCAGTGCAGTGTCGACGATCTTCCGGGGGTCGTAGGCGAGCTTCATCGCCTGGCGCACCCGCGGGTCGCTGAACTCGTCGCTCGTGGCGAGCATCGGGATCGTGTACCACTGGGCGTTCTTCGACCGGGCGACAGTGGCCCGGTCGGACGCCGACACCACCCGGGCGGTGGCGAAGTCCAGGTTGGTCTGCGAAATGAGGTCGATCTGCCCGGCGAGCAGGGCGTTCACCCGCGCGGTGGTGTCCTGGATCGAGTAGAAGTCGATGCCGTCGAGCGCCGGGCGGCCGGCGAAGTGGTCCGGGAACGCCTCGACGCTGCCGGCACCGGCGGGGGTGAACGACGACAGCCGGAACGGCCCCGTCCCGATCCCGGTGCGGCCGATGTCGGCGATGGCGTCGGCCGGCACGATGTAGCACTGGTAGGCGGTGAGCAGCGACGGGAACTCGGCGTTCGGCTTCGTCAGCGAGAAGCGCAGCGTGTACGGGTCGACGGCGCGCATCGAGTCGGCGTCCATGACCTCGCCGAGCACCCCGGCCTGCGGGCTGCCGGTCTTCTCGTCGAGGATGTGCCGGATGCTCGCGATCGCGTCGTCGGCGGTGAACCGGGACCCGTCGTGGAAGGTCACACCCCGGCGGAGCGCGAACGTCCACTCGGTGCCGTCGGCGTTCGCGGACCACTCCTCGGCCAGGTCCGGCACCGGGGTGCCCTGCTGGTCGAGCTTGACGAGCCGGTTGTACAGCGCGCCGAGGTACTCGTACGCCGACAGCGAGCTCGCGGAGTCGAGGGTCTCGGCGGCGGACGCGGCGGGTCGCGCGATGCGCAGGCGTCCGCCGCGACGGGCGACGCCGGTGGCCGCGGCGTCGGGGATCGTGGGGGTGCCGGCGGTCGCACCGGAGCTGCACCCGGCGAGCGTGAGCAGGCCGAGGCCGGCCAGACCGGCGGCGCCGGTGATGAGCGCCCGACGGCTCGGACCGTGGGCATTGCGGGGTTCGGGGACGATGGGCTGCATTCGGGGTGACCCCTCCTGTAATCGTTCCGGTGAACGATAGAGGTCCTGGGCCGATCCCCCAAGCTCGCTCCTGACGCGCGGATCACCACCGCGGCCGACCCGATCGGCGAGCCCGCGCGGATCCGCCGCCGCGCACGACCGTTCCGAACACCGGTGGAACGTTTACCAACCCGTTACACGGCACCGCCCGGCACACGGCATGATCGGGAACGCACCGACGTCCCCGAGGAGGACCATGGCCACGTTCACCCGCGGGTTCGGCGGTCGCCGCGAAGACCGCGACGACACCCGCATCCCGCCCGGTCAGACCCTGGTCCGCGACTGGCCCGTCCTGTCCGCCGGGGCGACGCCCGACATCGAGCCGACCGACTGGGCCTTCTCGATCCGCACCGAGTCCGGCCTGCACCAGTGGACCTGGGACGAGGTGCACGCACTCGGCGTCGAGGACGTCACCGTCGACATCCACTGCGTCACGCACTGGACCAAGCTCGACATGCCGTGGCGGGGTGTCCCGCTCGACCGCCTGTTCGAGGACGTCGAGACCGAACTCGACTACTGCATGGTGCACAGCTACGGCGGCTACACGACCAACGTCCCGCTCGACGAGCTGCTCGACGGCAAGTCCTGGATCGCCTTCGAGGCCGACGGCGAGCCCCTGACGCCCGAGCACGGTGGGCCCGCCCGCCTGCTGGTCCCCCACCTGTACTTCTGGAAGAGCGCCAAGTGGGTGCGCGGCATCGTCATGCAGTCCGACGACGAGCCCGGCTTCTGGGAGAACGCGGGCTACAACCTGCACGGCGACCCGTGGAAGGAAGAGCGGTACTGGTGACGCTCCCCGACACCGGCCTGGAGGCACGGATCACCCCCGTCGCTCGTCCCGCCACCCGCAGGCGGCCGGCTTGGCACGCCGCCACCGTCGCGTCCGTCGGCCGCGAGACGACGAACGCGCGCCGGATCGTCCTCGACGTCCCCACCTGGCCGGGCAACGACCCCGGGCAGCACCTGGACCTGCGACTGACCGCCGAGGACGGCTACCAGGCACAGCGCTCGTACTCGATCGCGTCGGCCGGCCCCGCGACCGACGTCGTGCTCGCGGTCGACCGGGTGGACGGCGGCGAGGTCTCGCCGTTCCTCGTCGACGCCGTCGAGGTCGGCGACGCGCTCGAGGTCCACGGACCCCTGGGCGGCTGGTTCGTCTGGCGGCCGGGTGAGTCCACCCGTCCGGTGCAGCTCATCGCCGGCGGCTCCGGCATCGTGCCGCTCGTCGCGATGGTGACCGCCCACGCCGAGGCGGACGACGCGGCACCCTTCCGGCTCCTCGCGGCCGTCCGCACACCGGACGACGTGTTCTTCCGTGCGGAACTCGACCAGGCGCTCGCGAGCCGGGCACCGCTCGAGGTGACCCACGTGTACAGCCGCACCGCGCCTCCAGGCTCGACCGTGCCGGCCGGTCGGCTGACGCGGGACGCCCTCGCTGCCGCGGTGTTCCCGCCGGACGCGGGCGCCCTGGTCTACGTGTGCGGGTCGACGCCGTTCGTCGAGCAGGTGCTGCGCTGGCTCACCGAGCTCGGGCACGACACGAGTGACGTCCGCGCCGAGCGGTTCGGGGGCAACTGATGGTCGTCGTGGACGGCAACGCGCTGGCGGGGACACTGGCCGACAGCCTGGGACCCGAGCCGACCGTGGTCGCCCTGCGCTGCGCCGGGTGCGGGTCGCTCGGGGTGCTCGGGCAGACCACCGTCCACCGCACCGCGATGGGGTCGGTGGCGCGCTGCCGCGGGTGTGACACGGTGCTCGTCACGGTCGTCGAGTCCGGGGCCCGACGGTGGGTGGGGTTGCCCGGCGCCCGCACGATGTCGGCGCCCCTACCGGACGGCATCGAGTAGCACAAGGCTTGCGCGGCGGGTCGTGCGGGTTTCTTGCGGGTTCCCGCAACCGTGGATCCGGTTCCCACCCGAACGGGGGACGGCTCCGGATACATCCTCGGAACTGCGCCGGGCCACCCACCCGGCGCGTGCCAGTGGGGGCAGGGTCGCCTCCGCGCCCGGTGGGCGCGGGAACCCGAAGCCTGCGCCCGCTGGGCCCCCACGCCTTCGGTGCCGCGACGCCCCGCAACGACGGAACCCCCGCCGCTCTTCCGAGCAACGGGGGTTCCGGTCTTCCTGTTCTGAGCGGATGACGAGATTCGAACTCGCGACCCTCACCTTGGCAAGGTGATGCGCTACCACTGCGCCACATCCGCATTCACACGCCGTCCTGGCCGTGCGGAGACGACTCTACCCGAAGAAGGGCGGCATCACCGGTTCCGGTGAAGGTTCCGGGCGTGTCCGGCGCGGCGCGGGCGGTCCGTCAGGTCGACGGAGTTCGATCGGACCATGAGCTACGTGCACGACAATCCCGGCGGGACCGAGGCCCACGGCGTCGACCTGGTCGACGGCGACGCCCCCGCGATCCGGATCCTGGTGCACGGCGACCTGCCGACCACGATCGAGCACGAGGGTCGCACCTGGCTCGCGACGGGCGACGCCCACGACGCGGGCGACGACGACACCCCGCCGATCGCGATCTACCGCCCGGTCTGAGCCGACCCAGGGCGGCCCGGTCAGTGACCGCGGACGTCACCCGTCAGGATCGCGTGCTCGACACCCGCTGACAGCTCGTCGTGCAGGGCGTCCGCGAAGAACTCGCCAGCACCGAGGCTGATGAGGTGCGCGACCGCGGCCTCGGCGGCCGGGAACCCGGGCTCCCACTCGTCGTGCAGGAACGCGCGGACGTGTCCGGACTCGTGCACGACGACCACGCCGATGTGCTCGTGCCGGGTGCCGTCCTCGAGCACGGCGTCGAAGACGATCGGCTCGGTGTCCTCACCGAGTTCCTCGAGCAGGACGGTGCCGGTGCCCGGCCACTCCGTCCGGTACGGCGGCAGGTCGGGTGCGTGCAGGTGCCCGGCGAGCTCGTCCGACGCCGACTCGATGTGCCCGGTGGACAGGTACTCGTCGACGACGTCGTGGATGCGGGCGTGCAGGTCCGGCTCGTACTGCCACCAGCGCTGGTGCACGGTGCGCAGCCACTCCTGGGTCGCGGCGTCGGCCGAGGCCGAGATCCCCACGAGCTGCGGTGCGGTGCCGGGCGAACCGACGACCTCGAGCTGTTCGTCGTGCGTCTCGACCGTGATCGACCCGGTGGTCTCGTCCGGGTGCACGCCGTGGACGTCCTCGGGCGCGGCGGCCCAGATGCTGGCGGGGAGCTTCGGCGGCAGGTCGAACGGCACCGCGATCGCGGGTTGCGTCATCGCGTGGTCGATCGCGTCGCCGAGGTGCACCTCGTCCGCCCGGGACCCCATCACGATGCCACCGGCCGGCGGCGCGAGCGACAGGTGTTCCAGGTCGTCCGGCGCGGCGTTCATCGAGGTGAGCACCGCGGTGTCGGCCCACTGCACGAACCCGCCGGCGGAACGGTCGTCCTCGCCGAACGGCACGTCCCACACCGTCGGGTCCGTGAGCACCCACGATGCGGTGCGACCGGCCGGACCGTGGCGGACCGCGTCGACGATCGCCGGCACCAGTCCGGGCAGCGCTCGGTAGGCGGGACGGACCGCGAGTCGGTCGACGGCGAGCAGGTCGGGCTTGCCGAGCATCTCGGCGGCGTGGGTCTGCAGCGAGAAGAACGTCTCCCCCGTCGCGTCCTGCGCGGCGACGGCGGACGCGAAGGACCCCGCGACGTCGGAGACCTGGTAGCCGAGCACCAGGGCCTCGAGCGACTCCGGTGCACGGCTCGTGAAGGCGGTGACCTCGGCGACGGAGACCGCCTCGGTCTCGTCGTCGTCGGTGATCGGGACGCGGACGTCGATCACCCACCGGTCGACGTCCTGCCCGGGGTAGGCGTCACCGTCCTCGTCCGAGATCGTGATGTGCACCAGGCGCAGGGAACCGTCCCAGGCGTCGTGGACGTGCTGGGCGATGGCGGCATCGGGGTCGTCGTTCACGGACGCAACGGTACCGGTGCGGAGGGCACCGACCGGAGCCGCGTGCCCGAGGAGGCGTAGGCGGAACACGACGGGCACCGCGTCAGCAGGTCGTGGGTGCAGTCGATCACGTGCTCGAGGAACCGCTCGGCGTCGGCCAACTGGTCACGCTGCGCCCGGATCTGACGGAGACGCTCGGTGATCACGCCGGACCGGTCGGGTTCACTGCGTCGGAGCACCAGCCGGATCTCCGCCAGGCTCATGCCGACGCCCTGGCAGGCCCGGACGACCTGCAGGCGACGGACGTGTTCCTCGGAGTACTCCCGGTGACCCGACGGCGCTCGATCGGGGACGACGACCCCCGTGTCGTGCCAGTGCCGCAGCACGTGGACCTCGACGCCGACCCGCCGAGCTGCTGCACCGATCCGCACCGTGCCCCGTTCGTTCCTCTTGACCTCAGGTCGACCTGAGGTCCTAGCGTGCGACCATGCTGCCACGCCGAGACGGATCGCCTGCGCTCGGAGCGTGGCGTCCACCGTCGGCCCGCGGTCCGAGTCGCCGTACCCGGGCATGTCCCAGAGGAAGACCCGGTGGTGCTGCGCGAGCG
>NZ_QKTB01000037.1:0-29122 GCF_003234405.1 Curtobacterium sp. MCLR17_045
CCGCCGGACCACCGCCGCCGGACCACCCCGCCGAAACTCCCCCCGCACACGACGACGCCCGCCTGCCGGAGCGGCAGACGGGCGTCGGGAGTGCAGTCGAGCGGGAGCGTCAGGCGCGCGCCGCACGCAGTGCGCGGAGGTTCTCCTTGTCGGCGCCGAGCGCGGTGAGCAGCAGGAGCACACCGACGATCGCGTGGAACACGTTGTCCGTGGTGTTCAGCGCGAAGACGTTGGCCGAGGTGTCGACGAAGACGAAGCCGTACACCGCGAAGAGGACGAGCAGGACGCCGACGAGCAGGTTGCCGTTGCGCGATCCGACGGTGTTGCCGAGGCCGGTGATGAGCAGCACCGCGGCGAGCAGCACCCACACCAGGCAGAGCGCCGGGTTGACGCCGAACGCGTTCCACAGCATGCCGCCCTGGCGGTTGAAGAAGCCCGGGTCGCCGTCGGCGGCGAAGAAGAAGCCCAGGACGCCCCAGAGTGCGAGGACGCCGCCGGCCGTGAGTGCGAGACCCCGGTTCGGCGAGGCGATGATGCCCGGTTCCTTGATGGCCACTTCGGTTTCCTCCTCGTACACTGCCGACGCGACGTGCGTCGGTCCCGCGTGGTGCGACGGCCCGGCGGGGATCAGCGATCCCCTCGTGTCAGCGCGCAGTGCACGGCCGACGGGGGTGCGGTTCCCAGCCTCCGGCCGGTGCTCCAACGGTATCGTGTCGGACCCCGACCGACCCAATCGCAGCGCCGCCGCCAGTCGTGCGACGAGCCCGACGACGACCACTCCGAGGAGGACCAGCCCGGTGACCTTGACACCCGAGCGCAGTGCATCCGAGTCGCGCGGACCGTGGGTCTCGCGGCGGGGGCGGTGGGCTGCGCTGGCGGCTCTGGGGTTCGTGATCGTGCCTCTCGTCTACGGGGTCGCGGTGCTGACCCCGGTCGGTCAGAAAGCGGAGGACGCCGCGCTCGGCGGGGTCCGGGAGTCCGACCTGTTCAGCTCGGACACTGCGCTCAACGTCATCTCGGTGCCGGTGATCCTGTTGCTCGTCGTCGTGATCGTCGCCGTGGCGTTCGCCAGACGGCGGCTCTCGGTGGGACTCGGCGCGGGGGTCGTGGTGCTCGCGTCGGCGGCCACCTCGACGCTCGTCAAGCGTATCGCCGTGCGCCCTGAGATCGCTCAGTCGACGACGCCGAACTCGTTCCCGTCCGGGCACGCGACGATCGCACTGGCGGCGCTGTTCGCGGTCCTGATGGTCACGCCTCGTCGGTTCCGCCCGCTGGTGACCATCGTCGGCGTCGGGTACGCGGTCTTCGTGGCGAACCAGACCGTGGTCTACGGCTGGCACCGGGTCAGCGACATCATCGGCGCGTGCGCGATCGCGATGTTCTGGCTCGGGATCGTCCGCGCGGTCGGACCCCGCGTCGACCGCGGGCTCCGGGGCGACCGTGACGGTCGGCGCGGGCCGCGGCGGGTGGTGAGTGTCGTGCTCCTCGTCGCGACCGGGCTCACGCTGGTGATCGGTGTCGCGGCGCTCGTGGTCGGCCTGACCGGTGACGGCGCGTACGACCACGCCGCGATCCTGGTGGCGGGGCGGTTGGCGTCCAGCGCGAGCGTCCTGGCGGTCGTGACGGTCGTGTGGTTCCTCGACGGGATGCACCACGCCGCGCGCACCGACCCGGCGACGCTCGCCCCCTGAGCCGGCCACGCTGCCGACCGCCCGCTGACCCGGGGAGTCGAGCCGGGCCTCCAGGTCGCCCGTCCGACGGGCGCGAGCCTGGCGGGAATGCCACGCCGTGCGCTACGTTGTACCCAGCAAGTCGATGCAAACGCATCGATATCGCGAAAGGCGGCGTATCATGCAGTTCGGCATCTTCACGGTCAGTGACGTCACGACCGACCCCACGACCGGCACCACGCCGGACGACACCCAGCGCGTCCGCGACATCCTGACGATCGCCGAGCACGCCGACCAGGCCGGCCTCGACGTCTTCGCGACCGGTGAGCACCACAACCCGCCGTTCGTGGCCTCGTCACCGACCACGCTGCTCGCCTACCTGGCGGCGAAGACGAAGGACATCACGCTGTCCACGTCGACGACCCTGATCACCACGAACGACCCGGTGCGCATCGCGGAGGAGTACGCGATGCTCCAGGTCGTGTCCGACGGTCGCATGGACCTCATGATGGGCCGCGGCAACACCGGTCCCGTCTACCCGTGGTTCGGCCAGGACATCCGCCAGGGCGTCAACCTGGCGATCGAGAACTACGCGCTCGTCCGCCAGCTCTGGGAGAACGACGTCGTCAACTGGCAGGGCAAGTTCCGCACGCCGCTGCAGGGCTTCACCTCGACCCCGCGTCCGCTCGACGGTGTCCCGCCGTTCGTCTGGCACGGCTCGATCCGCACGCCGGAGATCGCCGAGCAGGCGGCCTACTACGGTGACGGCTTCTTCCACAACAACATCTTCTGGCCGATCCAGCACACCGAGCAGATGGTCGGCCTGTATCGCCAGCGCTTCGAGCACTACGGGCACGGCCGTGCCGACCAGGCGATCGTCGGGCTCGGTGGGCAGTTCTTCGCGCGGAAGAACTCGCAGGACGCGATCAACGAGTTCCGGCCCTACTTCGACAACGCCCCGGTCTACGGCCACGGCCCCTCGATGGAGGACTTCACCGCCCAGACCCCGCTCACCGTCGGTTCGCCGCAGCAGGTCATCGACCGGTACGCCGCGATGAAGGACCACGTCGGCCACTACCAGCGCCAGCTGTTCCTCATCGACCACGCCGGTCTGCCGCTCAAGACGGTGCTCGAGCAGATCGACATCCTGGCCACGGACATCGTGCCGGAGCTGCGCAAGCTGAACGACGAGGGTCGCCCCGCCGATGTCCCGTCGGACCCGCCGTCGCACGCGGCGCGTGCTGCTGCCGCGATGGCGGCCGGCACGGTCGGCAGCGACCACGTCGCCGCCGAGGACGAGTGGACGGGCGCGTCCGTCTGACGCTCCCAGCGCTCCCAGCGCTCGCTTCGTGAGCAGGAACGGTCGGGTCCCGCGAGGTGACCCGACCATTGCTGCTCACCATGCGGTGGGCGCGACCCCAGATCGGACGGGAGGCCCGGTGCCAGCTGGCACCGGGCCTCCCGTCCGTCTCGGCGCGAGTTCTCGGACCGCACTCGCCTCACGGGGTCAGCGACACCTCACGGGGTCGCTGGTGCGTGAGCTGTCGCTCAGCGCGTGAGGTCGGCGACGGGGCGGGCCGGCACGAGCTTGAGGCCGACGACGCACCCGACGATGCCGGCGATGAACAGCAGGCGCAGGACGGTGACGGGCTCCGCGCCGGTGGCCATGCCCCAGAGCACGGTGAGGGCGGCGCCGGTACCGGTCCACACCGCGTACGCCGTGCTGATCGGGATGTGCTTGAGGACGTAGCCGAACGCGACCAGGCTGATCACGATCGTGACGGCGAACACGATCGTCGGGCGGAGCTCGGTGAAGCCGTCGCTCTCCCCGAGTGCGGTCGCCCAGACGGTCTCGAGCGCGGCGCTGACGAACAGGACGATCCAGGCCACGTCAGCTCACCACCTTGAGGCCGATGACGCACGCCACCAGGCCGAAGACCAGGGCGAGGCGGGCGAAGGACGCGGCCTCCTGTCGGCGGAGGATCGCGACGACCACGGTCAGGGACGCCCCGATGCCGACCCAGACGGCGTAGGCGGTGCCGACGGGGATGCTCTTCATCGCGAAGGCCAGCCCCACCATGCTCAGCGCCATCCCGGCGACGAACACGATCGTGGGGACGACCTTCTTGAAGCCGTTCGAGGCGCTGAGGGCGGTGGCCCAGACGGCCTCGAGCACGCCGCTGAGCACGAGGATTGCCCATGCCATGACGATGTCCTTTCCTGCGGGAGTCGTTCGTTCTCGTTGTCGTACGACTGTGCGACAACGAACTCGACGGTAGCACGAGTTCGTACGACTGTGCGAGTATGGCGTCGTGGCCAGGAGCATGGACGTCGACGAACGGCGCCGCACCGTGTCCGAGGCGGCGTGCCGGGTCCTCGTGCGCGACGGGCTCGGAGCGTTGAGCGTGCGGAACGTCGCCGCCGAGGCGGGGCTGCCGCCGAGCACGGTCCGCTACACGTTCCCGACCCAGGCGAGCGTCCGCGAGCACACCATCACGCTCGTGTTCGACCGGATCCGCGAGCGCATCGACGCCATCCCCGCTGACCTGACGCCCGCCCGGCGCGCACGCCGGATCGTGCTCGAGCTGCTGCCCCTCGACGAGGAGCGGGTCATCGAGCTCGAGGTCTACCTGGCACTCGGCAACGCCGCGCTCACCGACGTCGGGCTCCGGCCGACGCTCGACCGGACCGTCGCGGCGATGCGGACGTGGTGCGAGGAGGTCCTCGGGCTGCTCGGGGTACCGGCGGACGACCGGGAGTACGAGGCCTGCCGGCTCCACGCGCTCCTGGACGGGCTCGCGATGCAGGTCGTCCGACTGGCTCCGGGGGAGTCCGGCGACTGGGCGATCGACGTGCTCGACCGGCACCTGGACGGCGTCACCGCGGGTTGAGCCGCCCCGTGCGCAGCCCCGGGCAGGAGGCGTCACCTATCCTGTCCCGGTGACGACGACCACGCGGCCGCCGCAGCGCACCCGGAGCCTCACCGGCCCCGGCCTGGTGCTGCTCGCCGTCGTCGTCCTGCTGGGCATCCGGCTGTTCTCCCCGAGCATCGGGTCGACCGGGCTGCCGGACGTCGTGCAGGACTTCCTCACACTGGCGATCAGCGTGGTCGTCGAGTCCCTGCCGTTCGTGGTGCTCGGCATCGTGCTGTCGATCGTCGTCGAGGTCTGGGTGCCGGTCGGCGCGCTCGAGAAGGTCCTGCCGCAGAACGCCTTCGGCCGTCGCGCCGTGATCTCCCTGATCGGCATGC
Organism: Curtobacterium sp. MCLR17_045; assembly: GCF_003234405.1. Lineage (NCBI taxonomy): Bacteria > Bacillati > Actinomycetota > Actinomycetes > Micrococcales > Microbacteriaceae > Curtobacterium > Curtobacterium sp. MCLR17_045. The sequence goes on from NZ_QKTB01000037.1 coordinate 4,921, forward strand.
TGTTCCCGGTGTGCGAGTGCGGCAACGTCCCGCTCGCCCGTGGCCTGATGATGCGCGGGTTCACGCCGGCCGAGGCCGTCACGTTCCTCGTCGCGGCCCCGATCCTCAACCCGCTCGTCATCATCAGCACCGCGCAGGCGTTCGGCTGGTCCGGGTGGATCCTGCCGGTGCGCATCGTCGGCGGGTTCGTCATCGCGAACCTCGTCGGCTGGATCGTCGCCGCGCACCGCCGTCCGGCCGACCTGCTGCTCCCCGCCTTCGAGGCCCGGTGCCGTGCGGCCGTCGGAACGCCTCGCGGCCTGCACCGCTGGCGGCAGAGCGCCGCGCAGTTCGGCGGCGAGACGGCGACGATGATGCCGGCGCTGTTCGTCGGTGCCGGCCTCGCCGCGGCGATCCAGGTCGCGGTGCCCCGCTCGACCCTGGTGGCCGTCGGCTCGAACCCGGTGCTGTCCGTCGCGGCGATGATGCTGCTGGCGATGACGGTGTCGCTCTGCTCGAACGTCGACGCCTTCTTCGCGCTGTCCTTCGCGTCGACGTTCCTGCCCGGGTCGATCACGGCCTTCCTGATCATCGGGCCGATCATCGACGTCAAGATGATCGCCCTGCTGCGCACGACGTTCCGGGTCCGCTTCCTGGTGCTGCTGTCCGTCGTGTGCGTCCTGTTCGCCGGAGCCGTCGGGTTGGTGATGAATGTCCTCGTCTGATGCACGCAGCAACGCGGCCGCGTACCTGGGTCTCGGGTCGGTGTTGGCCGCCGCCCTCTGCACGCTGTGGCTCGCGCTGGTCGGGCACCTCGACCTGTACATCAACCCGCGCTACTCGGTGTTCACGGTTGTGCTCGCCGCCGTCGGGGTGCCCGCGTCGATCGCCGGACTGGTGGCCATCGCGCGCGGGTACGGCCACACGCACGGCGACGACGAGGACGACCTCGACCTGCACCAGCAGCAGCGGACGGGAGGCCGCCGTCGCGCCGTCCGCCTCGCCCTCGGCGGAGCCGCCGCCGTCGTCACGATCGGTGTCACCGTCGCGATGCTCGTCCTGCCGCCGACGACGCTGTCCGCCCGCACCGCCCAGCAGCGGAGCGTGGACTCCGCGACCCTGTCCAACGCCACCGGCTCGGAGTCCGCGGTGCAGCTGCTCGGCAGCGAGGGTGTCGACACCTCGGAGTACGGCGTCAAGGACTGGGCCGCGCTGATCCGGCAGACCACGGACACCACGGCCCTGGTCGGCAAGCAGGTCGAACTGACGGGCTTCGTGGTGCCGGGCGACGACGGGTCCTTCACCCTCACCCGCTTCGTGATCAGCTGCTGCGCCGTGGACGCGCAACCGGTCGGCCTCGGCGTCGTGACCGGCGATGGCACCGGGGCCGTCCCCGACGAGGGGCAGTGGGTCACCGTCCGCGGAGCCCTGGCCGCCAACCCGGACCAGTCCGCCGACGCCCGCATCGTCGTCAAGGCCGCGAAGATCACCGACATCGCGCAGCCCGAGGACCCGTATGAGTTCTGAGCGCCGCCCCGTCGCACACCGCTTCCACCGCCGGTACGTCGCCGTCGTGGTGGTCCTCGCCGTGGTCGCCGCGCTCGCCGCGGTCGTCGGCTCGCAGCAGGGCCCGCGGCTCCGCGACGTGTCCTACGACGCGACCGGCCTCGTCACCCGTCCGGCCCAGCGGGTGATCCTGACCGCGAACCAGGCGCTGCAGAAGGTCGCCGCCGCCGATGTCCGGGTCAGCCCGGCTGCGGCGCACACCGTGACCTCGAGCGGCAACACCATCGCCGTCGAGTTCGCCGGACCCCTGGCGTACGACCGCGAGTACACCGTGACGGTCGCGGGCGTGCGGGCACCCGGGCAGCGTGCCACGTCCGACCTGACGGCGGCGATCCGCACCGGCAGCACCGACGTGCTCGCACTCGTGCCGGGGCAGGCCGGGGCGAAGGACCGCATCGTCCGGCGATCCCTCGACGCGGGCGGCGCCACCACCGTCTACGAGGGCACCGCGATCTCCGAGTACGCCCGGCTCGGCCGTTCCCTGGTCGTCGTGAGCGGCACGGACGCCAGCTCGTCCGTGGACATCGTGGCGCTGAGCGGTGGCGTGCAGGACGCCGACGCCCCCGTCGAACACCTCACCCTGCCGACCTCCGAGGGTCGCGTCACGGCGCTCCACGTCGCCGACGACGGTGCCTCGTTCGGGTTCGAGTACGCCGACACCTCGACCGGGCAGTCCCGGAACACCGGCCTGTACGTGGTCGACATGACGGGCACCCACATGCCCACGGCGATCGCGGCGAACGGCAAGCCGAAGACGGGCGCCGTGCCGATGACGGTCGGGCAGTGGGCCTACGTGCCGCGGACCGAGAGCGCGCTGGTCCGGACGGGCAGCGACGACCTGGTGCTCGTCGACATGAGCGGGCGTGCCGACCCGGTCCGGCTCGGCAGCGCCACCTACCTGCACGGCTTCGTCGGCACCGGCACCACCGCCGTCGTCGAGACGGGCACCGGCATCGAGCGGCTGGACCTGACCGACGGGTCGAAGTCGGCGCTGCAGGCGCCCGCCGCGAGCACCGATGCGGCCGTCCTCGGCCGCATCGCCCAGCTGTCCGACGACACGTACCTGCGGGTGCTGGGGGACGTGCGGTCGGACGGCACCATCGCGGCACGGATCGTGCGCGTGGACGGGGGACGGGCCTCCCGGCTGCCCGTGACGATCCCGGACGACGCGAGCGTCACCGCGGTCTGCCCGTCCCCGAACAGTCAGTTCGTCGCGGTCGCGACGAAGTCGGCGACCGGCGAGCTCGTGAGCATCGTCGACGCGGCCTCCGGCGCGCTCGAGGCGAGCATCGACGCGGGCTCCGTCGACTGGTGCGGCGCGCTGCCGTCCGGTGACGAGGTCGGCTGACGGAACCGAGATGACAGACAGGAGGCCCGTTGCCAGCCGGCAACGGGCCTTCCGTCTGTCAGGTGGTGACGACTACGCCAGCGTGGCCGTGTCGATCACGAAGCGGTAGCGGACGTCCGAGGACAGCACGCGCTCGTAGGCCTCGTTGATCTGGTCGGCGCTGATGAGCTCGGTCTCCGGGAGGATCCCGTGCTCGGCGCAGAAGTCGAGCATCTCCTGGGTCTCCTGGATGCCGCCGATGGCGGAACCCGCCCAGCTGAGCCGACGCGGGATGAGCGCGAAGGCCGGCACCTCGAGCGGCTCGGACGGAGCACCCACGTTGACGAGCGTGCCGTCGACCTTGAGCAGGCCGAGGTAGGAACCCATCGGGATCTTCGCCGAGACGGTGTTGATGATCAGCTCGAAGGAGTTCGCGAGCTTCTCGAACGTCTCCGGGTCCTTCGTCGCGTAGTGGGCCTTCGCGCCGTAGCGGAGCGAGTCCTCCTGCTTGGAGGTGGTCTGCGACAGGACGGTGACCTCGGCGCCGAGCGCGACGGCGATCTTGACGGCCATGTGACCGAGCCCGCCCATGCCGACGACGGCGACCTTGGTGCCGGGGCCGGCGTTCCAGTGGTGCAGCGGCGAGTAGGTCGTGATGCCGGCGCAGAGCAGCGGCGCGACCTTCTCGATGTCGAGCGACTCGGGGACACGGAGGACGAAGTCCTCGTTCACCACGACGGCCTGCGAGTAGCCGCCCTGGGTGATCGAGCCGTCGGCCGGGTCGACGCTGGCGTAGGTGCCGATGTTGCCCTTGAGGCAGTACTGCTCCTGGCCGGCGACGCAGTTCTCGCACTCGCCGCACGAGTTCACCATGCAGCCGACGCCGACGCGGTCGCCGACCTTGTGCTTGGTGACGTTCTCGCCGACCTCGGTCACGTGGCCGACGATCTCGTGGCCGACGACCTGCGGGTACTGGATGGGGCCCCACTCACCGCGGACGGTGTGGATGTCCGAGTGGCAGATGCCGGCGTAGGCGATGTCGATCGCGACGTCGTCCGGGCCGACGTCCCGACGGGTGATGGTGGTCTTGACGAGCGGCTCGGTCGCTGACGGTGCCGCGTACGCGTTGACGGTGCGCAATGATCTCCTCGTGGGGGTGGTGCGTTGCGGGCCGGTTCCGGCCCGGAACCAGTGTGCGCGCAGCCGCGGCCGGGTGGGAGGTACAACCAGGACACCCCTGTGCCCGCGGACGGGCGCGTCGCGGCGTTCTGCTCGCTCAGGCGAGCCGGGCCAGCCGCTGCCCGGCGATCGTGGCGAAGCGCAGCGGGTCGGCGAGGGCGTCGTCGGGTTCGCCGGTGGTCTGCGTCGCGAGCACGGTGAGTGACGCCGCGGCCCCGTAGTCGTCGAGCGGGGCCTCGATCGCGCCGGCGACGAGCATCGAGCGGGCACCGGGAGCGTGCGCCGCGGTCAGGTCGCGGACCACCGAGGGCACCTTGCCGACTGCGCTCTGCCCGTCGAAGCGCCCTTCGCCGCTGATCACGACGTCGGCCCCGTTCGCTCCACCGGCCCCGTTCACGTCGGACCCCTCGAGCAGCGCCGGCAGCCCGAGGACCTCGGCGACGGCCGCGGCCCCACCGGCGAGCGTGGCGCCCCACACCAGCAGGCCGAACCCGACACCGCCGGCGGCTCCGGCGCCCGGGGTGTCCGGGTCGACGTCGGGGAACCGCGCGGCCCAGGTGGCGAGCCGGTCGTCGAAGGACCCCACACGGTCGGGCGTGATGCCCTTCTGCGGGCCGAAGACGGCGGCGGCACCGGTCGGACCGAGCAGCGGAGAGGTCACGTCGGTGAGCACGGTGACGCCGAGCGGGGGGAGTGCTCGGAGGCCGTCGGTGGCGGCTCCTTCGCTGTCGAGTCCGAGCGCCTCGAGCACCGGTCGCCCGCCGTCGGTGGACGCGCTGCCCCCGATGCCGAGCACGAGCCCCGTGGCACCGGCGTCGAGCGCGGCGGCGATCGCCTCGCCGAACCCGCGGCTCGTCGCCGTGTCCGGCATCGGTGCGTCGAGCAGGGGGAGGCCGCTCGTCGCGGCGAGCTCCACCACCGCGCGGCCGTCGGGCAGCCGGAGCCAGTGGGTGTCGACCGGCGTGCCGGCCGGCCCGGTGACGGTGACGGGGACCCGGACGGCTCCGGGGACGGCGGTCTCGAAAGCGTCGAGCGTGCCCTCGCCGCCGTCGGCCATCGGGACGAGCACCACGTCGTCGTCGGGGCGTTCGGTCAGCCAGCCGGCACGGACCGCCGCAGCGATCGACGCCGCCGTCGCGGTGCCCTTGAACGAGTCCGGAGCCACGATGATGCGCACGGCTCCCACCGTAGCGGCCGGTCGCGAGACGCCGGCGTGTGCAGAACACGCCGGCGTGTGCGCGGGTGTGAGACGCCGGTGTGCGCGCAGGACGCCTCGTTGTCCTCGAGACGCCTCCGGATTCGGCGGCGTCTCGACGACATGACGGCGTCGAACGAACAACGACGGCGTCTCGCGAACGACCGCGCGCTGGCGTCAGGGCGCGGGCACCGACTCCGGCAGGGCGAAGCGCGGATGCGGCACGCCGCCCATGGCGAGGTCCGCGAGCATCTCGCCGAGCAGCGGCGCGAACTTGAAGCCGTGCCCGGAGAACCCCGTCGCCACGGTCAGCGGCCCGACCCGGTCGATGACGAAGTCCTCGTCGGGGGAGTTGTCGTACAGGCAGCTGATGAACTCAGGCTTCGTCGCGTCGACCCCCGGCACGTACCGCGCGACGTACGCCTGCAGCCGCTCGGCCTCGGCCGGCACGGGCACGAAGTCCCGGTGGTCCGGGTCGACGACCGGCCCGGTGCCGTGGAACCCGACCTTGACGCCCTCGCCCGGCGTCAGCAGCCCGTACACGTCGTCGCCGTCGGCCCAGTGCACGAAGCTCGGCCAGGCCGCGTCCGGCAGGTGGCTGGGGAAGTGGGCCGGCTGCTCCTGGGTGACGCGGATGGCCGGGAGGCCCGCCCCGCGTCCGGCGAGCAGCTCGCCGACCAGCGTGGGGGCCCACGAGCCCACCGCGGCCACCACGGACGCGGTGCGGACCGCGCTGCCGTCGGACAGCGTCACGGTGACGTCGTCACCGTGGTCCTCGAGCCCGGTGACCCGGGTGTCGAACCGCAGGTCGGCGAGACCGGTCGCTTCGGCCAGCGTGAGGAACACCTCGATCGTCCGGTCGGAGCGGATGCGTCCGGCCGACGCGTGGGTCAGCACGTTCCCCTCGAACGCGATGCCGGGCCAACGTGCTGCCGCCTGCTCCGGTGTGAGCGACTCGTGGGGGATGTCCGCGTCGGCGAGGGCCGCGGCGATCGCGTCGACGACCTCGGGCCGGCCGTGGTCGACGGCACCCGTGCGGACGATGAGCTCTTCCCCGGCAGCGGCCTCGAGCGCTTCCCACAGCGCCAGTGCCCGCGTGGTCAGCGCGACGTACTCGGGGTCGGCGTAGCCCTGCCGGAAGATCCGGGTCGCACCGTGCGAGGAACCGAGGTGGTGGCCGCGAGCGTGCTGTTCCACGAGCAGGACGCGCTCGCCGCGGGCGGTGAGGGCGTACGCGGTCGCGGCGCCGACGACCCCGGCACCGATGACGACCACGGGTGCGGCGTGTTCGGGGGAACCGGAGGAGGAGGACAAGCGGCGAGCGTACGTCCGACAGAGCGAGTGACGGGAATCGAACCCGCGCTACCAGCTTGGGAAGCTGGAGTTCTACCATTGAACTACACTCGCGCGCCCCGCAGAACGGGACTCGGCAAGCCTAGCGGATTCTCGCCTGGAAGCCAGCCGACCGCGCACCGTACGCCGTCTCGCCGGCGCGTGTCGCGCCTCCCGAGTCTCCGCTGTGAGGGTGGGCGCCTGACGGACAGGTGTCGCCCCCGTGTGTACCGTCCAGGGAGTTCCAGCCCCGAACCGAGGAGGACCCGGATGGTCAGGCATCCCCTCATCGACGACGTGGTCGGCTCGGCGATCGTGGTCGAGTCCGCCTCGCCCGTCGTGTGGCTGACGGACGCGCTCGCCTCGCTGCTCCGTCGGTCGGCGGACGCCGGACGGACGGTCGTGCTCCGCACCGGCCGGGCCGCGGCGATCACCCCGGCGCTCCGGCACGCGCTCGGCGCGTACGGCGCCGCGTGGGCGGTGTCCGACTTCGACGGCACGCTGCGTGACGGCCGGACCGGCGTCGCCGCCTCCGACATCGAGGACTTCGTGCACCGCGGCCCCGAACTCGTGGGCACCCCGTCGCCCGAGCACCCCGTCTCGGCCGACTCGGTGCGACAGATCAGCATCGACCTGACCCTCCGCCACCACCCCGGCCGTGCGGTCGACATGGGCTCCGCGATCGAGGCGCTGTGCCACACCGTCGGCACCTGCCCGACCCGGTGGGGCACCGCCGAACCGCTCACCGTGCCGTGGGACCGCTGGGTCGTCACGCAGTACGCGAAGCACGAGGCACCCGGCATCTCGACCTCGTACGCCGTCGGCGAGGGGTTCTCCGCGACGATGACCGCGCACCTGGTCGGCGGGGTCGTCGTCGAGACGATGTCCGCCGTGCTCACCGTGCCCGAGGAGAACACCGACCCGGGCCTGGCGAACCGGATGTTCGACGCCGTGCAGCGGGTCGCCGACCAGGTCGTCCCCGTGTTCGGCGTCGTCATGCAGCGCCGCGGCGACGCGGACCACCTGGTGCGGGCCGTCTCGCACGGCGAACCGTCGCCGCTCGCCGTCGTCGTGGGGCCCGAGGCCGCCGGCTTCCTGGACCGCGACGGCGTCTGGCCGCCACCGCGCACCACGACCGCGACCTTCGCAGCCGGCTCGGCCGCCCGCCCGGATGCCGACGCCGCTGACGACGGCGGCATGATCGTCCGCTTCGAGGACGGCTGGGAAGCGCTCGAGTCGTTCCTCGACCGCATCGACGAGGACCGCTTCCTGCAGCTGGTCGGTGGCGCACCGCTCGACCCCGCGCACGACGAGGGCACGCTCGACGGCCACGTCCGCGACGACCGGATGGTGGGCGGTCAGGGTGCCGCGTGACGTCACCATCCTCTGCCGCCAGCCGGTGGAGACGCGCGAGGTGGCGGAGGCGCTCCTGCTGCACGACGAGACCTGGGGTGTCCGGGCGCTCGACGACGGCCCGATGATGCAGGTCTGCCGTGACGCCACCCACCCGGTGATCACCGTGCTCGGCGTGCGCCGGGTGGACTCCTTCGACGAGGTCGAGCGGATCCTGCCGGACGCCCCGACCCTGGCGACACCGCTGTGGTGGGTCGACACCGTGACCCCCGCCGGACCCGACGGGGAATCGGGGATCTCGGCCGCGCTCGAGGCCGCGATGGACCTGGACGCGGTCTGCATCGTCCACGGGGACTGACCGGGGCAACGCCCGCCGTGTGACCGGTGCTGCGGGTCAGTCCCGCTTGCTCATCGCCGCCAGGCGCTCGTTGTACGCCTTGAGGTCGGCGTCACCGTCGCGGTCGGCCTTGCGGTCGAGGCGCTTCGCGTCGCGCTTGTCCGAGCGCATCCAATTCCGGACGACGAGCAGGGCCACGAACACCATCGGGAGCTCCGAAGCGCCCCAGGCGATGCCGCCGCCGGTGTGCTGGTCGTCGAGCAGTGCGGCGTCGTTCGTCTGGCCCAGCGCGTGGAACCAGTCGATCGCGAACACCGACTGCGACGTCATGACCGCGACGCCGAAGAACGCGTGGAACGCCAGGGTGGCCAGCAGGGTGATGATGAGCATCGGGTACGGCGGGCGCTGGGGGCCCGGATCGACGCCGACGAAGACCCAGAAGAACAGGTAGCCGCTCAGGACGAAGTGGATGATCATCGCGACGTGCCACTCGTGCGACTGCATCGCGGCCTGGTACGCCGGCGTGAAGTAGAACACCACGAGGGACCCGGCGAAGATGATCCCCGCGACGGCGGGCTTGCCGAGGAACTGCATCCAGCGGGAGTGCACGAAGAGCATGAGCCACTCGCGGGCGCCGCGTGAGCCGTCGTTCCGGACCGGCAGGGTGCGGAGCGCGAGCAGCACCGGGCCACCGAGCACGAGCGGCAGCGGGACGAACATCATCAGCAGCATGTGCTGGAGCATGTGCGACGAGAAGTGGATCATGCCGTACACGGCGGGGCCGGCCGACGTGGTCCAGATGAACAGGGCGCAGCCGATCAGCCAGGCGATGGTGCGCCCGACGGGCCAGGCGTCGCCGCGCTTCCGGAGCTTGCGCACCGCCAGCAGGTACCAGACGGCCCCGACGACGGCCAGGCCGAGCCACACCCAGTCGATGTGCCACTGGGTCAGGTAGGTCTGCGTGGTCTGTGCCGGCGGGAACGGGAACCCGATCAGGCCGGAGCGGGTGTCCTCGCCCGTCGCCGGGGTCTGCGGGATCGGCGGCTGCGAGCGGGACACGGCGACCGAGACGCCGATGGCCACGGCCATGAACACGATCTCGGCCAGCGCGAACCGGGTGAACAGGCGGCGGTCGAGCGGCGCGCGGAGGAGCCCGGGCACGAGCTTCCGGCGCTGCACGATCCCCGCGACGCCGAGCAGCACGAGGATGAGCGCCTTGACGGTGATGAGCCAGCCGTACGTGGTCGTGAACAGGTCGAGCGGGCCGGTCAGACGCAGCGACGCGTTGACGATGCCGGAGAACGCCACGGCCCCGAACGACCAGCCGGCGAGCGTCGAGTACCGGGCGATCACGCGTCCGGTCGCGCCCTTGGTGCGGGTGCGGAGCAGGACCACGGCGACCAGGCCACCGGCCCACACGCACACCCCGACCAGGTGGATCGCGAGCGAGTTCACCGCGTTCGCGTGCTCGAGCGACCCGGCGGCGTGACCGGACAGGGCCAGGGGGAGCAGGGCGAACAGGCCGATCACGGTGGCGAACGCCAGGGTCGTCACCCGGGTGGCGAAGGCGGCCACCACCGTGGCGACGAGGATCGCGGCTGCCGACACCACGAGCGCCTGGCCGATCTCGACCTGGAACGCGAAGAGCATGAAGTTGCGGGCGAACACCGGGCTGGTGAGCGGGACACCGAGGGTGTTCGCGCCGGTCAGGACGATGCTCACCGCGGCGGCCAGGAACCAGACGGCGCCGGTCGCCGCGGCCCACCGGGTCGCACGGTGCTGCACGCTGGACAGGGCGCCGTGGTCCTTCTTCTGCGCGGGCAGCGCGAAGGCGGCGACGATGAGGAGCCCGATGGTCAGCGCCGCCATCGTGTCGTGCACGACGCGGGCGATCGGCAGGCCGTACTCGACGACCTCGCCGGCGGACACCAGCTGCTGGCTCGCGCTGAAGGCACCGGTGATCGTCAGCCCGAGGATCGAGCACGCGACGGCCAGCGGGATCGCGATGACGAGGACCGTCGCGACGGTGGACGAGCGCCCGGTGGTGGGGGCGGCGTCCGGCGCTGACCCCGTGGGCTGGGTTTCGGGTGACGTGACGGTCATGACCGTCCAATCGTAGGCGTGTCGGCTGGACGGCGGCCCCTCGGATGCGCGCTCAGACCCGCCGTTCCCAGATGCCCTCGCAGCCGACGCCGACGAACCCCACTGCCTCGTTCACGTCGAGCATGTGGCGGTTCTCCTCCGCGTTGAACGTGATGACCGAGGGACGCCCCGGGAACCGCCGCTCGAGCTCCTGGATCCCGACGACCTTGAGCAGCCAGCCGAGCCGGTGGCCGCGGTGCTCGCGGAGCACCAGGGTGTCCCACTGCTGTGCCGGCCGTGCGGGGTCGTCCGGCACGGACAGCTGCGTGAAACCGGCCAGGCTGGTGGTCGGCAGGTGCTCGACGGCCACGGTGAGCAGGGTGCGCGGTGCCCGGGCGAGCTCGTCCTCGTGCTCCCGGAGTCGTTCGGCGGTCCAGACGTCCTCGGGCTCCTCCATGTCCCCGGCGGGCGCGTCGGTGCTCATCCGGGTCTCGAGCAGGGCGATGCCGTCGAGCCACTGCTCCGGCGTCCGACCGGTCCAGGCGTGCACGCGGTACTCCGACCCGGCGGCAGCAGACGCCCGCTCGTGCAGTCCGCGCACCACGGATGCGTCGGCGGGCAGCGGGAGCCGGCTGATCCGGTTCACCTGGCCGAAGTGCCAGCCGCGGGCGGTCAGGAACCGTACCCCGGCCTCGTCCTCCGGGACGGCGCCGAACCCCGTCGGGGCCTGCACGTACCCGGGACCGGACGCGGGCCCGACCTGCCGTGAGACGGCGTACGTCTTCCACTGCGTGCGGCCGTCGGCGCGGGCCATCGACTCCAGGTGGTCGGCGAGCAGCGTCCCGACACCGCGGCGCTGGTGCTCGGGGACGACGCCGACCGACAGCCAGCAGTTGGTGGTGCCGGGCTCCTGCTTCGTGTCGTACGAGCCCGCACCGACCACGGTGCCGCGGTCGTCGCGGGCGACGACGAGCCGGCTCGGGGCACCCGGCTCTCGGCACAGCGGCAGGTACTCCTCCGGCGTCCAGGCCAACTCGTGCAGCCCGTGCACGGCGGCTTCGGCGCCGTCGGACACCGCGAGCCACTCGGCGAAGGTCGCGACGGTCGCCGGGTCGTCGTCCATGGCGGCGGGCACCGTGATCTCGTCGACGGTGTACGTGGTCATCACTGCTCCGAACGCCGCCCGCCCGGGTGGTGGGCAGCCTGGCAGCATACCGGCGCGACGCGCGCTGCCGCTAGGCTTCGTCCGTGCTGCTCTCCGACCGCGACATCACCGCCCAGCTCGCCGAAGGCCGGATCGGCCTCGACCCGTACGACGCCTCGCTCGTCCAGCCGTCGAGCATCGACGTCCGGCTCGACAAGTTCTTCCGGCTGTTCGACAACCACAAGTACCCGCACATCGACCCCGCGGTGGACCAGCCCGACCTGACCCGCCTGGTCGAGACCGACCCGGACGAGGCGTTCGTGCTGCACCCGGGCGAGTTCGTCCTCGGCTCCACGTTCGAGGTCGTGACGCTGCCCGACGACATCGCCGCTCGGCTCGAGGGCAAGAGCTCGCTCGGTCGCCTCGGCCTCCTGACCCACTCGACCGCGGGCTTCATCGACCCCGGGTTCTCCGGGCACGTGACGCTCGAGCTGTCGAACGTCGCGACGCTGCCCATCAAGCTGTGGCCGGGGATGAAGATCGGACAGCTGTGCTTCTTCCAGCTGTCGAGCCCGGCTGAGAAGCCCTACGGTTCCGCCGAGTACCAGTCCCGCTACCAGGGCCAGCGTGGCCCGACCGCGTCCCGCTCGGCGCAGAACTTCCACCGGGCGGACGTCTCCGACCCGCGCTGAGCGTATGCCGCTCCGGCGGCGGACGAAATGTTGGATGCTGTGTATCGTTGCAGCATGTCCGCTGTTCCCCCACGGTCCGCCCCGCCGCTGTCGGCCGCGGTGCTCATCCGCGATGCCCGTGAACGCGCCGAACTGACCCAGGTCCAGCTCGCCCAGCGCGCCGGCGTCACGCAGAGCGTCATCAGCACGTACGAGAACGGTCGGCGCGAACCGTCCCTCGCGGCCCTGCAGCGGATGCTCCGTGCGGCGGGCTTCACGACGACGATCGACCTGCAGCCGGTCGAGGAGCCCCCGCCGCTCCTCGAGCGCGTGGTCGCGGCCCGGCAGGACCTCCTCGAGATCGTGCAGCGGTTCGGCGGGCGGAACCCCCGGATCTTCGGCAGCGTCGCGCGGGGTGAGGACGGCCCGGACAGTGACGTCGACCTGATGGTCGACGTCGACGCGGGGCTCGGCATCTTCGCACTGATGCGCATCCAGGACGCCGCCGAACGGTTGCTCGGAGTCCGCGTCGACGTCGTCGACGCCGCGGGCATGCGCCCCGGGGTCGTCCGGACCGCGGTGCCGCTGTGAGTGCGCAGCCCGGCATCCGCCGTGCCGTGGCCGACCGCCTCGACGACGTCATCCGGGCGTGCGAGGCGATCCGGCGCTACATCGACGACGAGCGGGTGCCCGAGGACCTTGTGCACGACGCGGTCCGGATGCGCCTGGTCGAGATCGGTGAGGCGGTCCGGGTGCTCCCCGCCGGGGTCACCGCGAGCGAGCCCGGCATCCCGTGGTCGCGCGTGTCCGACCTGGGGGAGCGGCTGACCCGGCGGTACTTCGACACGACGCGTGCGCTGGTGTTCGGCACCGCCCGCACCGACGTCCCGCACCTCGCCGACGCCGCGCGCCGGTTGCGCGCGGCCCACCCCTGACGGACGCGGGCGCGGACCGGGCGCGGCCACTTCACCCTGATGCGGATCCAGGACGACGTCGAACGACTGCTCGGCGTCGACGTGACGGTCTCGGACGCGTCGGACGTCGGGCCCGAACGGTCCGCCGGAGCCGTGTCGCCGTGACGCCCGACACGGACCGCTGTCTCGACGAGTGCTGCACTCCTGCGCTGCGATCGACCGGTACGTGCACGAGGACTCGGCACCCGATGCCATGCTCGTTGACGCCGTCCGGATGCGGCTGGTCGAGATCGGTGCCGCGGTGGGTTCCCTGCCCGCCGCGGTGACGGCGACGGAGCCGGACATCCTCTGGGCGCGGCTCGCCCACATCGGCGACCAGGTGACCGTCGGAGGCGCGGCGGTGTCGGACGCCGTCCTGGTCGAGACGGCACGCACCGACGTCCCGCGGTTGCGAGCGGCCGTCGAGCGGCTAAGCGCGTACCGCGCCCACCGGGGCGACTGAGGGACGGGAGGCGCGTGGCGGGCCCGCCACGCGCCTCCCGTCCGACCGTCAGCAGTCCCGACGGCCGCTCCTGCCCCTCCAGCAGACGGCCGTTCTCGTTCCTTGCTGCGCTTCCTCGGGTTCTCGCGCCAGGGCACAACCTCCCGCGCCGTCCCGGGACATGCGGCGACCCCCGCCAGAAGGGCGAGGGCCACCGTGATCCAGCCTCAGTTCCGCATCAGAGGCCGAAGATGCCCGGCGCGCCGCCCGCTCCGGTCACGCTCGGCACCCAACGGTGCTCGGACTTGAAGACCGGGTAACCAGGATTGGCTTGCTTCACGGTCAACACGTAGTTGCTGCTGCGCTTCCAAGCCGTGGGGTACGTCTTCCCCCCGGTCACCGTGTAGAACTGCCGAACTTCGACCCGGAGTGCCCCCCGGCAGTTCACGGCGTTCGTGTCTGCGCCGCCGTTCGTGGACGAGTGCCCGACCGCAGAGCCGCCAGGGCACGTCTGCGCACTCGTCCCGACGGCTTGCGCCGGGATGGCACCCACCGTCAGGATGGCCCCCGTCGCTACGGCAACGGCCGCGAGTTTAATCATCAACTTCATGTCGATCCCCTTTGATCTTTCGATGAGAACTCATCTGGGGCAAAAGTAGACCGGTACGAGCCGCTGCGCAGTCCACGATTCGGCCGACCGATCGCGTACCCCCCCTCAACGAGAGCAAGCCCACCTCGATCGAGGTGGGCTTGCTCTCGGTTAGGAGCTACTGACCTGCTTTTGCCAGGTCCTCGAGGGTGTCGTTGCCCTTGTAGGCCTCGACCGCGTTGTCCTTCGTGACGAGGACCGGTGCGAGCTCGATCGCGGGGACCGTCTTCACACCGTTGTAGTTGTTCGTCTTGTCCATCTTGGTCTCGGGCTTGTCGCCCTTCGACAGGGTGGAGACGAGGTCGACGGCAGCCTGGGCTTCCTTCGTGGTGTCCTTGAAGATCGTCGAGTACTGCGTGCCCTGCATGATGAGCGGGATCGACGCGGTCTCCGAGTCCTGCCCGGTCACGACGGGGTTGTCCTTGCCGGCGGCCTTGGTCGCGGTGAGGATCGCACGGGCGAGGGTGTCGTTCGGCGACAGGACGCCGTCGAGCTCGGTGTCACCCGTGTAGTACTGCGCGAGCAGGTCGGTCATGCGCGACTGGGCCTTCTGTGCGAGCCAGCCCTGCGTGACGACCTTCTGGAACGTGGTCTGACCGGAGACGACCTTGATGGTGCCGTCGTCGATCTTCGGCTGGAGGACGTCCATCGCACCGTTGAAGAACACGGTGGCGTTGGCGTCGTCCGGCGAACCGGCGAAGAGCTCGACGTTGTACGGCTTGTCGCCCTTCTTCTCCTCGAGGCCCTTGAGTAGCGCCTCGGCCTGGAGCTGACCGACCTTGAAGTTGTTGAACGCCACGTAGTAGTCGACGTTCTTCGTGTTCAGGATGTTGCGGTCCCAGGCGATGACGACAGCACCAGAAGCCTTGGCCGACTTGACCTGCGCGGTCAGCTGCGAACCATCGGCCGCGCCGATGATGACGGCCTTGGCGCCCTTGGTGATCATGGTCGCGATCTGACCCTGCTGGTCCGGGACGGGGCCGTCTGCCTTCGCGTACTGGATGTCGGCTTTGAATCCGGCTTCCTCGATCGACTTCTTGAACGCCGCACCGGCGAGGACCCAGTTCTGCGAGGTCTTGGCGGGCAGGGCGACGCCGATGAGGTCGCCCTTCTTGATGGTGCTGGTGCTGCCGGCGTCGTCGGACGAGCCGCGTGCCGAGCAACCGCTGAGGGCGAGGCCCGCGATGAGCGCCAGGCTGAGGCCGGCGACGATCTTCTTGCGCATGTGATTGCTTTCTCTTCGTTGAGGAGGTGTGGGGCCGGGGCCCCGGTGTGGGGAGTTGGGACTAGGGGAGGGTGATCTTGTCGGGCTGGTCCTCGATGGACCGCGGCTGCTGGGCGGACACCGTGTTCTGCTCGGTGTCCTTCCGCTGGAACTGCCGCATCATGCCCCCGATGAGGGACGGGCGACCCTGCGACTTCGAGTACACGTCGAAGGCGACCGCGACGAGCAGGACCAGACCGCGGATGATCTGCACCTTGTTGGACTCGAGGCCCATCAGCTGCAGGCCGTTCGACAGCAGCGCCATCACGAGACCACCGATGATCGATCCGGAGATCGTGCCGACACCACCGGCGACCGCTGCACCACCGACGAAGACGGCGGCGATAGCGTCGAGCTCCCAACCGGTGCCGTCCGCGGGGCCAGAGGCGCCGGAGTAGGCGACGAAGACCATGCCGGCGATCGCGGCGAGGACCGACATGTTCATCATGACGAAGAAGTTGACCTTCTTCGCGGAGACACCCGACAGGACCGCGGCGTTGGCGTTGCCACCGACGGCGTAGACCTGGCGACCGAAGATCGTGTTCTTCGTGACGAAGCCGTAGACGATGGTCAGGACACCGAGGATGATCGCGACGACCGGGACCGAGGTGCCGACCGGGCCGGCGCCGAACAGGTACGTGGCGACGAGCGTGACGGCCACCAGGATACCGGTGCGGACGACCGAGACCCACAGCGGCGGGACCTCGGCTTGCATCTTCTTGCGGCGGCCACGGCCACGGGCCTCGATGATGATGAGCGCGAGGATCGTGGCTAGACCGATGAGCAGGGTGCCGTTGCTGAAGCCGAAGTCGGGGCCGAAGTCGCCGAGGAAGCCGGCGCCGATCGGGATGTAGTCGTTCGGGACCGGAACGGACGTCGAGTTGCCGATGATCTGGTTCACACCGCGGAAGATGAGCTGACCGGCCAGCGTCACGATGAAGGCCGGGACCTTCACGAACGCCACCCAGAAGCCCTGCCAGGCACCGATCGCGGCACCGCAGGCCAGGCCCAGGAGGATCGCTGCCCACACCGGGAAGTCCCACACGGCCATGGACTGCGCCACGACGATGCCGACGACCGCTGCGACCGAACCGACCGACAGGTCGATGTGCCCCGCGATGATGACCATGACCATGCCGAGCGCCAGGATCAGGATGTAGGAGTACTGCAGGAACAGGTTGATGACGTTGGTCGGCTCGAGGATGAGCCCGTTCGTGGTGATCGAGAAGAAGATCAGCAGCACGATGAGGGCGATGATCATGCCGTACTGGCCGATGCTGTTGCCCTTGCCGAAGAGCAGTTTCAGGTTGTTCATGAGGCGGTGGCGCCCTTCCGCGCGGAGGTCATGCTGCGCATGAGCGATTCGGGATCGGCCTGGTCGGCCGGGAGGTCAGCGGTGATCTGGCCCTCGAAGATGGTGTAGATCCGGTCGGAGAGACCGAGGAGTTCGGGGAGCTCGGACGAGATGAGGATGATGCCCTTCCCCTCGGCCGCGAGCTGCTGGATGATCCCGTAGATCTCGAACTTGGCACCCACGTCGATACCGCGGGTGGGCTCGTCGAGGATCAGGATGTCCGGGTCGGTGAACATCCACTTGGACAGGACGACCTTCTGCTGGTTGCCACCAGAGAGCTTGCCGACGTTGTCCTCGACGCTCGGCACCTTGGTGCGGAGCATCTTGCGGTACTTCTCGGCGACCGAGTACTCCTCGAGCGAGTCGACGACACCGGCCTTCGAGATCTTCTTCAGGTCGGCGGCGACCGTCGAGCGCTTCACGGTGTCGAGCAGGTTCAGGCCGAGCGCCTTGCGGTCCTCGGAGACGTAGCCGATGCCGTTCTCGATCGCCTGCTGGACGTTCGTGACCTTGATCTCGCGGCCGTCCTTGATGATCTGGCCGTCGAGCCAGGTGCCGTAGGAGCGACCGAACAGGCTCATCGCCAGCTCGGTGCGTCCGGCGCCCATCAGGCCGGCGAAGCCGACGATCTCGCCCTTGCGGACGTGGAAGTTCGATGCCTTGCAGACCAGACGCGACGGGTCGATCGGGTGCTGCACCGTCCAGTTGCGGACCTCGAAGAAGGTCTCGCCGATCTTCGGGGTGCGGTCCGGGAAGCGCGACTCGAGCGAGCGGCCCACCATGCCGCGGATGATGCGGTCCTCGTTGACGCCGTCCGCCTTGACGTTGAGCGTCTCGATGGCCTTGCCGTCGCGGATGATCGTGATCTCGTCCGCGATCTGCTCGATCTCGTTGAGCTTGTGGCTGATGATGATGCTCGCGATGCCCTTGGCCTTCAGCCCGACGATCAGGTCGAGCAGGTGCTGCGAGTCGTTCTCGTTGAGCGCGGCGGTCGGCTCGTCGAGGATCAGGAGCTTGACGTCCTTGTGTAGGGCCTTCGCGATCTCGACGAGCTGCTGCTTGCCGACACCGATGTTCTTGATCTGCGTGTCCGGGTCGTCGGCCAGGCCGACGCGGGCGAGCAGGTCCTGCGCACGGAGCTGTGCGGCGGTCCAGTTGATGACGCCACCGCGGCTCGGCTCGTTGCCCAGGAACAGGTTCTCGGTGATCGAGAGCTCCGGGACGAGCGCCAGCTCCTGGTGGATGATGACGATGCCGGCCTGCTCGGACTGCTTGATGTTCGAGAAGCGGACTTCCTCGCCCTCGTAGACGATCTCGCCGCTGTAGGTGCCGTACGGGTAGACGCCCGACAGGACCTTCATCAGGGTCGACTTGCCGGCGCCGTTCTCGCCGCAGATCGCGTGGATCTCGCCGGCGCGGACGCTGAGGGAGACGTCGGCCAGCGCCTTCACACCAGGGAACTCCTTGGTGATCGAGCGCATCTCGAGGATCGTCTCGGGTGCGGTGATCGACCGGGTCTCGAGGCCGGTGTCGATCGGGGTTGACGCCACAGTGCATCTCCTTCTGCCGCTTCGGTGCGGCAGTGTGTTCGGGTGGTTCTGCTGCGGCAGCGAAAGCACAGGGGGCCTGTGTGGACTTCGTTGTCGCGTCCGGATCCGGCTCGGTGTGACGCTCATGTGAACGGTCACATCGGCTGGACGGAGGCAATTTACGCACAGCCTCGGTGCGGCTGTCAATTCGGATTGGTCGCGTTTTCGTAACGGCGTGCGTGATCCGGAGGGAACGTCCCCCGGGTTGGGGCCAGGGGGCTCGGGAACGGGCGTTTCGTTGCGCGAATCCGCATGCGCGGCCGGGAGGCTCGTGGCGGGCCGGCCACGGGCCTCCGGTCCGCTTCGTGGTCGCGTCCGGAGCCGCGCTCGCCTCGTCGGAGCGGGCCTGCCTGGCGCTTCCGGGCGTCCCTGGTCGGAAGTTCGTGGCAGGTACGCCCGTTTGTGGCAGGTACTCCTGGGTGGCCGGGTGGTTCCGGGCGTACCGGGTCGTTTCGGGCGTACCTGGTCGGAAGTTCGTGGCAGGTACGCCCGTTTGTGGCAGGTACTCCTGGGTGGCCGGTTGGTTTCGGGTGTACCGAGACGTTTCGGGTGTACCCAGTCATTCCGGGCGTACCTGGTGTCTTCGGGCGTACCTGGTCGGAAGTTCGTGGCAGGTATGCCCGTTTGTGGCAGGTACTCCGGGGCGGCCGGGTGGTTCCGGGCGTACCGGGTCGTTCCGGGCGTACCGGGTGTCTCCGGGCGTCCCTGGGCAGAAGTTCGTCGCAGGTACTCGGGGCGTGGCGCGGCCCGAGGTGCGTCAGCGCGTGCGGGGCGCGCTCGTGGAGGCGCGCACGACCAGCTGCGGGACGATGTCGATGGGGCGGAGCAGTTCGCCCTCACTCGGCAGCAGCAGGTCCACGCAGCGCCGCCCGAGCTCGGCGAAGTCGACCTGCACCGTGGTGAGCGGTGGCCAGAAGTGCTTCGCCTCGGGGATGTCGTCGTAGCCGACCACGGACAGGTCACCCGGGACGTCGAGCCCGTACGAGCGCGCTGCGTGCATGACGCCGAGCGCCATCTGGTCGTTCGAGCAGAAGATCGCGGTGCAGTCCCGCCACCGCAGCAGCTCGCGGCCGGCGTGGTAGCCGAAGTCGGCGGTCCAGTCGCCCAGGATCGGTGGCGCGACGGCCATGTCGCGGTCGGACATCTCGCGCAGGAACCCCTGCATGCGGGCGTCGGCCTCGATCCAGTCCTGCGGTCCGGCGATGTGCCGCACGTACTCGTGACCCAGGTCGAGCAGGTGCGCGGTCGCGAGTCGTGCGCCCTCCATCTGGTCCACCCACAGGGCCGTCGGGTCCTCGCCGACGCTGGCGCGCATGGTGACGTAGGGGGTGCGGATGCCGAGCTCCGCGATCAGGTCGAAGACCCGCTGCTGGGGCGCGATGACGACGATGCCCTCGACGTCGAGGTCGAGCAGGTGCCCGAGTCCTTCCCGCACGGCGGCATCGGTCGCCTCGGCGATGTTCGCCGTCGTGACCGAGTAGCCACGGAGCATCGCGGCGTCCTCGATCGCCTGCAGTGCCACGGCCGGACCGTAGTGGGCGCGGCGGGCCGTCAGGACGCCGATCGTGTGGGTCCGGCTCGTGACCAGGGCGCGTGCGGCCCGGTTCGGCCGGTACTGCAGCTGCTCCATGGCCGCCAGGACCTTGTCGCGTGTCTCGGCCCGGATCGCGTCCGAGTTGTTCAGCACCCGCGAGACGGTCTGGTGCGAGACGCCCGCGATCCGTGCGACGTCACGGATGCTGGGCGAACGCGGTTGCTGTGTCCGCGATGACGCCATTGCTGCTCGTTTCCGCCCGGGTGTCGTGGCACATCGATGTGCACGTTCACATCCGGGCCAGATCATTATGCACGTCCGGCGGATCGACGCCACCTGTGCGCCGATCCGCCGTCCGCTCAGAGCCAGTTGCGCTTGCGGAAGATCGCCCAGAGCACGCCCATCAGCAGGAGCATGCCGAGGATCGCGACCGGGTAGCCGTAGTGCCAGTGCAGCTCGGGCATGTGGTCGAAGTTCATCCCGTAGACACCGGCGATCAGGCCCGGTGCGAACAGGATCGCCGCCCACGACGAGATCTTCTTGACCTCCTCGCCCTGGCGGTGTGCTGCCCGGGCGAGTTGCCGGCTCTCCTCACCCTGGGCCAGGCTCGCGCTGGTCATCCGGCGCATCGCCTCGTTCTGCTCCTGCGACACCAGGGTGGCGTGCAGGGTCAGGGCGTTCTCGAGCAGGGCGCGGAACGAGTCGACCCGCTCGGTGACACGGAGTGCGTGGTCGTGCACGTTGCGGAGCCGGTGCTGCACGTCGTCGTCGACGCCGTACTTGTCGGCACCGCGGAGCAGCCCCGTGACCATCGCCGGCACCGGGGTGGTGGCCCGCTGGAACGCCAGGACCTCGCTGAGCAGCTGGTAGATGCGCTTCGAGACCCCGGGGTCGACCTGCCCGGCGAACAGCTGGTCCTCGATGGCGTCGATCTGCTCCTGCAGCACCTGGACGACGGGGCCGTAGCCGTCCACGACCTCGTCGAGCACGGCCGCGGTCACGGCCTCGGACCCCTTCGCCAGGAACTCCGGGTCCGCCTCGACCTGTGCCCGCAGCACCGCCAGGTCGGGTCGGGCGGCGTGCCGGACGCTCACCACGAAGTGGTCGCCGACGAACAGGTGCACCTCGCCGAACTCGACGGTGCCCTCGGACGGGTCGAACCAGGCCGGCCGGAGCACCAGGAACAGGGTGTCGCCGTAGCGCTCGAGCTTGGCGCGCTGGTGTCCCTTGCGGGCGTCCTCGACGGCGTTCTCGTGCAGGTCGAACTCGGTGGCGACGGCCTCGAGCTCGTGCGGGTCGGGCCGGAGCAGCCCGATCCACGTCAGGTCGCCACGAGCCGGGCGCGACAGGGTCGACGGAGACTCCACGCGGCGTCCCCGGACGTAGATCGCGTTGTCGATCAGTGCCATGTGCGTGCTCCTTCGGTGGGGAGCAGGCGGGCGCGATGGCGCCCCGAGGCGAGCCGGGGCGGGGCAGGGTCAGCGAGCGGGCGCGACGACCGACACGGGCGGCCGGCCCGATCGAGGATGGTCACCCGACATCGCGCCTCACCTGCCCTTCTCGTCTCGTCGTGGCGGCGCCCAGAGCGCTGCCGACGGTCGAGCGTACGCCTGCGGCGCGGGTCGGACAACCCGTCGCGGCAGGCGCAGGAGCGTCAGCGCGTGACGTGCAGCCCGGCGGTCTCGAGTTCGGCGAGCTGCCACCCGAGCCACGGGCTCCAGGCGAACGGCGCGCCGGCGACGGCCTGCCTGAGAGAGTCCTCGGACACCCATGCCCACTCGGCGACCTCGTCGTCGGCGGGCGCCGGGGTGTCGTCGGTCACGGCACGGAAGACGGGGCAGACCTCGTTCTCCACGATGCCCGAGGCGTCGACCGCGCGGTACCGGAACTCCGGCAGCACGACCTCGACGTCGCGCACGGTGATGCCGAGCTCGCGAGAGGCCCGACGGCCGATGGCGTCCTCGAAGGACTCGTCCGGACCGGGGTGGCCGCAGAAGGTGTTCGTCCACACCCCCGGCCAGGTCTTCTTCGACAGTGCTCGTCGGGTCACCAGGACGTCGCCGTCGGTGTTCCGGACGTGGCACGAGAACGCCAGGTGCAGGGGCGTGTGGGCTGTGTGCACCGTGAACTTGTCCGCCGTGCCGATCGGGGTACGGTCGTCGGCCAGGAGCACCACGGATTCAGGGAAAGCGTTCATCTGTGTCGATAGGTTAGGCCAATGAGCGAGGAAGCGACCACCGTGCCGCACATCGACCTCGCGCTCGTCGACGACTGCCTCGAGCGCTTCTTCGCCGTGTCGTCGGCACGCGCCGAGCGCTACGGCCGACCGTCCGAAGAACTGTGGCGCGTGCTCCGCAAGGCGAGCATGGGCGGCAAGCGCTTCCGGCCCCGCATGGTCATGACCGCGTACGCCGGCATGGGCGGCACCGACGTGCACGCCGCAGCCAACGTCGCGGCAGCGTACGAACTCCTGCACACCGCTCTCGTGGTGCACGACGACGTCATCGACCGCGACTGGTCGCGCCGTGGCCAGCCGAACGTCGCCGGGTCCTTCCGTGACAACGGGACGACGGGCGGCCTGCCGCTGCCGACGGCCGAGCACCGGGGGATGAGCGCCGCGGTCATCGCCGGTGACCTGGCGCTCGCCGGTGCGCCCCGCTTCATCGAGGCTGCGGGCGTCGACGGCACCCGCCGCGAGCGGCTGCTCGAACTGCTCGACGAGGCGGTGTTCGCCAGCGCTGCCGGCGAGATGACCGACGTCGACCTGGCACTCGGCGTGATGCCGACCGTGGACGAGGTCCTGGCGATGGAGCGGGCGAAGACGAGCGTGTACTCGTTCGAGGCCCCGCTGCAGTCCGGCGCCGTGCTGGCCGGCGCCGACGAGGAGATCGTCACCGCCCTCGGGGCCTTCGGTCGCGAGATCGGCATCGCGTACCAGATCGTCGACGACCTGCTGGGCGTCTTCGGCGACGAGACCATGACCGGCAAGACCGTGCTCGGCGACCTGCGCGAGGGCAAGCGCACCATGCTGATCGCGTACGCGGCGACCACGGACTGCTGGCCCGACCTCGAGCCGTACCTCGGCGACCCGGACCTGACCGAGGCGCGCGCGGACGAGGTCCGTGCGACCCTGGTCTCCTGCGGTGCGCGCGGCGCCGCGGAAGCACGTGTCGCCGACCACACCGCACTCGCCCGGGCCGAGCTCGCCCGGCTGCCGTACGACCTCGCCGACCGCCTGGAGGCCCTCGTGACCGAACTCGTGGAGCGCGCCCGGTGACCCACAGCACCACCACGGCGACCGGATCCCGTCCGGCTCGCCTCCAGCTCTACGACGCCACCGCCGAGGCCGCGTCAGGGGTCGTCATCGACCGGTACTCCACGTCGTTCGGGCTGGCGAGCCGCATGCTCGCCCGCGACACGCGCGAGCACATCCGGAACGTCTACGCGCTGGTCCGCGTCGCCGACGAGGTCGTCGACGGCCCCGCGACCGAGGCCGGGCTCGACCGCGAGCTCGCCCGCACGGTGCTCGACGAGCTCGAGGCCGACACCGAACGGGCCATCGCGCTCGGCTTCTCGGTGAACCCGGTCGTCCACGCCTTCGCCCGCACGGCCCGCGCCACCGGCTTCGGCGCCGAGCTCACCGCCCCGTTCTTCGCCTCGATGCGCATGGACCTCGACCGCACCGAGCACGACGACGCCTCGTTCGACGCGTACGTGTACGGCTCCGCCGAGGTCGTCGGCCTGATGTGCCTGCGCGCGTTCGTGTACCGCGCCGGTCGGCCGACGTTCGACCAGGCCGAACTCGTCGCCGGTGCACGTGCGCTCGGCGCCGCGTTCCAGAAGGTGAACTTCCTGCGTGACCTGCACGCCGACTTCGAGGTGCTCGGTCGCTCGTACTTCCCGGGCGTCGACATCCGGTCGTTCGACGAGGCCACGAAGCACCGCCTGGTCGCCGACGTGCAGGCCGACCTCGATCACGCAGCACGCACGATCCGGCTGCTGCCGGCCGACGCCCGCAACGCCGTCGGACTCGCACACGCGCTGTTCCAGGAACTCAACGACCGACTCGCGCGCACGCCGGCGAGCCGTCTCGTCACGACGCGCGTGCGCGTCCCCAACCCGGTGAAGGTGCGCCTCGCGGCGCAGGTCCTCGCCGGACGCGCACCGCTCCGGTCGCGCGTCACCACCCACCGGCCGGGAGGCTCCTCATGACCCCGCCCCGCGCCTCCCGACCGACGACGGTCGCCACCAC
>NZ_QKTB01000038.1:0-29057 GCF_003234405.1 Curtobacterium sp. MCLR17_045
GTCGGGTTCCAAGGGCGGCTCCGCGGGCGCCGGCGGCAAGGCCAAGGCGAAGTCGCCCGGCAGCGGCAAGTCCGGCGCCGGCAAGAAGTCGAACACCGGCAAGGGGCCGACACCCGGACGCGGCAAGATGCGCGGGAAGCCGAGCCGGGGTTCCAAGGGCAACCGATGACGGACACGCGGCTGGCACTGATGCCGGCCACGCGCCTCCCGGCCTGGCTCCAGCGCACGATGGCCGAGTACGTCGAGTCCCGGATACAGGCGGGCGAGACCCGCGAGCAGGCCGAGGCGAACGAGCAGCAGTCACGGGACCGCTGGTTCCCGGGCGGGTCCCCCGCTGACGGGCACCTCGTGTGGGACGTCACCGACCAGGACGACACCGTCATCGGGTACCTGTGGATCGGACCGCTCACGCCGGGCAGCACCGACTGGTGGGTGTTCAACGTCGAGATCGACGAGGGACACCGGCGCCGCGGGCACGCACGGCGGGCGCTCGAGCTCGGGCACCGCGCAGCTGCGGAACACGGTGCGACGAGCATCGGGCTGAACGTGTTCGGCTACAACACCGGGGCGCAGGAGCTCTACGCGGCGCTCGGGTACCAGGTGACGTCGGCGCAGATGCGGAAGCCGCTGGTCTAGCGCGCGGCGGCCGGGCGGCGGCGGCTGCTGCTGCGGCTCCGCGGCTGCTGCGGCGGCCGCGGCTGCGGCTGCTGCTGCGGCTGCTCGGGTCACAACACCCCGCGTGCATGGCCCCGAGCGGTCACGAAGTGTCGACTGGCCGCGCGCGGAACGACGTGTCGTGACCACTCGGCGGAGACCAGCGGGGATTCGTGACCGTCCGAAGGTCCGCGTCAGCGCAGGACGGCTGCGGCGGCGCGGGTCACCCTCGCGCCGCGCGACTCCTCGGCTACTGCGCGGGCCCGGGTGACGACGACGGCGTCGGCGCGCTCGGCCGATCCGTGGTCGAACGGCGGTTGCGGGTCGTACTCGATCTGCAACTGGATCGCCTCGGCCGCGGGCTGTCCGGCGAGCTCGGCGGCGAGCCACAGCGCCATGTCGATGCCCGCGCTCACCCCGGCGGCGGTGACGACGGCACCGTCCCTTGCGATCCGAGCGTCCACCGGCTGCGCGCCGAAGGCCTCGAGCATCGGCTTCGAGGCCCAGTGGGTGGTAGCGCGTCTGCCGGCGAGCAGCCCGGCGGCGCCGAGCACGAAGGCACCGGTGCACACCGAGGTGACCCACGTCGCGTGCTCGGCCTGGCGCCGCACGAAGGCCACGACGTCCGGGTCGAGCATCGCGTCGAAGGCACCGTCACCACCGGGCACCACGAGCACGTCCGCGGGGCCTGCATCCCTGATCGTCACGGTGGGGACGAGCGCCAAGCCGCAGTCGCTCGGCACCGGGTCGAGCGTCGCCGCGACGTACTCGACGCGTGCGCCGGGCACGCGGCTGAGGACCTGCGCCGGACCGGTCAGGTCGAGCTGGGTCAGGTGCGGGAACAGCAGGAACGCGATCCGGATGTCGTCGGCCATGTCGTGACCATAGTCCCGGGGTTCACGTGCTCGTGCTCGTTCCTGCTCGTGTGCCTGGGCTGGGCTGGGCTGGGCTGGGCTCGCCTGTCAGCTCCAGACGCCGGAGGTCCCGCGCCGGTGGCTGCCCATCAGGTGGGTGTCTACGATGTCGGCCCCTTCCGTCGGCGTTGACATCGTGCTTGGTCGATCGAATCAGACACCCCAGTCGATTTCACGAGCCTTCACCAACCAGGCCCCGTATGACGCGGCCTCCCAACAATTGAGCCCCTTTCTCGTGAGCCGCGATTTAATTCTTTCGACGAGGACACTCTCGATGCTGCTCAACGGATAGTGGGACGCTTGACGCATTAGGTCACCCTTCAGGACATAAAACTCATCGAGAGCAAGCAACTTGTAGCGAGAATCTAGATCGGATTCCGAGAAAAAGATAGACAATCGAGCCCACTGACTATCAGTGTATCCCGGGTGGCGAATAGCCTCGAAGACCAGAGACTCGGGGTGATTTATATCTATAACGCGCGCATTTAGCCAGTGCTCATGAGCCGCCCATTTGTCGAAGAACGGACTTAAGCCCACAAAATTTCGACCTACGAGGCGATCCATGTTGCAGTCACGACAACAGGGCACCAAGTTCATCGGCTCGACTGACAAACGTGGATGTTCTGATTTCGGCACGGTGTGATCGAGAGTTTTTGCAACGTTGATTCTGCAGTAAGGGCAAAGGCCCTCCGCCGCGTCAATTAGTTTTCCGCGAAGAGCTTTCCCCGGCACGCTCCCAACAAGACGTGTCTCGTAGAGCCACGTCATATCCTCCTTCACGATAGGCGAGAAGGTGGTTGGCATCACACCCCCGGGGCTTCCGGCCAAAACGCTGGCCCTAAATGCGACTTCATCCGACTCAATGACAGCCTCATCTGCATCAATCCGACCCCTGCGAGCTGCACATGCAATGCCTGGAACTATCTTTTTACGCACTTCGCTTCCCGTCAATTGCACGGGAGCCAATAATTTCAAAGTACGCGCTCCGATTTGAGGTACATGGAGCGCAGAATAAGCTTGGCCTCGTCCCCAATTTCGCCGCCCAAGGAAGCCAGGGCGGCTTGGTAATCCGTGTTACGCTCGGCCGCCCCAGCGAGGATGCTGTGATATCCAGACTTGACCATGCTCAAGCCAAATATATCCCGAGTGAGAACCCCCACGTTCTCTCCAAAGGTTTCGGCTTCAGGCTGACGCACACCGGTATGGCCGTCGACGTTCCATAACTGCCATGCACACTGTCGCGGAACCTCCTGCAGGACCACTGGTGAGTGGGTCGCCACGAGTGCAAGTCCATTGATCTCCGACATCAGAGTTGACAACGCACGAGTAAAGGCCCCGAGAAGTGGTGGGTGCAAGTGACTCTCGGGCTCGTCGAGAAGCACCAGCGTGCGCTCGTCACAGAAACGCACAAGGTTCGCGAGGGTGAGAAGGACGATTTTATGGCCCGAACTCAGCGACTCGTAGTTCAGGTTCTGCAATGCCTCCGGGTTCGCGATATCGTGCGATTCGAGCACCGTGTCGGCTTCCGCCAGTAGCCGAAAGAGCCGAATGAGCCGACGAGCTCGATACTCTAAGCACGCCGCGACGAGCTTCGAAAAAACTTCCTGCTGCCCGATATGCGCGGTATTCCCTGCGTCAATCCAGGGAAGATGAACATTCTGCACTCGAAATTGTGCCTGATCGAGGTCTGAACGCTCCTCATCCTCAAATACATCAAACGCGCTGAAGCTCACCGAAACGACGCCGGAAATCAGCTCGCGATCGCGAACACTGAGGAATTCGGGTCGGTGCTTCTCGGGGTCGCTATTGTCAAGGGCCCATCGTACGTTCTTCAGCGCAGTCGTCTTACCTGCTCCGTTCGCTCCGATAATGACGTGCACGTTAGTAGGCAGAGAATGGGATGAGTCCGCCTCAAAAGCCATCAACGGAGAACTGGATTTGTCTTCTGGCCGAAGATAGTAGGTTAACGAGAACTGTTCATTTTTCTCCCCGCCCTTCAATATCCGGCGGAACTGATTCTCGACGGTAGGAATTGAAACGGATCGAAACAACGACTTCCGGACCACGTCTTCGAGGAGGAGGTCTTCTATGTTTCCGTCAAATTGCGTGAGATCCTGAACAGCTTCAAGAAACTCTCGGGCGGTATCGAGGTCCGTTTGACCGACAAGGTTCGCGTAAAATTCCGGATCTTGCCCTACCGAGAAGTACGAATCATCCAATTGATCGAACACTGCCGCGAGTGGGGTGAAATAGGTTTGCCCGAAAGCCCCATCAGACTTCATCCCCCTCTGACCGATCTTCGTGAGTCCGATGGAATGTCGTTGGGCGCCGTCCGCTATCTCTACCGCAAATGTAGTTCCGAAGCCATAGTCATCCCATTCACTTCTCGTCAAATGGACGACGATGTCCCCAATTGACCACGTTGCAGTCTCAGAGTTATCTACGACAAAAATGAGTGCCATCGATCGCGTCCCTCTCATTGAACTGGAGCACGATCAACTCTCGAGCAGCCAACGTGCGTACCATCAGTACAGTCTCGCACTCTTGCCACTAGCAGGGGTGGGCCCCACTCGGGTTCGGTACTTTTTGTAGGTGACTATGGAGTGTGCAGCGGGCAGGAGTCCGTCGCCGTGCATCAACGGCCGCCACTCTCGGTGTCCTGCGACATGTCTGCACGCAACGCCACCCCGGCGTCGGACATGGCCTGCATCGCCTCGGCAGCAGACCGGCCAACTATCTCAGCAGCGAGCGACCGCGCCATTCCGATGCCCGTCGTCACACCGACCGCTGTGACGACCGAGCGGCCAGGCGCGAGGGTTCTCGAACTCACGTGGCGACGCTCAACCTGCCCAATCAGGGCGCATCAGTCAGCTCCAGACGCCGGAGGTCCCGCGCCGGTGGCTGCCCATCAGGTGGGTGTCGACGATGCCGAGCGCTTCCATCAGGGCGTACATCGTGGTCGGACCGACGAAGGCGAAGCCGCGCTTCCGCAGCGCCTTCGACAGGGCGAGGGACTCGTCCGACTTCGTCGGGACCTCGGCGGACGACCGTGGCTCGGGGGTGGTCGTCGGCCGGAACGACCACACGAAGTCGGCGAGCCCGCCGTCCTGCCGCAGGGCGATCGTGGCGTTCGCGTTGGTGATCGTCGCGAGGATCTTCGCGCGGTTCCGGACGATCCCGGCGTCGGCCATCAGGCGTGCGACGTCGTCCTCGCCGAAGGCCGCGACGGTGTCGGCGTCGAAGTCCGCGAAGGCGGCCCGGAACGCCGGTCGTTTGGCGAGGATCGTGCGCCACGACAGACCGGACTGGAACGCCTCGAGCGAGAGCCGCTCGAACACACCGCGTTCGTCACGGACGGGCATGCCCCACTCGGTGTCGTAGTACTCGCGCAGGAGCTCGTCCGACGACGCCCAGACCGGCCGGGCGAGGCCGTCGTCGCCGGTGACGAGGTCGGGCACGGGCGGGGCGGCGACGGGCTCGGTGCTCATGCGACCATCCTGGCGGGCGCCGCCGACAGCCGATCACTCACTCGGCGGGCGGGCCGTCCTGCGTCGCCTGCTCGTCCATCCACACGTACTCCCAGCGGTGTCCGTCCGGGTCGGTGAAGCTCCGCTGGTACATGAAGCCGAGGTCCATCTCCGGGCGGTCTTCGATGCCGCCGGCAGCGACCGCGGCGTCGACGACGCGGTGGACGTCCTCCTTCGACGGGGCGCTGAGCGAGTTGATGACCTCGATCGTGTCGGCGTCGGCGATCGTCTTGTCCGTGAACTCGGCGAACTTCGCTGTCGTCAGGATCATGACGTAGATCGTGTCGGACACCACCACGCACGCCGCGGTGTCGTCGCTGAAGGCCGGGTTGATCGAGTACCCGAGTGCCTCGTAGAACGCCTTCGAGCGCTCGAGGTCCGTGACGGGCAGGTTGATGAAGACCATCGTGTCCATGGCGGTTCCTTTCGTCACGCTCAACCTGGACCCACCTGGAGCAGCGCGCAACCGTTTCGTGGGGGAACCAACCGGTACACAATATGCTGGTCGGACGCGGGCGTACGTGGACGAGTCAGAACCCGGTGGTGGACGGGACGAGCCGACGAGCCCGATCCTGGTTTGCTGACGCACGCCCCCGAAAGCGCAAATCCTCGGGCCCGCGCTGGCTGCAGGACATCCGAGGATCACTTTCGACCGAGCAGCACCCGATCGACATATCAATGCTACCCGCAACGCTCGGCCCCAGTCAAGGCGCCGGCCGCCGCGGCCGGAAACGACGAAGTCGCTGTCGTCCGACAGCGACTTCGTCGTTCCGCGTCTGGCCGGGGACGCCCGACCCGAGCGACCTCAGGCCAGCTCGCGTCCCTCGCCCGCCGCACGCTGGTGCGACTCGGCCTCGGCCTGGCCGATGATGTCCTCGGCGGGCACCGGGTTCAGGCGGTCCCAGAGGAAGAACAGGCCGCCGCCGACGAGCAGCGAGATCCCGACCCACAGGTTGATGTGGATCCCGCCGGTCTTCTCGGGGTCGGTGTTCCAGTGCACGATCCCGACGATGGTCGTGATCACGCCGTACAGCACGAACAGGCCGCCGAGGATGCGGCGCAGGTCGAGTCGGCGGGTGGAGCGGACGAGGGCTGCCTTCTGCTCCTCGGTCATCGCGCCGGGGGTGGTGGTGTCACTCATGAGAAGTGGTCTCCTTCGCGGATCAGAGGAACGGGAGGTACAGGACGACGCACAGGACGAGCGCGACGGTGCCGAGCAGTGCGGGCGAGCGGTACCAGGCGGTGTCCGTCGCGACCGAGTCGCCGTGCAGGTCGATCTTGCCCACGCCGTAGACGAGTCCCCCGAGCTCCTTCTCGTCCTTCGGCTTGGTGAGCATCGAGACGACGAAGCCGACGACCAGCACGGTGACGAACGAGATGATCGCGCCGTACAGGGTCTCCGCGGTCGCGGTGGCGAACAGGTCCGGGTTGACCAGGTAGGCGATCCAGGTGATCGTCGGGGTCACGATGCCGAGGACGTAGCCCCAGAGCGCACCCTGCGTCGTCATGCGCTTCCACAGCAGGCCGAGGATGAACACGGCGAACAGCGGTGCGTTGAAGAACGAGAACAGCGTCTGCATGTACGTCATGATGTTCGACGCCTGGGCCGCGATGAACGCGGTTGCGATGCCGACCACGACGCCGACGACGGTGACCCAGCGGCCGGTCTTCAGGTAGTGCAGGTCGGGCATGTTCGGGCGGATGTAGCGCTGCCAGATGTCGTAGGTGAAGACGGTGTTGAACGACGAGACGTTCGCCGCCATGCCGGCCATGAAGGACGCCAGCAGACCGGTCACCGCGATGCCGAGCACACCGGTCGGCAGGTACATCTGGATGAGCTTCGGGATCGCGTCGTTGTAGGTCAGCGTGCCGTCGGCGAACTGGTTGCCCACGACGGCCGCGGCGATGAGGCCCGGGATCACGACGATGGCCGGGATGAAGAGCTTCGGGATCGCGGCGATGAGCGGGGTGCGGCGGGCCGCGGACATGTTCTTCGCCGAGAACGCGCGCTGCACCTCGGTGAAGTTCGTGGTCCAGTAGCCGAAGCCGAGCACGAAGCCCAGGCCGAGCACGATGGCGAGCCAGTTGGCGCCGATCGGGTTGGTGACGTCACCGAAGCCGGTGCCGGCCCAGGCCTGCAGGTGCTGCACGCCCTGGGTCTCGGTGATGGCCTTCGACAGGCCGTCCCAGCCGCCGACGCGGTGCAGACCGACGATCGTCAGCGGGATGAGCCCGGCGATGATCACGAAGAACTGCATGACCTCGTTGTAGATCGCGCTCGAGAGCCCGCCGAGGGTGATGTAGACGAGCACGAAGCCGGCGGAGACGATGATCGCCAGCCACTCCGGCCAGCCGAGCATGGCCTCGATGACGATGGCCATCGCGTACAGGTTGATGCCCGCGATGAGCACGTTCGACACCGCGAACGCGATCGCGTTCACCAGGTGCGGCGCCTTGCCGAAGCGGCGCAGCATGAACTCCGGCACGGAGCGGACCTTCGAGCCGTAGTAGAACGGCATCATCACGAGCCCGAGGAACACCATCGCGGGCACGGCGCCGACGAGGTAGTAGTGCAGGGTGGCCATGCCGATCTGGGCACCGTTGGCCGCCATGCCGAGGATCTCGGTGGCGCCGAGGTTCGCGGACACGAACGCCAGGCCCGTGATCCACGCCGGCATCGAGCGGCCGGACAGGAAGAAGTCCATGCTCGTCCGGACCTGCTTGCGGGCGGTGAACCCGATCCCGATGACGACCGCGAAGTACACGATGATCATCAGGTAGTCGACCCAGCCCAAGTCGAGCCGGATCCCTTCGTTCGCTGCAGCGAGAACCATTCACATCTCCACGTCAGTGTGTTGCAGTCGACAACTCTGCCGACCCGGACGGAGACGTTACACCGATTTGTGACCGTTCACATAGCCAGCGCATGCATCGTCCGAGCCGCGCAGCGCTCCCCCGGTTCGCTACGCTCGGCCCATGACCGACGCGTCGCGCATCCTCGTCCTCAACGGCCCGAACCTCGACATCCTCGGGCGCCGCGACCCGGAGCAGTACGGCACCGTGACGCTCGCCGAGATCGAGGCGATCGTGCACACCGAGGCGGCCGTGCACGGGCTCGAGGCCGACTTCCGCCAGACGAACCGCGAGGGCGAGCTGGTCGAGTGGCTGCACGAGGCCCTCGACGACTTCGCCGCGGTCGTCATCAACCCCGCCGCCTACGCGCACACCTCGGTCGCGCTGCACGACGCGGTGGAGGCCCTGTGGGTCCCCGTCGTCGAGGTGCACCTGTCGAACACGTGGAAGCGCGAGCCGTTCCGCCACGTCGACCACGTCGCCACCGCCGCGACGGCGGTCATCGCCGGCGCGGGCGCCGACGGCTACCGCCTGGCGGTCGCACACGTCGCGTCCCTGCTCGGCTGAGCCAACGACGGACTGGGCCCACGCCGCCGGTACCGGGCGGACGCGCCAGCGGCCGACCGGCCGTGCCGGTGGGGAGAGGCCCGTGGCGGCGTCGCCACGGGCCTCCCGTCCGCCATCTGGTCACGCTGGGTCGCGCCCGTTCCTTCCCATGGCACGCGCGATGCCAGGTGGTTCCGGGCATACCTGGTGAGAACTTTCGACCAGGGACGCCCGGAACCACCAGGGACGCCCGGAAGAGCCGGGCGCGCGCACGAGGATCAGAACTCGGCGGGGCGCCGCACGTCGGTCAGGCCGGCGGTGGCGAAGCCGCCGCGGATGAGCGGCACGGCCCGGCGCACGGCCTGGTCGATGCGGAGCTCGAGGTCGACGCTCGCGATGTCGTAGCCACCCTCGCGCTTGGTGAAGTCCCGCTCGTTGCCGAACACCCCGAGCGGCAGGGTCGTGGACTGGAAGAACCCGAACAGCGGGCGCATCTGGTGCTCGACGAGCAGGGCGTGCCGGTCGCTGCCGCCGGTGGCGGTCAGGAGCACCGGGGTGTCGACGAGGTCGTACTGCCCGACCCAGTCGAAGAAGAGCTTGAAGGCGCCGGAGTAGGCCGCCCGGAAAGCCGGGCTGCCGACGACGAGCACGTCCGCGGCCTCCACCGTCTCGAGGGCCAGGCGGGTGCGGTCGGACATCGTCTCGCGACCCGAGGCCGCTCCGAGGTCGGCGAGCAGCGGGCCGATCTCGATCGTCTCGGTCCGGGCACCGTCGATCTCCTCGGCCAACCGGGCCACCGTCGCCGCGACCAGGGTCGAGGTCCGCGAGGGGTCCGATGGGCTGCCACTGACGCCGACGACCAGTTCTCCGCTCATGCGGTCGATGCTCACACGCTGCCGGGGCGGGCGGCACGTTCGTGACGACATGTGTCGGGTGCCAGTCGGTCGGGGTAGCGTCCGCGCCATGCAGACCTTCCTGCCGTACGCCGACTTCCGGGCATCCGCCGAGGTCCTCGACGACCGGCGGCTCGGCAAGCAGCGCGTCGAGACCCTGCAGGTGATGCGCGCACTGACGCTCCCCGACTACGGCTGGCAGCACCACCCGGTGACGGCGATGTGGCGTGGCTACCGTCCGGCGCTGATGGCGTACCAGGAGGCCACGTGCCGCGTCTGGGCCGAGCGCGGGTACGCCGACACGTGTCTCGAGAAGACCCTGCTCGACCTGGGCCGTGTGCCGGAGGACCTGGCGGCGTACGAGCGCGGCGACGTGCCGGTCCCGCCGTGGAACGACGACGAGGCCCTGCACGTCTCGCACCGCTCGAAGCTCGTGCAGAAGGCGCCGGAGCACTACCGGGAGCTGTTCCCGGACGTGCCGGACGACCTGGACTACGTCTGGCCGGGGACACCCGAACCGGCGACGCACACCGCCTGACCGTCAGGCGACCGGGATCCAGCGACCGCCCTCGCGCCGGGTGACGACGTCGGAGCGGATCTCGACCACGTCCCGCAGCCCGTAGACGGCGGCGTCGCGGACGGCCGCGGCGGCACGGTCGTCCTCGGCCTCGAAGCGCACGACGGCACAGGGGACACCACGGAGCAGCCGGACGTCCTCGGCCTCGACCACGGCGTGTTCGCGCACGAGGGCGGCCGCGGCGGGCAGGACGGCGTCCGGGGCGGTGCCGGGCGCGAGGGCACCGATCGCCAGGGTCGCACGGTACGAGGGCATGCGACGACGCTACCGGGGAACCGGATCCCGCCGTGGGCTGCAGGGGAACCGACGCCGCTCAGGGGTGCGGACGTCGACCCACGGCGGGATCGCGGTGTACGGCGGGACACGACGACAGGGGGAACGTCGCGCCCCGCGCCGGACGTCGATCAGGGGGTCGACATCCGGTCTGGGTCCACCGCGCGGCTCGGTTCAGGGGAACCACACGGTGGTGGACCTCAAGGGTGTTCGGTGTCCTCTCGGTACCGGTCCGCCTCGGTCGGTGCGGGCATCGACCGGTGGGCGGCGGGTGGCCGGACCATCGGGAGCAGGGCACTCCCGGCGGTCGCGAGCGCTCCGACCACGGCGATGATCCCGAGCGGGGCCGTGCCGAGGTCGTGCTGCGCTGCCAGGGCGAGCGCGACGAGGGTGGCCGGCGCCGGCAGGAGCTGCACCGCTCGGAAGCGGTCGTCCCGTCGTGTCCGGGTCATCATCGCGTTTGCCATGACGACACTCTGACGCAGATCGGTTGTCCGCAGAAGGGGGGACACGTACCCAGAGATGGAGTAGAACGTCTAGTACACCTCAGCCGAGGGCGCGGACGGTCGCCACGGCCTCGGCCACGGCCCCGACGACGACCGGGACGTCGTCGGCCGTGAGCGCCGCGTCGAACGTCAGACGGAGCGCGGTGCGCGCCACGCCCTCGGGGATCCCGAGCGCCGTGAGCACGTGGGAGGCCTCGGTGCTGCCCGCAGCACAGGCACTGCCCGACGACGACACCACGTCGCGCTGCTCGAGCTCGAGCAGGACGGTCTCGCCGTTGACGCCCGGGAAGCAGAACGACGCGTGCCCGGGCAGCCGGTGCTCCCGCGACCCGGTGACGAACGCGCCGGGGACCGCGGCGAGCACGCCGTCGAGCACCGCGTCGCGCACGGTGGTCGCGGTGCCCTGCCCCGACCGCACCGTCTCCGCCGCCAGCCCGAGGGCGGTCGCCACCGCCACGGCACCGGCCACGTCCTCGGTGCCGGACCGCCGCCCCCGTTCCTGTCCCCCGCCGTGCAGCAGCGGCTCGAGCGGGACGCCGGCGCGCACGGCGAGCACGCCGGTGCCCTTCGGGGCGCCGAGCTTGTGCCCGGACAACGACAGCGCGTCGACGCCCAGCACCCCGAGACCGATCGGCAGCCAGGGCGCGGACTGCACGGCGTCGGTGTGGAACCGCGCCCCGACCTCGTGCGCCACCGCCGCGAGCGCGGGGACGTCCTGCACGGTGCCGATCTCGTTGTCGGCGTGCGCGATCGAGACGAGCGTGGTGTCCGGGCGGAGTGCCGCGCGCAGCACCGCCGGGTCGACGCGGCCGTCCGGGCCGACGGGCAGCACGGTGACGTCGAAGTCGTGGAAGCGGGCGAGGTACGCGCAGCTCTCCAGCACGGCCTCGTGCTCGATGGCGCTCGTGACGACGTGCCGACCGCGGGGCGCGGCGAGGGCGATCCCCTTGATCGCGGTGTTCGCCCCCTCGGTGCCGCCGGTGGTGAAGACGACCTCGGCGGGCCGGCACCCGAGCACCCCGGCGACGGCGGTCCGTGCAGCGGTGAGTCCCCGCGCGGCCTCGTCTCCGACCCCGTGCGTCGACGAGGGGTTGCCGAACACCCCCGTCAGGTAGGGCCACATCGCCTCGAGCACCTCGCGGCGGACCGGGGTGGTGGCGGCGCGGTCCAGGTAGAACACGACTAGTCCCGCACGGGCACCGCGACGTGCTCCGTCGGCACCGCGACGTGCTCGGGCACCGCGACGTCGATGTCGAGCCCGAGGTCGAGCGCCCGCGCCGAGTGGGTCAGCGCCCCGACCGAGATGACGTCGACGCCGGTGGCCGCGATCGCCGCGACGGTGTCGAGCGACACGCCTCCCGAGGCCTCGACGAGCGCGCGTCCGGCGACGATGCCGACCCCGGTCACGAGTTCGTCCGGGGTGAAGTTGTCGAGCATGATCGTGTCGACCCCCGCCGCGACGACGGGTTCGATCTGGTCGATGCGGTCCACCTCGACCTCCACGTGCACGGTGTGCCCGAGCCGCTGGCGGGCCTGGGCGATCGCGTCGCCGATGCCGATCCCGCCGGCCAGGAGCACCGCCAGGTGGTTGTCCTTGGCGAGCACGGCGTCGGAGAGCGAGGTGCGGTGGTTGTGTCCGCCGCCGCACCGGACGGCGTACCGCTCGAGTGCTCGGAGGCCCGGCGTCGTCTTCCGGGTGTCGACGATCCGCGCCGAGGTGCCCGCGGCGGCCGCGACGTGCGCCGCGGTGGTCGTCGCGATGCCCGACATCCGCTGCACCAGGTTGAGGGCGACCCGCTCGGCCCGCAGCACGGCACGTGCCGACCCGGTCACGGTCGCGAGGACGTCACCCGCCGCGAAGTGCGTCCCGTCGGCGACGTGCACGACGGCGTGGATCGACTGGTCGACGGCGTGCATCACGGCGACGAACACCGCGCCGCCACTCAGCACGCCGGGCTCGCGCGCGCCGAGGGTCGCGGTCGCGGTCGCCTCGGCGGGGATGAGGGTCTCGCTGGTGACGTCGCCCCAGGGCGCGTCCTCCTCGAGCGCGGTCTCGATCACGCGACGGAGCGCGTGCGGCGGGATGGTGCCGGGGTCGGTGGTCATGCGGGTACCTCCTGCGGGACGGCTGCGGAGCCGTCGGCGCGTTCGTCCGTGTGCTCGTCGGGCTGTGCATCGGTGTGGTCGGCCACCCAGGCGTACGAGGCCGGGGCGGTGGGGTCGGTGTCGGGGTGGTCGGTGCGGGCGTGCGCCCCGCGGGACTCGGTGCGGGCCTCGGCGGCGAGCGCGACGAGTCGCGCCAGGTCGAGCAGCGCACGGTCCTCGTGCTCGCGCACGCCGCCGCCAGTCGGCGCGGTCAGCGCGTCGAGGTCGCGGCGCGCGCTGGCCAGCCCGACGGCGTCACGGAGCAGCCCGACGCGGTCCGTCATGACGGACTGGACCGCCTGCCGGACGGCACCGACGTCGTCGAGGTGGGTCGCGCCTCCAGGCAGGGTCGGACGGGAGGCGCGGATCGCGTCGGCCGCTCGGGGCACGCTGGTGACGTGGAGACCGGCGTCCCCGCGCAGGCGGAGCAGGCCGGGTCGCGGTGCGGCGACCGCGTCCGCTGCGCGGACCGCGAAGACGAGCCCCTCGAGCAGGGAGTTCGAGGCGAGCCGGTTGGCGCCGTGGACGCCGGTGCAGGCGGCTTCACCGACGGCGAGGAGTCCGGGCAGGCTGGTGCGGCCCTCGGCGTCGGTGGCGATGCCGCCCATCGAGTAGTGCGCGGCCGGTGCGACCGGGACGCCTTCGCGGGTCCAGTCGAACCCGGCGGCGCGGGTGGCCCGGCTGAGTCCGGGGAACCGCGTGACCAGGAACCCGGCGTCGAGGCCGGTGGCGTCGAGGAGCACGGGTGCGCCGCCCTGGTCGCGCACCGCGGCGGCGATCCCCCGGGCGACGACGTCACGCGGGGCGAGCTCGGCGTCCGGGTGCACGTCGGTCATGAAGCGGTTCCCGGCGGCGTCGCGGAGGACGGCGCCCTCACCGCGGACGGCTTCGGACACCAGGCCGCCACCGGGGACGGCCAGCCGTGTCGGGTGGAACTGGACGAACTCCAGGTCGGCGAGGACGGCGCCTGCGCGCCAGGCGGCGGCGACCCCGTCGCCCGTCGCGACCAGGGGGTTCGTCGTCTCGCGGTACAGGTGTCCGGCTCCCCCGGACGCGATGACGACGGCGTCGGCGTCGAGCCGGCGGGGTTCGCCGAGCAGGTCGAGGACGTCGACGCCGACGACCACGCCGCCGCGGACGACCAGGTCGGTCAGGCTCGTGCGCTCCAGGATCGTGACGTGCCGTCGGTGCAGTGCTGCGATGAGGGTGCGTTCGATCGCGGCTCCCGTCGCGTCACCGTCGGCGTGCACGACGCGCCACCGGCCGTGCGCGGCTTCTCGCCCGCGGGCGAGGTCGTCGCCGTACCGGTCGAGGGTCGCCGGGTCCGACGACCGGTCGAAGGGCACCCCGAGGGCGAGCAGGTCGCGGACGCGGGCCGGCCCGTCGGTGCACAGGACCTCGACGGCCCGGGCGTCGGCGCTGCCCGCCGCCGCGACGTGGGTGTCGGCCTGGTGCAGCGCCGCGGAGTCGTCGGCACCGAGCGCCACCGCGATGCCGCCCTGGGCGTACGCGGT
Source organism: Curtobacterium sp. MCLR17_045 (assembly GCF_003234405.1). Lineage (NCBI taxonomy): Bacteria > Bacillati > Actinomycetota > Actinomycetes > Micrococcales > Microbacteriaceae > Curtobacterium > Curtobacterium sp. MCLR17_045. The sequence continues at coordinate 14,403 of NZ_QKTB01000038.1, forward strand.
GGCGCTGTCGGCGAGCGCCCCCTTCGTCACCAGGGTGACGTCGTGCAGGGCACTGGCGCGGATCGCTGCGGTCAGGCCGGCGATGCCGGAGCCGACGATGACGACGTGCACGGTGGTCTCCCTCGTTCGGTCGGGTCCGCGTCTCAGCCGCGCGGCTTGGCGGCGAGCATGCGCTCGAGCGCGACCTTGGCGTCGGCCTGCACGTCGGCGGGGACGACGATCTCGTTGAGGACCTCGCCGCGGACGAGTGCCTCGAGCACCCAGGCGAGGTAGCCCGGGTGGATCCGGTACATCGTCGAGCAGGGGCAGACGACCGGGTCGAGGCAGAAGATCGTGTGCTGCGGGTACTCGGCGGCGAGCCGGTTCACCATGTTGATCTCGGTGCCGATCGCGAACGTCGTCGGCTCGGTGGCCGCGGCGACGGTCTTCCGGATCAGGTCGGTGCTGCCGGCGTGGTCGGCGGCGTCGACGACGGCCATCGGGCACTCCGGGTGCACGATGACCTGCACGCCCGGGTGCTCGCGGCGGGCCTGGTCGATCTGGTCGACGGTGAAGCGGCGGTGCACCGAGCAGAAGCCGTGCCAGAGGATGACCTTCGCCGCTTCGAGGTCGCTCGTCTCGTTGCCGCCGAGGGGCTTCCGGGGGTTCCACATCGGCATCAGGTCGGTGCTGATGCCCATCGCCTTCGCGGTGTTGCGGCCGAGGTGCTGGTCGGGGAAGAACAGGACGCGCTGCCCACGCTCGAAGGCCCACTCGAGCACGGTCGCGGCGTTCGACGAGGTGCAGACGATGCCGCCGTTGCGACCGCAGAAGGCCTTGAGGTCGGCGGCGGAGTTCATGTAGGTGACCGGGATCACGGGCACGCGGCCGTCGGCGTCGGGCTCGGTGCCGTACACCGCCGTCAGCTCCGCCCACGCCGCCTCGACGCTGTCGATGTCGGCCATGTCGGCCATCGAGCAGCCGGCGGCCAGGTTCGGCAGGATCACGCGCTGGTCGTCGCGCGCCAGGATGTCGGCGGTCTCGGCCATGAAGTGCACGCCGCAGAACACGATCGCCTCGGCGTCGGGTTTCGTCAGGGCGGCGTTCGCGAGCTGGAACGAGTCGCCGAGGAAGTCCGCGTGCCGGACGACCTCGTCGCGCTGGTAGAAGTGCCCGAGGACGACGACCCGGTCGCCGAGGGTGGCCTTCGCCCGCTCGATGCGCTCGTGGAGCTCGTCGGTCGGGGCCGTCTTGTACTCGTCGGGCAGGACACCCTGGCGCGGGGCACTCGTCGGGATGACGTCGGACATCGACGACCCAGGGCCGTACCCGGGGCGGGAGTCGAAGTCCCACGTCGGCATCGCGAGGTCGGGCGTGCAGGTGCTGCCGCCGGCCTTGCCGTTGGAGATGAGTTCGATCGTCGTGGCGATGGACACGGGGCTTCCTATCGGTTCCGCTGCTGGTGCTGATCGGCCCCGGTCTGCAGCGGGCCGTTGTCCGCGTAGGCCAGGTCGGGGTTCGAGCGGTACAGGCGGGCCGGACGGTGCCGGCCCCCGCTCGTGGTCTCGTCGGTCGGCAGGACCGCGTCGGTCTTCTCGACCTGCCGACGGAAGTTCGCGGGGTCGAGTGCACGGCCGAGCACCGCCTCGTACACGCCGCGGAGTTCGGCGAGGGTGAAGCGGTCGCCGAGGAACGCCTGCGCGATCCGCGAGTACGACATCTTGTTGCGCAGCCGCCACAGGGCGTACTCGACGATGCGGTCGTGGTCGAAGGCGAGCGGCGGGTGCTCGTCGGCCAGGAACCACCGGACGTTCCAGTCGTCGGGCACGACGTTCGCCTCGTCCGGGTGCACGAGTGCCCAGTACACGATCGACACCACGCGGCTCGGGGAGCGTCCGACGTCACCGAACGCGTAGAGCTGCTCGAGGTACCGCGGCTGGACGTTCGTCGTCTCACGCAGTCGGGCGGCCGCGGAGTCCTCGAGGCCCTCGTCGTCGCCGACCCAGCCGCCGGGGAGCGCCCAGGAACCCTCGAACGGTTCGGCGACGCGACGGACGAGCGGCATCCACAGCGCCGGGGCCCCGGTGTCGGGGTGCGGGCGCAGTGCGACGATCACGGTGGAGACCGCGACGCGGATGCCTGCTTCGTCCATGGTGGAGATAGTGTCAATCTGACTCGAAGTGTTCGGGTTGGGATGACACTATCACTGCCGACGCGGCGCGCTCGTCACGAGCCGGAAACAGATCGTCACGGGGCCGAAAACTCCCGGAGGGCCGTCGCGGTTAGCGTGGAGGACATGACGACGGTGACGAGGGTGCATGCCGTGGTGTCGGGGACGGTCCAGGGGGTCGGCTTCCGGTACTGGACCGCTCGGAAGGCGGACGGGCTCGACCTCGTCGGCTACGCGAGGAACCTCTGGGACGGCACGGTGGAGGTCGAGGCGGAGGGGCCCTCGGTCGCCGTCGACTCGTTGGTCGAGTGCCTGCGCACCGGGCCACCGTCGGCGACCGTGACCGACGTCAGCCTGCGGTCGGTGGTACCGCACGGCGACGCCGACGGGTTCGCGATCCTGCACTGAGCCGACGTGCGTGGGAGCTGCGCCGGCGACCGGCGTGCTCGGCACCGATCGTTCACCTGCGGATGTCGGAGCGAAGCGGAATAATCGCATCCACTCAGGGAGTTGGCCTGTCTGCGCGTCCTGCGCCACACCCGTTCCACCCGTCGTGACCCACCAGGAGCACCCGCATGACCCAGGCCGTCGATTCCGCCCCCCGCACGGGAAGCGTCTCGCAGCCGTCCGCTGCCGAGACCCGACTCGTGATCGGGCTGCTGCTCGTCTCCGCGTTCGTCGTCATCCTCAACGAGACCATCATGGGCGTGGCCCTGCCCCGGCTCATGGACGACCTGGACATCAGCGCCGCGACCGGCCAGTGGCTGACCACCGGCTTCCTGCTCACCATGGCGGTCGTCATCCCGATCACCGGGTTCCTGCTGCAGCGCTTCAACACCCGACCGGTGTTCGTCTGGGCGATGGGCCTGTTCTCGGTCGGCACGCTGATCGCCCTGCTCGCGCCGGGCTTCACCGTCCTGCTCGTCGGCCGCATCGTGCAGGCCAGCGGCACCGCGATCATGATGCCGCTGCTGATGACGACGGTCCTGACCCTGGTCGACCCCGCGCACCGTGGCCGCATCATGGGCAACATCTCGATCGTCATCTCGGTTGCTCCGGCCATCGGCCCGACGATCTCCGGCCTGATCCTCAACGCGTTCTCGTGGCGCTGGCTGTTCGGCTTCGTGCTGCCCATCGCGATCGCGGCGCTCATCCTCGGCATGGTCAAGGTGCAGAACGTCTCGACGCCGCGCAAGGCACCGATCGACGTCGTCTCGGTCATCCTCTCCGCCTTCGCGTTCGGCGGCATCGTCTACGGCCTGTCCAGCATCGGTGAAGCCGGCACGACCGGTCCGCTCGTCCCGGTGACCGCCCTGGTCGTCGGCGCCGTGGCCCTCGCGGTGTTCATCGTCCGGCAGACGCGCCTGCAGCGCACCGACAGCGCCCTGCTCGACCTGCGCACCTTCCGCACCCGTGGCTTCACGGTGCCGATCGTCGCGATGGGCCTGAGCTTCATGGCGATGTTCGGCACGCTCATCCTGCTGCCGATCTACCTGGAGCGCGTCCTCGGCCTCGATGTCCTGCAGGTCGGCCTGCTGCTGCTCCCCGGTGGCTTGCTGATGGGCCTGCTCTCCCCCATCGTCGGTCGCATCTACGACCGCCGCGGCCCGCGCGTGCTGCTCATCCCCGGAGCGATCATCGTCAGCGCCGTGCTCTGGGCGCTCTCCACCGTGGGTGTCGACACCAGCGTGTGGTTCGTCCTCGGTGCGCACGTGGTGCTGAGCATCGGCCTGGCCCTGACCTTCACGCCGCTGTTCACCGCGGCGCTCGGTGGGTTGCCCCCGAAGCTGTACTCGCACGGCAGCGCGGTGCTCGGCACGGCGCAGCAGCTCGCCGGTGCGGCGGGCACGGCCCTCTTCGTCACGCTGCTGACGATCGGTGCGGCCACCGCCGTCGAGGGCTCCGGTGCCCGTGGGGTCCAGGTGGCCACCGCGTCGGGCGTCGGCACCGCCTTCATGGTCGGCGCGATCATCTCGCTGTTCGGCATCCTCGCTTCGGTGTTCGTCCGCCGGCCCGAGGTGCCCGAGGGCGCGCCGACGCCCCCGCCCGTGCACTGACCGACGAGCCTCGCGCACCGACCGACGAGCCGGGCCGGACGCCGGACCCGTGACGGGACCGGCGCCCGGCCCGCGCCCGTCTCCGGACCGCGTGGCAGGGTGGGCGCCATGCGGTCGACGACGAGCGAGCTCAACTGGTCCGGCACGGTCACGTACACGGCCGAACGGGTCGTCCGCCCGTCGTCGATCGACGAGGCCGCCCAGGTCGTGGCCGACGCCGATCGGGTGCACGGCCTCGGCACCCGGCACTCGTTCAACGACGTCGCCGACACCGCCGGCACCCTGCTCGACCTGACCGGGATCCCCACCGACCTGGTCGTCGACGCCGAGCACAGCACCGTGACGCTCGGGGCCGGCACCCGGTACGGCGACGTCGCGGCCGACGTGGACCGTGCCGGGTTCGCGCTGCACAACACGGGGTCCCTGCCGCACATCTCGGTCGGGGGTGCGGTCGCGACGGGCACCCACGGTTCCGGCACGGCACTGGGCTCGCTCGCCACCGCGGTGCGCGCGTTCGAGGTGCTCGGTCCGGACGGCTCCGCCCGGACGATCGACCGGACGGACACCGCGTTCGACGGCGCTGTGCTGCACCTCGGACTGCTCGGCATCGTGACCCGGGTGACCCTCGACGTCGAACCGTCCTACCGGATGCGTCAGGACGTCTACGGCGCGATCCCCTGGGACACCTTCACGGCGAACGTCGCTGACGTGCACGCCGCCGCGTACTCGGTGTGCGCCTACACCGTGTTCGGCGATGCGATCACCGAGGTCCTGGTGAAGTCGCGCGTCCCCGAGGGCGCCGAGGACGTGCCGGTCCCGGAGACCCTGGCCGGCGCACGGCGCCTGCCCGGCACCCCCGGCGACGACCACCGGACCGCGCGCGACGGCTCGGTCGGCCCGTGGTGGGACCGCCTGCCGCACTTCCCGATCGGGTCCGTCCCGAGCCACGGGTCCGAGGTGCAGAGCGAGCACTTCGTCCCGCTCCGGCACGCGGCGGCCGCCCTCGACGCGCTCCGGGGGCTCGCCGACCGGATCCAGCCGCACCTGCACGTCTGCGAACTCCGGACGATGGCCGCGGATGACCTCTGGCTCAGCCCGACCCAGGGCGAGGACGTCCTCTGCATCGCGTTCACCTGGAAGAAGCACCCGACCGAGGTCGCCGCGCTCCTGCCCGACCTGGAGTCCCGGCTCGCGGCCTTCGACGGCCGACCGCACTGGGGCAAGATGAGCTCGCTCGACCACGCGGCGATCGCCGGGCTGTACCCGCGGCTGGCGGACTTCCGCGACCTCGTCGCCCGGGCCGACCCGGAGCGGACGTTCGCATCCGCGTTCGGCGAGCGGGTGCTCGGGACCTGACCCGGGCCTCCAGGCCGTGCCCCGCTAGTCGGTCGTGAACGCGAGCGGCGTGATCGTCCGCGTCTCGCCGTCCCAGTGCCGCACGCCGCCGACGTCGAGCGTCTCCGGCAGCGGCACGGCGCGCAGCGCAGCGACGGCGCGCGGCAGGTCCTCGTCGCGCACCCGACGAGCCAGCGTGACGTGCGGCGACCAGTGCCCGGGCACCGACGTCTCGACGCCGCCGGGGGCGACCGCGTGCACCTCTCCGTGGAAGGTCGTGAGCGCCGCGTCGAGGACCACGGCGCGCACGAGCACCGACCGACCGGCACCCGCGGGGAAGAGCAGCAGCCCGCCGAGCCGGATCGCGGTCGGGACCGACGTGCGGAACCCCGCCGGCACGGGCAGCGAGTCGCCGGCGGCCAGGGTGACGTGCGGGGCGTTCGACGGCGACGGGTGCCGACCGAGGCTCGGCAGGTCGGCGTCCATCAGGGCCTGCCAGGCGGACCGCACGGCGGCGTCCGACTCCGGGCCGAGGACGAGTTCGATGCTGCGCACGATCCGAGTCAACCAAGTCGTGTCGGGACGCGTGCTCCGACGCAGGCGGCACGGATCGAGTGCTGCGTAACACGACGGAACGGAACTCGCTCCGGGGGTGGACCGCACGTCACACTCGTCTCCACGCCGCGGACCACCGCGGCTCCCCCACACGCACGGCCCACGAGGAGCACCAGCATGTCCGCAGCCCCCGCACTGCCCGAGAAGCCGAAGGGCAAGCGCCCGATCGGCTGGATCGTCGCGGCCGCGATCGTCGTCGTGGCGATCGTCGTCGCCGTCGTCGTCGGAGCCCTCCGATCCGGGAGCAACGACGCCGGTGCCGCCGGCGACGCCGCCCCGAAGACCGTCACGATCGGTGTCGCGGACAAGTCGCTCGGCTACTGGAGCACGTACACGAAGCTCGCGAAGGACAAGCTCAACGTCACCGTCAAGCTGACGAACTTCTCGGACTACTCGCTGCCGAACCCCGCCCTCAAGGACGGCCAGCTGGACATCAACCAGTTCCAGCACATCCAGTACCTGGCGGACTACAACGTCACCTCGAACGACGACCTGCAGCCGATCGGCTCGACCGCCGTGTACCCACTGCCGCTCTACGCGACGAAGTACGACAAGCCGTCCGAGCTGCCCGCGAACGCCAAGGTCGCGATCCCGAACGACTCGATCAACCAGGCCCGTGCGCTCCTGATCCTGCAGGCGGCCGACCTGATCACCCTGAAGGACGGCGGCTCGGCGTTCTCCACCGCCGACGACATCGAGACGAAGAAGGTCGACGTCCAGCCCCTCGACGCCTCGCAGACCGCGAACGCGCTGCAGCAGGGCTCCGTCGCCGCCGCCGTCGTGAACAACAACTTCGCCACCGCCGCCGGTCTGCCGATCTCGGACGCGATCTACCAGGACGACCCCTCGAGCGCGAGCGCCGCCCCGTACGTGAACGTCTTCGCCGTCCGCGACGAGGACAAGGGCAACAAGACCTACCTCGACCTCGCGGAGCTGTTCCAGGACGACGCCGTGCAGAAGGCCTTCGCGAAGGACCTGCCCGAGGCCGTCGCCCGCGACGAGAGCGCCTCGAAGCTGCAGGACGAGCTCGCCCAGGTCGAGCAGGACGCGAAGGCGGCCAAGCAGTAGTGCCGGTCCTCGTCGAACTCCGCGGCGTCTCGAAGCACTACCGCCGCGCCGACACCGGCGAGACCGTGGTGGCCGTCGAGGACGTCTCCCTGGACGTGCACCAGGGAGAGGTCCTCGGCGTCATCGGGTACTCCGGTGCCGGCAAGTCCACCCTGGTCCGCCTGGTCAACGCGCTGGAGCTGCCGAGCTCCGGCACGGTGACCGTCGCGGGCCGCGAACTGACGGCGATCCCCGAGCGGGACCGCCGTCTGGCGCGTCGCAACATCGGGATGATCTTCCAGCAGTTCAACCTGTTCCGGTCCCGCACGATCGCCGGCAACGTCGCGTACCCGCTCAAGGTCGCCGGTGTGCCGAAGGCCGAGCGGAACCGTCGCGTCGCCGAGCTGCTCGACTTCGTCGGCCTGCTCGAGCGCGCCCACGCCTACCCGGAGCAGCTGTCCGGCGGCCAGAAGCAGCGCGTCGGCATCGCCCGCGCCCTCGCCGCGTCGCCCGACCTGCTGCTCGCCGACGAGGCGACCAGCGCCCTCGACCCGGAGACCACCTCCGAGGTGCTCGCGCTGCTCCGCCGGGTCAACCGAGAGCTCGGCGTCACCATCATCGTGATCACGCACGAGATGGACGCCGTCCGGCAGATCGCCGACCGGGTCGCCGTGATGGAGCAGGGGCGGGTCGTCGAGGTCGGCGACGTCTACGACGTGTTCTCGACCCCGAAGACCGGCGCCGCGCAGCGCTTCGTCCGCACCGCGCTGCACGACCGGCCCTCCGCCGAGACGCTCCGGCGCCTGCGGGACCGCCACCCGGGTCGGCTCGTCACGGTGCAGATCACCGACGAGGCCGGGCTGCAGAACCGCATCGACGCCGCGTTCCGGGCCGCCCGGGTCTCCGCCGAGCTCGTCTACGGCGGGGTCGGCGAGATCCGGGAGCGTCGGATCGGGTCGCTCACCTACGAGCTGAGCGACGCCAGTGGCGGTCCCGGTGGGCCAGGCGGTTCCGGCCGGTCCGGCGCCATCGACGCCGCGATCGCCGCACTCCGCGCTGACGGCGTCACGACCGACGAGGAGGCCGCCGCGTGAACAACAACTCGTTCCAGAGCGTGATCGACACGTTCGACGTCTTCCTCGCCGCCATCCGCGACACCATCGTGATGTCGCTGATCTCGCTGGTCATCGCCGGGGTCATCGGCCTCGCGCTCGGCCTGCTGCTCTACGCGACCCGGCCGGGCAACGTCCTCGGCAACCGCACCGCGTACACGGTGCTCAACGTGTTCGTGAACCTGATCCGCCCGATCCCGTTCGTGATCTTCCTCGCGGCGATCGCGCCGCTGTCGCGGGTCGTCGTGCAGACCACGATCGGTGTCCCCGCGGTGACCTTCGCGATCTCGTTGGCCGCGGCCTTCGCGGTGTCCCGGATCGTCGAGCAGAACCTGCTGTCGGTCGACCCGGGCGTCGTCGAGGCGGCTCGGGCCTCGGGTGCGCACCCGGTCTCGATCCTGCTGACCGTGCTCATCCCCGAGGGTCTCGGCCCCCTGATCCTCGGCTACACGTTCATCTACATCGGCATCGTCGACATGACGGCGCAGGGTGCGCTGATCGGTGGTGGCGGGCTCGGCGAGTACGCGATCACCTACGGCTCGCAGCGCTACGACTGGTGGGTGGTCTACGTCTCGGTGGCGGCGATCGTCGTCATCGTGCAGCTCGGCCAGTTCATCGGCAACCGCTTGGCGCGGGCGACGCTGCGTCGCTGACGCTTGCTCGCGGCTCGCGGGTTCTGAGGGCGACTCCCTGGAGGCCCGGTGCCGGTCCACGAGACCGGCACCGGGCCTCCGGTGCGTCGCCGCCCGGACGGACGCGCCCAGCGTCGTGCGCCGAGCGGTCACGACTCCCCGCTCACCTCCGCTGAGGTCGCACGAACCGTCGCCCGACGCCCCCGCAACCAACAGTTCCCGACCACTCGGCGCCACACCCGCGGCATGTCGTGCGACCTCGGCACGCACCGCCGACGCACCCGAAGGCCCCCCTGCCGAGCGGTCGGAACTCCCCGCTCACCTCCGCCGAGGTCGCACGAACCGTCGCCCGACGCCCCCGCAACCAACAGTTCCCGACCACTCGGCGGCACGCACGCGGCACGTCGTGCAACCTCGGCACGTGCTGCCGAGCGGTCACGACTCCCCGCTCACCTCCGCCGAAGTCGCACGAACCGTCGCCCGACGCCCCCGCAACCAACAGTTTGCGACCACTCGGCGGCACGCACGCGGCACGTCGTGCGACCTCGGCACGCACCGCCGACGCGCCCGAAGGCCCCCTGCCGAGCGGTCACGACTCCCCGCTCACCTCCGCCGAGGTCGCACGAACCGTCGCCCGACGCCCCCGTAACCGACAGTTCCCGACCACTCGGCGATGCGCACGCGGCATGTCGTGCGACCTCGGCGGTCGGCACGAGCGGCGCCGACGTGGGTCAGGCGGCGGGAGCCTCGACGGTGGTGACAGCGCCGGTCTCGCCGGGGTGCTCGTAGTGGGCACGCACCAGGATCGGGCGGTGGTCCGAGATGCCGGCCGGCAGGGTCTCGACGCCGGCGATGTGCAGGCCGACACTCGTCGCGAAGTCGAAGTGGCCCGTGAACTTGCGGTAGCGCAGGTACGTCGGCTGGTCGGACAGCGACAGCGCGAACCCGCCCTGCTCGATCTTGCGGCGCAGGTTCGTCTGGAACCACGGGTAGTTGAAGTCGCCGACCATGACCGCGGGGACGTCCTTCGCCAGCTCGCGCAGGAACTGGTGCGCGGCCTCGATCTGCTTGCGGCGCAGGGAGTTCGTCGCGGTCAGGGGCGAGGCGTGGAACGACGCGACGACGACCTCGGCGTCGGCCTCGGTGTCGCGCAGGTGCATCGCGATGAGCCGTTCGTGCGCGGGTGCGAGGACCCGGTCGTGCAGCGACTTCTGCAGCGAGTGGATGCTGAAGTCCTGCACCTCGAAGCGGTCGTCGCGCTTGTAGATCGCGAGCCCGAGCCGGTTGGTGCGGGTCGACGCGGCGAGCGAGAGGCCACCGATCGAGGGAGCGAGGTCGTTGCTGTCGCACTCCTGCACGCACAGGACGTCGGCGTCGGACGCCTCGGCCAGTGCGGCGAGCTCGCTGTTCGCGGTGTGCTCGCGGAGGTTGTAACTGACGACACGGAGCTGCGTGGGCTGCACGGTCTGCTCTGATGCGATCGTGCTCTGCTGCTCTGGCGCGGCCATGCTGCCTTCCTGTCCGGGTGTTCCGGTCACCCTGCCGCGGTCACCGTACTCGGGTACCGCGGACGGTTGCTGAGACTGTAACGCCTGCCGGGTTTCCACCGTGTGACCGTGACGGAAACGGACAGCGGCGGGATCAGGCGCGGACACGGCGGACCGGGCGGACGGTGTCGCCCGCTGTGCGACTCATCAGGATGCCCTCCACGCAGGCGACCACGAGCAGGGCGGCGATGACCCAGAACGCGGCTGCGTACGGCCCGTCGCCGCCCAGCCCGGAGGCCGCGCGGATGACCACGGCGGCGACGGCGACACCGAAGCCCGCGGCGGTCTGCTGCAACGTCGAGGACAGCGTGTTCGCGGGGGTCATGTCGGCCTGCTCGACGTCGGCGAAGGCGATGGTGTTGTACGCCGTGAAGCCCACCGAGCGGGCGGCACCGCTGACGACGAGCAGGACGGCGAGCAGCCAGAACGGGGTGCCCTCGGTCATGAACGCCATCGCGACCACGGTCAGCGCGGCGACGGCCGACGACACGATGATCACCGGGCGGTAGCCGAACCAACGGAGGAACGGGGTCGTCATCGGCTTGATGCCGAGGTTGCCGACGAACACCCACAGCACGGCGGACCCGGCGAGCACGGCGCTCCAACCCCAGGCGTCCTGGAACAGCAGCGGGAGCACGAACGGCACCGCGGACACCGCCAGGCGGAACAGGCCGCCGCCGGCGTGCGACACCCGGAAGGTCTCGAGCCGGAACGCATCGAGCCCCATGATCGGGTGCGGAGCCCGGCGGAAGTGCCGGATCGCGAGCCAGCAGCAGACCGCGCCGAGGACCCCGGAGACGACGACCGCGGTGACCGGCACGACGTCGAGCGCGAGCAGCGAGGCCATGACCACGAGCGAACCGAGCCCGACGCAGGCGAGCAGCGACCCGAACCAGTCGAACGGCACCCGCTGCGCCGCACGCTCCTGTGGCACGAGCACCAGGGCGGCGACGAAGGCGATGACGCCGAGCGGGATGTTGATGAGGAAGATCCAGTGCCACGACAGCGTCTCGACGAGGACCCCGCCGATGAACGGCGCGATGATCGGTGCGGCGAGGGCCGGCCAGGTCAGGATGGCGATGGCGGTGACGAGTTGTTCGCGCCCGGCGCTCCGGAGCACGACGAGCCGGCCGACGGGCACCATGAGCGCTCCACCGAGCCCTTGCAGGATGCGCCACAGCGTCAGCTCGACCAGCCCCGTGGACAGCGCGCACAGGGCCGACGCGATCGTGAACAGCGCGATGGCCCCGGCGAAGACGGTCCGCGAACCGATCCGGTCGGTGAGCCAGCCGGACACCGGGATGAACACCGCGAGGGTCACGAGGTACGCGGTGATCGTGACGCCCACCGCGGCGGAGTCGACCCCGAGGTCACGCCCCATGGCCGGGGCGGCGGTCGCCAGGATCGTGCCGTCCAGGAGCTCCATGAAGAAGGTCCCGGCCACCAGCACGGCGACCGCCGTGCTGCGCGTCCGTCGTCTGGGTGTCGTCGCCGTCGTCGTCATCGCCCACCGAGACTATGCCCGCGGACGTCCGCGCCGTCACGGACGGGCCGCCCACCGGACGGGACACCGGACGGGACACCGGGCGCGGCACCGACCATCCGCCGGACCCCGCACCCGCCACCCACCGGACGCGACGCAGCGCACACGACGCGGGACGGGCCTCCAGGCGCAGTTCCGGGCGATCCTCATGCTCGGGCCGACTACCCTGGCCGGGTGCCGACCCGACCACACGAACGCCGAGGAACTCGCGCGTGAGCCGCACCGACAGTGCAGGCGTGGTCGCCGCGGGCACGGCCAGCGGTCGACGACGTGTCCTGGACACCGTTGCCTCGTTGCCGGCGTGGGCGGCGGTCCTGCTAGTCTGGACGGGCGGCCGGGTCCTGTCGACCCTGTGGCTCGCGCTCGCGTACCCGCTCATCGGTCGCGCGCTTCCGGGCAACGCGATCTGGGGCAACGAGCACGGCTTCGGTGCATTCCTGGTGGCCTGGGACGGGCAGTACTACGAGCAGATCTCGCTGCACGGGTACCCGGACGCGCTGCCGCTGGACGCCGCCGGCAACGTCGCGCAGAACGCCTGGGCCTTCCTACCGGCGTTCCCCTTCACGATCCGGGCGCTGACCGCCTCGACCGGGGTGCCGTTCGAACTCGGCGCCCCGCTCGTGGCGATCGTCGCCGGGCTGCTCGCCACCTACCTGCTGCACCGCCTGGTGCGGGACCGCGCCGGGCACGCCGCCGCGATGTGGGCGGTCTTCTTCTTCAGCTGCGGTCCGCTGTCGTTCCTGCTGCAGGTCGGGTACGCGGAGAGCATGTTCCTCGCGCTGTCGTTCGGGGCGCTGCTCGCGCTGGAGCGTCGGCGCTACGGACTACTGACGGCACTCGGCGTCGCCGCGGCCTTCACCCGCCCCGGTGCCCTGGCGATCCCGCTCGTGCTCGGCGTCGTCGCACTCGTGCGGTGGGTCCGTGCACGGCGCGAAACCGGCCGGGTGTTCGAGGGCTTCCCACTCCGCGAGCAGGTCCGGGTCGTCGCCGCGGGGCTGACCATGGTCCTCGCGGGGCTCGCCTGGCCGGTGATCGCCTCGCACGCCACCGGGACGCCGAACGCCTACCTGGAGACCGAGATGTCGTGGTGGGTGAACTTCATCGGCCGGGTGGACTTCGTGCCGCTGACGCCGTGGTTCCTCATCGCGGGCCGCTGGCTCGGCGTGGGCGGGATCCTGATCGTGGTGTTCCTGCTCGTCACGTACCCGATCTGGCTGCTCCGCCGCTCGACGCTGCGGCTCGGGCCCACGACGGTGCTGTACTCGGCCGCGTACGCGCTCTACATCTTCGCGGTGTCGCTGCCGATGGCCTCGACCCCGCGGCTGCTCATGCCGCTCGCGCCGCTGTTCGGGTCGCCCGAGCTGGTCGCGAAGCCCTGGATGCGGTGGACCTTCGTGACGGCCGCGTTGGCCGGGCAGCCGGTCCTGGTCGCGGTGCTGTGGCTGCTCGGCCCTCCGTGAGCGGCTGACGCACAGCCCTCGCAGGCGGCGGCACGCCGCCCGCGCACCGCGCACAAGCACAAGCACCGCGCGCGGCGCACCGCTACGACGCAACGCCGCCGTCCGGACAGGACGACGACGTCGCGCGCTACGCGTCAGGCGTCGCGCCTCAGAGCTCGACCGTGCCGTGGTCGCCGGTGTCCGGCTGGCTCTGCTTACCGAGCGCCGCCTTGAACATCTGCACCAGGCTGCCGACCGGCCCGGTGTCCTGGGTCCAGTACTCGACGGAGACCCCCTCGACCGTGAGCAGCCGGATCGACGGGTCCTGACGGCCCTCGGGGAACCAGGCCTCGGCGAACGGGGACCACAGCTCGTCGACGACCGAGTCGTCCTGGGTCACGGTCGCGGTCCCGGCGATGGACAGGTACCCGCCCTGCGACTCGATCGAGACGTTGACGTGCGGGTTCCGCGCGATGTCCTCGACCTTCTCGCTGCCGTCCTGCACCAGGAACCGCAGGGTCCCGTGGAACGTCTTGTCCTGCACCGCGAGGGGCCTGGCGTGCAGGTTCCCGTCCTCGCTCACCGTGGTGAGCAGTGCCGTGTGGGCGCCGTGGACGATGTCCGAGATGGCGGCGCGCTGGTCCGTCTGTGTGTCGGTCATGGTGCTCCTTTGCGTCATGCGCCCCGCTCCTGCCGACGTGCGACCGTCGGTGCACGGGGCCGTACCGTTCCGACCAGTGTGCCCCTCCGGCGCTGGACGCGTCAGCCCGGCGCGTCGACGCGGTCCGGTCGCGGTCGGCCTGGAGGCCCGGTGCACGCCCGCCACGCCGCCCCCGCCCGGCGCGCGCCGGCCTCCGAGCCGTGCATGCGTGTGCAGGAAGCGACACCACACGCGTCGATCGACAGGTGGAACGTCGTTGCATGCACACGCACCGGATGCGTGTGCATCGAGCGACCGGACACGAGTCGATCGACGCGCGGATCGTCGGAACATGCGCACGCACGGAACCGGCGGGCGGCACCGTGGGCGGGCCAGCCGGCGTCAGGCGGGTTCGCGGATCGTGGTCTCGACGTCGACGACCTGCGGGATCTTCGGCATCGAGGCGAAGCCGAACGCCACGGGCGGGTCGAGCGGCGCCAGGTCCCCGAGGGGCTCCCCCGCCCACGGTGCCGCGCGCC